>CAZLTD010000015.1:6062-64181 GCA_964562385.1 uncultured Desulfobacula sp.
TTTTAAAAGCACCCTGTCGGCCTACCCGGCGCCTATGACTGAATGGGTCTTACTTTCCGGTATACCTTTTCATAGGACA
Organism: uncultured Desulfobacula sp.; assembly: GCA_964562385.1. Lineage (GTDB taxonomy): Bacteria > Desulfobacterota > Desulfobacteria > Desulfobacterales > Desulfobacteraceae > Desulfobacula. The sequence goes on from CAZLTD010000015.1 coordinate 6,142, forward strand.
GCTTTTGCCCATTCACTTTCAGAAGATCATTTTCAATGGAGATACCGAAAAGCTTCTGGTTTTCTTTAAGATAGGGGAGAATCAGCTCCCAGTCCTCTTTTTCAAGATCGGCAAACTCGCCGCCGTTCAGGTGATCGTCCACCACTTTTTTCTCCGGGTCCCGAAGATAGATGGCCCCGCCCGAGGCAAGTGAAAAAAGGTTGGACCCGGGGTATGGCATGTCCAGATCGGTCACATTGTCGCTTTCATCAAACTCGACGCCGTTGACAATGACAAAACCACCGCCGTTTAAGGGGTCGCCCGCCATGAAGCTTTCGGCCAGATAATCCAGACAGGTGCCGTTAATGATGACTCTGGGACCGCCGGTGGCATTGATCAGGGGTCTGCCTGCGGCATTGCCCCGGATATAAACATCCCCGCCTTTGGCACCGTACATGAATGTCTGGCCCACATCGCCGTGAACCACAAACTTGCCGCGTTTCATGATCTGGCCAAGCTGATCCTGGGCATTGCCGTGGACATGGATCTGCATCCCGTCAATGCCGGAGGCCATGTAGTCGCCGGAGCTGTCATACACATCAAATCTGACGTCGTCTGAATCCGGGCCAAAGGCGCAACCGGTAAACCGCTGTCCTTTATACCCGTAGCAGATATATTGTTTCCAGCCCAGCTTGTAAGCTTTGCTGATCATCCGGGAATCGCAGTCCCGGCCCTCGGGTTCAAATTCTTTTGCATTGACCACCAGGACTTTTTCTTTGCCCTCAGGCGCCCTTAAATCTTCCCGGGTGGCCCGGTCAATATAAGCATAAAGGCAGTTGACCCCTGTTTTGATTTTTGGGGAGGATTTAAAAATATCGGTCAGGCTGTCCCGGATAATCTGGAGAAGCGAACTTCTCTTTTTACGGCCCGTGGGAAATAGCCTGTCATTGAGATGGGTTAAAAGCTCAATGGCCAGAAGTTTATTCTCATCATTTTCCCTGGACAGGCTTTCCATGGTGCTGCACAGGTGTTTGATATTGATGAAATCAAGATTTTGCATGCGTTCGATACAATAGGTCTTAAGGGCATCGATGTCACCTGCATCAAACAGGTCTACGGTCTTTTGGATAAGACTTTTATCTACGGGCATCCCTTCAATGGAGACGGATGCATCAAAATGGGTCTGGTCTGTCGGTGTTGATACAATGTCCCCGAATTTGTTCTGGGTGATCAGTTGTTTTGAGCCATCCCCTTTTTCACTGTCTTTTATGGTAAAGGTAAAGGCACCGCCGTCAGTGGCACTGCCGCCGCGGGCATTCCAGTATTTGTCCGCCACAGGGCAGAATCGCGGGTCTTCGGCGGCAATACTCTGCAACGTGGCGTCAATGGCCTGTTTTTCGGAACAGACGAGACCGATCTGAATATCGTCTCTTTCCTGCAGGGCAAAAACCTGGGGCCTTAACATGGCAGTGTCGGTGATACCGATCAGCTGCATCAGATCATTGTAGGGGTCATTTCTGGCAATGATGAAAAACCAGGGGCCGTCCGGAGACCCTGTCATGTGCTGGGACTGGATATACCGGTACGCCTGCTGCTTTTGTTCCGGCAGACAGTCAAAGTCGTATTCCGTGGTGGGGGCCAGCGCTTCAATAATATATTCTAAAGGATATCCGAACACCCGGTTATACAGGTCTAAAAGCAGGACCGATGTTTCCGTATCCGTTAAGAACTGGGGAAAGATATTGTACTGGTTTAAGTATTCGCTCACAGCATGGTAATTGGCAAAGTCGCCGTTATGCACCAGGGCTTCATGCATGCCGGAAAAAGGATGCGCTCCGCCCGGGTGCCACAGCCGACCCCGGGTGGGATACCGCTGATGGGCAATCCAGCCGTGGGCCCTGAAATCATCCAGGCAGTAGTATTGGGTGGCCTGCTCGGCATATCCCACAACTTTCAGGATCATGACATTTCTGGCATGGGACATGACAAAGGCCTGTTTTTCTCCCAGCGAAGCATAATAGGTCTGGTTAAGCCGTGTGGAGTTCTGGAACACAAACTCGTCTTCGGCTTTTCTTTCGTCCATTTCATACAGGTTGTTGTACTGGATGAATTTGGCCAGGACATCGGTCTTCACCCGGACAAAATACCGCCAGACATCCGGTGGCTTGACCTCAAGGCCGATGGTTGTGTGATCATCAATCGTGGGTGTTTTTTCAGCCTTGTAAATATCGAAAAAAGGATTGATATTGGTGGATTCCACCTGGGCGACAGATTCATCATCCAGGTAGGCGACCTGCAGCAGATAATGATCTTCCAGCACATCCTGGGTGACCCCAAGATCACTGGCCGAAAGGCCCACTGCGGCAATGCCGCCGCCCTTGCCGTTACCCCGGTTATGCATCTGGACAGAGGGTTCGTAAATGTGCCGTCCGGCCACGGGAATATTGGCCATAAATCCTGTGACCCCGCACCCGCCCTCTTCATCACATTTGTGAACCGGTGTTTTGATATGGGGTATCCGGCCACGGGAGGCCAGGATGTTGTTGATGGTATGTTGTGAATTAACGCGTGTCATAATCACTATCCTTATAGAACCATTTTATATTCAGGGGCAGGTTGGTAGTTTTTTCGTTCCTGTTCATCCAGATAATCCAGGTGGACCAGAAGGTCGGACCGGCCGCGCAGTTCTTTAATGCTTTTAAGGCCGTATGTCCTTAAGATATCGCACCACTGCTTTCTCCAGGCCATGTACATGTTGACCAGGCGCTGCTCCACATATTCCTCGTCCGTCATAACCCCAAGTTCGGGATCGGTGGAGGCAATACCCCTGGCACAGCCGCGGCCGCTTTCACAGTTGCCGCAGCGAACACATTCCACCGCCACAAGGTCTGCCGTGCCGATAACGCATCCGTCTGCACCCAGCGCAATGGCCTTGGCCACATCCAGGGCGTTTCTGATCCCGCCGCTGGCAATCAGGGTGATCTTGTCCCGTGCGCCTTCCTCTTCAAGGAATTTGTGGACCTTGGGAATGGCGTATTCAATGGGCATGGCAATATTTTTCTTGGCAATGTCAGGAGCGGCGCCTGTTCCGCCGTAGCTGCCGTCAATATGTATAATATGGGCACCGGCATAGTAGGCTCCCACGGCCACCATATCCACATCCGTGGGCGTGGACACCTTGATGGAGCAAAGCACGTTGGTGTTGATCTCCTTCATCCAGTCAACATGCTTTTTGTGGTCTTCCACCGAGTAGACCGAGTGAAAGGGAAACGGTGAGAACAGTGGTCTGCCCACGACGGTTTCCCGCATTTTGGCAACAGCCTCGGTGACCTTTTCACCTAAAAGATGGCCGCCTAACCCTGGTTTTGCGCCCTGGGCATATTTAAATTCCATGATCGGGCATTGCTGGATGGTCTCTTCCCGGACACCGAAAAGTCCGGTGGCCACCTGGGTGATGACATGCTCCTTGTAGGGCAAAAATTCCGGCGGATATCCGCCTTCCCCCGTACAGGTCATGGAGTTGAGCCGTTTGGCTGCCCGGGCCCGGCCCACGATAACGGACAATGCCGTGGAGCCGTATGACATTCCGCCGCCGTAACAGGGGATGGAGATGGTCTTGGTGGGACGGCCGTCCCCGGTTTTATTCAGCTCAATGCTGGTGTCGATCTTTTCATCGATGATGTCAACGGCATCAGAGGGCTTGGGTGTTTTAAACCGGATTTTGTCAAACCCGCCACCGGAATTGCCCAAATTGTACTCCAGGTCCACATGGGGGGCCTGCCCTGTTTCGGCCATGGCAAAATGGCCCAAAAGCATCTCGGGCGGCCACCGGTAATCTCCCATGGTTTCAAGCAATGGATTGGGCTTTAAGACCATGGCATCTTCCGGGCAGTGTTCGATGCAGTAGTGATCGGTTTTTTTACAGTCAGGGCCGATGCAGTTGTGTTCGATGGGCCTGAAAGGCTCGGCATGGCCGTCGGGTTTGATATGCACCCCATGGGGGCACAGTTCGGCACATTTGCCGCATGCCAGGCATTTGGCGTTTCTTTTTAATATATATTTACCGATGGTGTTTCGAAACCGTGATGGTGTGGGACGGGTTTTCGGTAATTTTTGCAGTGTCTGATTCATAATCTTTATCTATCCTACGTCTATGGAAACTTTTCGTTCACCAAAAATCGGTGCAAAGCTCTCTTTTTCAAGATCCTCAAACCACATGGACCGGCCGACTTCGCCGCGAAGCCGTCTGGCTTCCCGCAACCCCATGGCCCCCAGCATTTCCAGTATCTGGTTCTGCCAGGCCCCCATAAGATTGACAATGCGGTTTTCCCCGTATGCCGGCTCTATCTTTTCCAGTTCAACCGGGCAGGAAAGTCCCTGCTCACACCGGCCGCACATCCGGCACTCCATGGCAAGGATCAATGGCAGGTCAATGGATACACCGTCCGCACCGCAGATGATCGATTTGTTCACATGCTCGGCAAGGCAGATGCCGCCCGAGGCGATGATGTTGATCTGCTGCCGTGTGGATGCCTCCACCAGGGCCACGTGAATGTCTCTGAGCATATCCTTGATGAATCTTGGATTGTCGGCATTTAACTGCCGTCCATGGCTGTCGGCATAAATATGGAGGGTGTCAATGTCGGCACGGGAGAGTTCTGTACAGATTTTGGCCACATCCAGGTCCGCTGATAAGGGGACCCCGATGCTGACAACCAGGTTCGGGTTCATTAATTTAAGGTCGGGCAGAATCGTTTCCACACCCGGCTCATATGCCAGTTCCACCATCTCCACCCGGCTTAATAATTGGGGGTAATTTTTAAAATCATCCTTTTTAACCAGGGGAATGAGCACCGGGCCTTCATCCATGAGATCTTCATAGATTTCCGATGCCTTGAGGAACATCTTGGTCCCGATGGTTTTGGCGGCATTGATCATGGAGACAAGAACATCCTTGCTGAGCACGCCGAATGCAGGCTGCTGGAACAGGATGGGCAGCGGGATTTCCAGGATGGGTTTTACATCAATGGCCAGATCGCCGTTTTCATTAAAGGCGAGCCGCTCCGGCCGCCGTGACAATTCGATGCAGGTGTTGATGTATTCCCGGCCGTGGATACCGTCCCGGGTGGGGCGGACAATCTCGGACATGTCCGTCCACATGGAATCAAACCCCTTGCCCACAAAGGGTCCGCGGTAGCCGGCACCGGACACCGGGATGCCCCCGGTATGTGCCTGGTACCAGGTCCTGTTCAATACGTCAGGGGTCCAGTATTCATCCCCGATTTCCCGGTATTCCGGGTTGATCACCCGGGAGAATATTCCTTTGGTGCACTCCTGGATGCATCGAAAGCAGGAGTTGCAGGTATAAAGATACTCCGGCTCCTCCATCTTGCTCATATGAAGATAATTGTCTTTGAAAATATCGTAGACACATTTTTTTTTCACACATTCCCTGCAGCTGCCGGCACAGTTTTCCCGAAATTCAATGGTACCGTATTTGCCAACCGGATAGAACCTGGGAGGCGCTGCCTTTGTGTGGATACTGTATTTTTTAGGCATGTTTTTCTATCCTTGGTTTATAGTTGTGCCTGTTCAACAATCCGGCCCACGGCTTCTTCCCATTCAATGGCCATGATATGAACACCGTGAACGCCATCCAGGACTTTGAGTTCTTCTATGGTTTCAAGACAGATGGCAATGCCCTCTTTGGCCTGATCTTTTTTATCCACGCCGTCCATGCGTTTGATGATTTCTTCAGGTACGTCCATACCTGCCACCTTGTTGTTCATGTAGCGTGCCATACCGGCAGACCGCAGCGGTGTGACACCGCCTATAATAAAGACTTTTTCAGTCAAGCCCTCTTCATTTGACTGGCGGATCCATTCTTTGAACCGGTCCATGTTGTAGATGCACTGGGTCTGGATAAAATCAGCACCGGCATCGATCTTTTTGGCAAGCCGTATTACCCGGTATTCAAAGGGATCGGCAAAGGGATTGGCAGCAGCACCAATGAACATCTGCGGGGCCACATCCAGTTTATGTCCGCTCATGTCGCAGCCTGTATCACGCATCTCTTTGACCGTCCTGATCAGGTTGACCGAATCAATGTCAAAGACATTCATGGCATCGGGCTGGCTGCCGAATTTCTGGTGATCGCCGGACAGGCACAAAATATTTTTGATCCCCAAGGAATAGGCCCCCATGATGTCCGACTGGATGGCAATCCGGTTCCTGTCCCTGACCACCATCTGCATGACCGGTTCAAGGCCTGCATTAACCAGGTGGGCAGAGGCGGCAATACTGGACATCCGGACAATGGCGGTCTGGTTGTCCGTCACATTGACCGCATCCACATGGCCGTTTAAAAGTTTGATTTTTTCATCAATGACTTCTTTATTGGCACCGCGCGGGGGACCGCATTCCGATGTAACGGCAAACTGGCCGCTGGATAGTTTATCGTGGAGCTGGCTTAAGTGTGTCATATGATGTGGTCCTCCCTGATCAGTTTTCTGGGGCCGCCACAAAGACTGGTGTCCCAGTTTTTGGGAGGGATATAGGTTTTCAGGTTGTCCATCTGGCCCAGCGTGGAGAGACGCTCAATAATCTGGTGCCATGCACAGGCCACACCCGGATCAATTTCACATATCCCTTGCTGGGATCCCCCGCAGGGGCCGTTCAACAGCTTCTTAGAGCACCGTGTCACCGGACAGACGCCACCGAATGTGGCAAGTTCGCAATTGCCGCAGCCGGAACACTCTTCGGTAAAGACCCCAGGACTTTCCTGGATACCAATAAAGGTGGTGTTTATACCGGGCAGAACCACCTCTTTTTCAAACCGTTTTGCCATGGCCTGAACACCGGCACCGCAGGCAAGCGAAAGAATTGCATCATTCCTGCCGATGGAGGCGGCCGCTTCCTGGATAAACTCATTTTCACACTGGCGCTCGATGGTGAGTTCTTCAAATTCGATGGTTCTGGCCAGTTGCTTGAATTTCAGGCGTAACGCCGATGCGAGCACTGCGACCTCATCCTCGCCGCCGGCAAAGCAGGTTTTAACACAGGTACCGCAGCCAAGGATGAGCACTTTTTTAAAAGGCTCAATAAAGCCGACGATCTCGTTTATGGGTTTTTGACTTCCGGTTATCATTGTTTTTAACTCCTAAAATTAGGGCGTGATGGAAAAAAGACCGGTGCTAAAGCAAGACAAAGAATTTTTTGTTTTTAGCTTAATTGATTCGGGGAGTGATCAAGCAATAAAGCCAAAAAATAGTAACATCTTTGCTTGCTTTAAAACCGGGTCCTTATAATAACATCAATGGGGATGGTATTAATTGAGACGATTTAAAGCAGGGTTCGGACCGATTGTTTCCAGCTGGGTGAGGGTATCGGTAATAATATCTTTTATCGATCCTTCGTCGCTTGCTGATGTATTGAAAATGTTCAGCCGCCGTCCGTCCATGCCGATGTCGTCAAGGATGGTTTTGACATAGTCAACCCGCTTTCGTGCGCGGATGCTGCCTTCTGCAAACCGGCAGCCTTCTTTAGCGCATACCAGTACAATGACCGCATCGGCACCTGCCTCAAATGCGCGAAGCAGATGGACATCACGGGTCATGGATGAACATGCCATTTTGACGGGTTTGACGTCACAGCCGTCAAACATTGAAGCTGTTTCCTTGAATGAGTTTAAACAGTGGAACAGCGTAAGCTTAGGGGTGTTGTTAATTTTCATTTTAGCTTCCCAAAATTAATTAAAAAAGGCATTTGCCCGGGTTAATATTGGGAAAACGCCTTTGTTTTCTTAATTCTGGCTCATACGCCGTTGTATTGAGCTGGAACCCTCACCGTAGAAGCTATTTTAAAATTTGTCAATATTTTTTTGTTGGCTTTGTCGGGATGATATCCTGCCGGCCCAGCCGCGCCGTAGGTTTTGCTAATTTACTGATTTTTTTATTATTTCAGGCCGCCGCAAATATTCAGCAATTCGAACGCCGTCAGAACCGGTTCTGTTTTTCCCTTCCAAAAGGGGTTTGAACCTGCGCAGGTGGGTTTATATTTCCCTTTATTAAATTCAGGGTACTTCTTAATTATTTAGAGGAGTAGTCTTTTGCCGATTTAATGTTTGAACTTGTCAATAGCGTTGTTTTTTTTAAACTAAAGGTACTTTCACTATCTGAACCACATTGAATTTAAAACCACCTATAATAATCTAAGCCAGTCAAGGAGAGTGCGTATGGAATCTCCCTATGAAGTCGAGTCAATCCCGGCAGGTGATCTGTCGTATATGTGCGGGTTAAAGGTTGCCATTCAGTTCGGGAAAAGCAAAACCAACCATTATTGTATGTGCCGTGGGCTGTCCCAAGCAAAGTTTTTGATTTTGCAGACCCCGGCAGGGGCCGATCCCAAAAGGGATCTACAAGCCGGAGAAATGCTCATTTTCAGGTATGTATACAACGGTACGGTGTGGGGATTTAAAGTGACTATTATCCAGGCCCTGGAACAGCCCTTTCGATTAATACTGGCCCGATATCCGGAGATGATTGAACGCTTTATGCTTCGGACGTGTGAACGGGTGGATGTGATAATTCAGGCGGAGTACACCCTGTCCGAGCATACGGATAAAGCTATTATCCGGGATTTGAGCTGCGGTGGATGCCGGTTGATTATTGATGTTGCCAGCGCCGGAGAACTGTTTTCCAAGGGGGATGATCAGGAGGGGATTCTCTCTTTTTCAACAGACGCGCTGGAAGAAACCGTGACTGTTGGTTTTGGCATCGTCAGGATAAAATCGGATAAAAACAAGACTGAGCTGGGTATTGCATTTGATTTTTCAGACACTGAAACCATAGACCGGATCACGCAATATGTAGATCATATCCTTGAGATCCAGGCCTAAGCGCCGGGTTCCCGGCGGTTTAAAATTCTACAACCAGTCATGACCTTACAGGTGTCGGTTTTAAAAATCCTGTTTTGTAAAATAGGCTTGACATCCTAGGGCGGTTTGATTAAGTAAAAAACAGACCGGTTGGTATATTGTGTGGCTGACGTATGACACAAAAAGGAGCAGCAATGGTTACAAAAGGGATTCAGACAAAAGAGAATATCGTGGACAGATCGCTGCATCTTTTTTCTGTGAAAGGGTATTACAATACATCTGTCACTGATATCCTGGATGCCACCGGTCTGACAAAAGGAGGACTTTACGGTCACTTCAAAAGTAAAGAGGATATTTGGCATGCCAGCTATGAAAGGGCGGTGGGCATCTGGAAAGAGATTGTTTTCCAAAATCTTGATCATCTGGATGATCCCCTTGAAAGAATCGAAAAGGCATTGGAAAACGATCTTAAACTGTATCTTGGCAAAGATGTGTTTAAAGGCGGGTGCTTTTTTTTAAATATGCTGGTGGAGTTGTCCGGGCAGTCCGATAAGATGAGTCAATGCGTGCTTGACGGCATCATGGGATTTTCCAATGTCATTTCCCGCTGGCTTAAAGAGGCGGATGACAAAAGCATGCTCAAGCCCGGTGTGAACAGAGACCAGGTGGCCCGGTTTGTCGTTACGTCCATTAACGGCTGTGCAGCTTTATATGCTGCAACCCACAGCCGTGAAACCATTGATACAACCCTGGCCCAGATTCATCAATACCTGGGCGAAATAAGAAGATAAAATGTAATGACCTGATACAGGGTAAATTAATTGATAATAATATACCGACCGGTCTTAATTATTTATAATGAAAACATTGAGGAGGCAATTGTGGGTCAAGACAGCAGAATAAAACGAATTCACAGGCTGCAGAATAATCTGGCACAAAAAGGAATGGATGCGGTCCTCATCATATTATCACGGGATATTTTTTATTATACCGGTACAGCCCAGCCCTGCATCCTGGTTGTGACCCCGGGGGATTATTTTCTTGTGGTCAGGCGCGCCCTGGATTTCGTGCGCCAGGAGACCTTTATTGAAAAAGAGCGGATCAGGGATGGCGGCGGTTTCAAGGATGTCTGGCAAATGCTTTTGGATCTTGGCGTCAAAAAGGGAACACTGGGCCTGGAGCAGGATATTATCCCGGCAGCCCTGTATCTGAAGATCAAAAGTATATTCAACACTTTTGAGACACAGGATATCTCGCCTCTTATATTTTCACAGCGGATGAAAAAGGATTCAGAGGAGATCAAGGCGATACAACAGGCCTGCCTGATCATGGATACAGGTCATAAAAGGACCCTGGCCAGATTGCGCCCCGGTATAACGGAACTTGAGCTGGCGGCCGAGATTGAATATGCCCACAGGAAAGCCGGGCATGAGGGTGTGCTGTCCATGCGGCATTTTGATTTTTATATCAGCCGGGGGCCGCTGAGTGCCGGGAAAAATCTGTTTCGCGTCAGCGGGTTTGCCAATACCGTCACCGGGACCGGGTTAAGCCCGGCAGTCCCGGCCGGGCCTTCCTGGTCTACCATAAATGCAGGCGATCTGGTGATAGCTGATATACCCACATGTTACCGGGGATATCACTGCGATCAGACGCGGACCTATTTTCTGGGCGATCCCCCGCATGAGGTGTGTGATCTGTTTGAAAAGTTAAGGCAGATATCCGATCATACCATGGAAACGATAAGACCCGGGGTGTCATGCGGCCGTGTGTTTGACGCGGCAGCCAGTATGGCTGCGCAATTGGGCGTGTCACAATGCTTTTTGGGCCGGGCGCCGCGCAAAGGCAATTTTGTGGGGCACGGCATCGGGCTGGATGCCAATGAGCCCCCCATTCTTTCCCAAGGTTCGTCAGTACTTCTGGCAAAAAATATGGTGTTGACCGTGGAGCTTCATTTAACCCATCCGGAACACGGTGTGGTGAAACTGGAGGATATGGTCATCATCAAAGAGACGGGGTGTGAAATTTTATCGGTGACACCCAGACAATTGTTTCTGGTATGGGGCCAAAAGTAAGTGGCGCACTAAAGGCGATAAAAAGACACCATGAAAGCCCGGATACGATAGATCTTGTATCCTGGCTTTCATGGCCTTTGGGGAACAGCATTCGGCGCTATATTTTTTCAAATACAATGCTGTAGGAAAAGGTTTCAGGATCAAGCCAGTCCAGTATGGTGTCGCCGACCTGCCCATGGGGATACATCAGGTAGTTGACAGGTTCTCCTTTTTGCGGAGGGTTCAAAATCAGATCCCTTCCCTCGGAAAGTTTGAGTCGGTAAGGGTCAACACCGCCCCAGAAGTGTTTTTGATACGCTTTTGTTTTCTCATCCGAAAGGACCAGGTTCTCTTTGAGCATCATTTTCCGGACATCTGCCGGATCCACCGGCACCCAGCCGTATCCCGGCAGGTAAAATTCCGCCCAGCAGTGCTGCCATTTGCTGATATCCTGGGTCTGCTTTTTGCCCTGGCGGATACCGAATACTTCCCGGGTGGGAACTCCGGCCGCTCTTGCCAGGGCAACATATATGGAGCTTATGTCTGCGCATTTCCCACCGGGGTCCTTCAACAGTCGGTAGACATCCCCAAATCCGCATCCATTGGTATTTGGATTCCGGTAGGTGTTTTCGCAGGTCCAGTCATAAATGGCCTTTGCCTTTTCCAATACCCCTTTTTTACCGGCAGTAATCGAATCCGCCAGAGCCTTTATCTCTCCATCAACCGGGCCCAGGCTTGTGGCAGCCAGATAGGGTGCATAGTCTTTCGGGTCCCAGGCCGCCTCAGTGGCAGGAAAATCATTTTTGATGACCTCTTTTCGCTGGACATGGAATGAAAATGACAGTTTTTTTTCTTGAATTCCCGAATCCCATTTTGCGTACAGCATGGGATTTTGAAAAGATGCATCAGTATAGACACCGGATGCCGTCATGGTTCCCTGGATCGAGACTTGGGTGACGGTCTGGTTTTTATTGCTGACAGGATAGGGTATCCAGACCTGCGCTGTCTTGGTACTGCCATGCTGTGATAGGTCGAAATTCATCGTGATTTTTCCGGACGACGTCCCGGCAGACGCGTGGGCAAAGGTCAGGCAGATCAGGGTAACCACGCTTACAAATATCTTATACATCATCACTCTCCTGTTATGGATTAAAAATGGGAGTATACCAGGCATATCACGTGGGTTCTAATTTTTAATCTGAATGGAAAATCACGGTGTAAATAGAAAATTTAAATACACTGGCTTATGGGACAGCCATTCAATATCGCCTGAAAGCGATAGAAAAAGTAATTCTCATGTGTCTGCTAAAAGGTGAAAAATAGTTTCGTTAGCAATCGTTACAAAATAGCTTGATCTAAATTGTTTCCAAAACCTTTTAAAAGACTCACTGCTTGCGGGTTTTTAAAAACAAAAGTTCAAGTAAGGCAATGCACAGTTTTGCCCCTAAGTAATTTTGGAGCCGATCCTTAGTTACTTCCAGAAGTTTCTGGCGCTTTTTCGTTTCCCATACCCCATCACATCATCCCCCCACAGGTAAAGACGATTCAGCCACCGGGCGCGGTTTATTCCCCACCGGACCAGATCGTGGAGCATACCAGGTGGCTTGTTAAAGGGACAGACCCGGATGCAGTTGGCGCAGTCGGTGCCGTTTTGCGCCCAGAATGCAAGACAGGTCTCAGCATTAATATGCCAGGTGTTCACCCCGGGGCGGTTGGAAATATTGTGCGGTCGGGGCGATGGGGGGCTGAAAACAATGGATTTGCTGGGGCATTTTTGGGCGCATTTACCACAGATCATACAAAATTTTTCAACACCGAATTCAATGGGAGGATCCGGTATGAGCGGCAGGTCGGTATAGACCTTGGCAAGCCTCAGCCGGGGGCCCAGCTGCGGGGTGATTAAAAGACCGTTGCGCGCCATTTCCCCGAGCCCCGCATCAATGGCCATGGGAATGCTTAGGCCGGTATCGTTGCCGGCCGGGATGGCCGAGAACCCAAGGCCCCGGATGAATTGGGCCAGAAGCCCGGCAGTGAATGCCATTTTGGAATATCCGATGCCGGTTGCCATGGATGCCGGGTGGGCCGGTGAATGCAGGATGCTGTCGTAATCCATTTCAATTCCCAGAACAACGACATATTTCAAGGATTCAGGGATTTCGTTTTTCTGTTCACATCCGCCCTTTGAAGAGATGAAATATGAAGAGGCATACAGCCATCGCCGGTCAAGTTCTGCCACCCCTGTCAACGCCGCGCCAAAAAGGGCAGCGGCATTTTTGACCTGGCGGGTCAGTGCGTGAGGGTCGGTATCATCGGTTTTTAATCCGGACGGTACCCGGGGAAAATGGAATTTGCCGTCCCAGTCCCAGTTATACATATGAGAGCCGTTTCCCTTGGCATCGGCATGGTGGCAAAGATTGTCCAGGTGCCAGGCCGCATTGACAGCAGCCTGGTCTTTTAGTTCATATCCGGGTTTGTTTTTTGGAACGGTTTTGTCAAAGTAGAATTTTTGTCCAAGGGGCAACAGCTTTTCATCCCACATGGGGCGCTTGAACATTTCATTTTTCTGCTCAAAGGGCTCAACCTCACCGGTAAGGTAGCGGGCCGCCCCTTTTTTAACATGGTTTACACTCATATTTTTCCTTGTATCACAGGGTCAGTGTAGTTTGGGTACCGTGTGCCATAAATATGTTAAAACGGGTGAAATGGTCAAGCGTATTCATACCGGGAACCCGGTTCCTGTATGAAAATGATAAATCAGCCTGAGAATTTTTACATCAGCCATTGCCGGTGCCGTTGTCCAGGATTGGGTAGCTATGGTCCAGGTAACAGGTTGTCAATCACCGAGGCGGTAAATGGCCCGGGCTATTCTCGGGTTGCGGCATCCCGGACATTTTCCGGGTTTTTTAAAAGTTTTTCGATGTTTGAATTCAAACCCGCAGTTCAGGCAGGAGCAGGGAATTGTTACAAGTTTTTTGTTTTTGTGCCGGATGGTCTTTGCAATGGATTCCAAATGGAAATAGACATCTTTTTCCGTGATGTGAACAGCCTTGGAAAGATCCCTTGCGGACATGGGCGCGGTTTCAAGACATTGGATCATCTGCTGCCGGATCGTCTGAGTTTTTGAGTCTTGCATAAAATTAAAGCCGGATCAGTTTTAATGGCAAATCGTAAAAAATGTTTTGAAAACATAATGCCGGTTTCTGCCATTCAAGGTAAAAAAATGCCTTGATATCATTATCGGTTTTCTCAAAGGCGATTCCATTATCCTTCTATTTTCAGGAACGATATTTGAGGAATTGCCATGGTTTTTTGATTATAAAAGAAGACAGGGCAAATTTCCAGTTTTCTGCGAAAAGGGTTGATATTGACAAGATAATTTGGTTATGTGAATTTTCAGTCTTTTATTGAAGGAAAAGCATCCTTTAACGAATTCAATATTTACATCAGGAAAAGCTGTGGATACATTGTAAAAATATGAGCATTCAATCCCAAAAAACATCCAACCGCGCCCTGCTGCTCCCCTATGGCCTGCCTTATCTTGCATATGTGGGCATCGCAGCCCTGGGAGCGGACCGAATCAGTCACGAAGTCAGTTACATCCTTAAAATAATAATTGTTCCGCTGCTTTTGTTCTGGGCATGGAAATGGTATGTGCCTGTAAAAGGGCCCAGAACAGCTGCCGGCTCAATCTTATACGGGTTTATATTCGGCCTTTTAGGCCTTGCGGCCTGGCTGATTTTGATGTTCCCGTTCATTGATCTTTTCGGCGAATCCTGGACCGGTTCCGCTTTTATACTGCGGCTTTTATCCGCTTCGCTCATCGTTCCGATCTTTGAGGAGTATTTCATTCGCGGCTATATTTTCAGGGCGGCATTTCAGTGGGATGAGAACAGGAAGAGCAAGGATGGGGGATCAGCGCTGCATGAAATGCTGGATAACAACAGTATTGATACTGTTGCCCCCGGTGCCTGGAGCGTTATGGCCATCACTATCTCAACCATTGCCTTTACCGCAGGTCACCTCATGATTGAGTGGCCGGCAGCTGTGGCCTATAGTCTTTTGATGTCCCTTCTGTGGATAATTCGAAAGGATCTTTTATCCTGCATGGTGGCCCATGGGGTGACCAATTTTTTCCTGGCGTTGTATGTATACTCCACCGGCCACTGGGGCTTCTGGTAGTTTTTGGACGTAAAGTCACCCATC
This sequence comes from uncultured Desulfobacula sp., assembly GCA_964562385.1. Classification (GTDB taxonomy): domain Bacteria; phylum Desulfobacterota; class Desulfobacteria; order Desulfobacterales; family Desulfobacteraceae; genus Desulfobacula. Next base: position 21,250 of record CAZLTD010000015.1, read on the forward strand.
TACTTCGTTGCTGCAAAAATCTAAAATCCTCATGTACTGAAGTACACTCCGGTTTTAGATTTTTTTGCGCCTTGTATATGGGCAACTTTACGTCCAAAACCAGGTTGTCTGTCTTGATTTTTGGAAACTAAAAAAAAATTTAATCCTTGTATGATGACTTCTTAAATTGTGGCCAATGTTTTTGTCTGCCCTGTCCTTAATTACCAAATCCATAGTCAATGAAAAAATATATTGATTGGTTCCAAGGCTTTTTTTAGAAATCAGTCTGTCTTGACCGGTGTCACTTTGTGGCATATCTTCTGCATATTAGTGCCAATGAAAAATTAAAATCACTCGTGGGTCTAATAGCACACCACCCGTTGATCACACAATTATTGAGAATATCATCATGAATCTTGTCACACAAAAAAGTATATATATCATTCCTATAAGCGCCATATCCTTTTTAAAACTATTTATTTTATTTTCTGCTGGGCTCATATTTTTATACCCCCGGATCGTTCAAGGATCAGAAAATACCGGATCTGTCACAGGGGAAGTCAGCGTTTATGACACAGGTTTTTTGGGAAAGTCAAAAAAGAAAGAGAACAGGAGCGGCGTGCTTGTTTACATAACCGGGTTTAAAAGTGCGGCACCCGATAGTACCCCCCAGGTTGTGCAGAAAAATATGAAGTTTCACCCTGAAATATTGCCCATTGTGGCAGGGCAGAAGGTGCGGTTTCCCAATCAGGACAGTATATATCACAATGTTTTTTCAGTTTCCAAGTCAAACCCGTTTGACCTGGGGCAGATCAAGAGGGAACAAAACGCCGGAATTGTGGCGTTTAATAATCCCGGTCTTGTCTCTATTTTTTGTAATATTCATCCACAAATGATTGCCTATATTATTGTGCTCAACAATAGTGCGTTTGGTATGACAGATAAAAAAGGTAAATTTACCATTCAGGGGATCCCCCGGGGAGACTACAAAATAAATGCATGGCGCCCCAACGCCAAAAGGGTGACCAAAGAAATAAAGATAGAATCAGACAAACAAAGCACAGTCCATCTGGAGATACGCGGCAGTAGCAGAACTGTGCCCCATAAGCGAAAAGACGGTTCTCAATATCCGAATCAAGGTGGCAACAATGCTACCGACTATTAAGATCAGTTTTCACTCAAAATTGTTTCTTGCACTGGGGATGGTGGTCTGCCTTTCAATGGTGACTGTTCTATTGGCGGTTCAGGAAACCACGAAACGACAAATTCAGGAAAACATAGAAAAACGGTTCTCAAACACCCTTGTTGCGTTAAGGCATCTTCAAAAAGTAAGGACCCAGTTTGCAATCGATACCATTGACACTTTGATGAACTATAATGCACATTTCAGATCCATTCTTTCAACCGCATCAGTGGCACAGGATACGCTTGGTTTTGATGAAGTTGATGATGAAGATGATGTTTTTCGGGATGCGAACCTGCGACTGGCATCCATACTGCCTTTTCTTTCCTTTTATGCCCATGCAGATATCTTTATTACAACCAATGCAGATGGTGTCCTGCTGTATTCCAAACAATTCCCGGATAAATATGGGGTGGATCTGGCACACCTCCATGTATTTAAAGAGTTGTCTAAAAAAGCGGTAGCCGCAAAGATATGGTCATCGGATATGGCAAATAAACAGGCCTGGCTATTGCCCTTGAAAGAGACAAAATCACTATATTACATTATAGCGAAACCAGTGGTATTTGGAGATGAAATCCACGGCGTGGTGATTTACGGGACCCGCATTGATAAAAAAGAGCTGTTAAGTCTTAAGAATATTTCCGGGGTGGAAATAGCGCTCTACACCAATGGCGGGATTCAGTCATCTACACTATCCCTTGAAATTGAAAAGGGACTGGCCCGGTTTGTGAAGAAATATTCCGGTCACGTTGAGCAATCGAAAATCTTTGACGCAGTGCTTGAGACAGAAGATTTTTTATTAACCAACTTTCCCATTCTCAGGGGTTCAAAAATTCGGGGACAAGGTTTTATTGTTATGAAGTCTCTGACACAGGAAATGAAATTTTTATCAACACTCCGTATTGCTTTCGCCATGACAGGCGCAGCGATTTTGCTGATCGCCGTAGGTATAAGCTATCTGCTGGCAAAAGGGATTACAAGACCTTTAATGACACTTGAAAAGGCAGCAGGAAAAATAAGAGACGGGCAGCTTGATACCCATGTGAACATAAGTACCGGGGATGAATTAGAAAATCTTGGCAGTGCGTTTAACGATATGGCGGGCGGCCTTCGGGAAAAAGCCTTTATTGAGGACGCTTTTGGGAAATATGTTGATCCCCAGGTTAAGGATGAGGTCCTTGCCGGAAAGGTGCCCCTGGATGGGGAACAAAAAGAGGTGACAATACTGTTTTCGGATCTGCGCAATTTTACCAACATGATTGAACAGCAGGATTCCAAAAAATCAGTCATGATTATGAATAGATACTTTAAGGAGATGGCAGGTGCCATTCATCTCAACAATGGTCATGTGCTCCAGTTTATAGGGGATGAAATCTATGCGGTTTTCGGTGCTCCCATATCGTCGCCGCATCATTATTCAAATGCGGTGAAGGCGGCACTTTCCATGATGGATAAATTATCTGCACTGAACATGGAATTTAAAAAAAAGGGATGGCCTGTCTTGAAACATGGCATTGGTGTGCATTCAGGAATGGCTGTCGCGGCCAATATCGGCAGCCCCGACCGGATGTCATATCTTCTGGTCGGCAATACCGTTAATACGGCCTCCCGGCTTCAGAGCCTGAATAAAGAAACGGGTACGGAATTGATCATTTCCGAAGCCACTTTTAAAAAACTTGAATCAAAAGATGAAACAAAGTTGCTATTTAAACAATTGCCGTCAAGAAAGCTGAAGGGTTTAACAGAACCGGTGGGCCTTTATACTTTAAAACAGGCCTGACCTGGATATTTCAAAACGAAACGGATTGATGCCGAAATAAGCAGGTGCCAGAATCACTCGGATTCCCGGGTTTTTCGTTTTTTATACCACTTTTTGCTCCCATAGGTTTCATCCAGGCATACCGGGCAAAGGCCGTGGGAAAACGTGGCCTCGGTGTGGCTTTGGATATAGGTTTCCACCTGTTGCCAGTAACCGTCATCGTCCCTGATTTTTTTACATTTGGCGCAGATGGGCAGCAATCCGCTGAGCCTTTTAACTTCGTCAATGGAGTCTTTTAATTGCTCCACGGCAATATAATTGCGCCGAAGATTTGTCTCCACCAGAAAGGCTGTAAAGATATATATCATGAGCATCCCGCCTAAAAAGACATTATAAAACAAAAAGTCGGTCATCTGGATCGGTGTGTTGAAAAAAAACAGGATGTTAAAGGTGACAGGAACGGTCATCATGGCAAAAAAACTATACCGGAATCCAAGGCCGGCAGTGGTGAAAACACCGGGGAAAACGAAAAACAGACCCGCAAACCATAAAGAGAAACCCTGGGTGATATCCAGAAAAATAAGCCCGTTGCAGAATGTCCCGAGGAAAAAAATAAAAATAAACCCGTTCCAGTCCATGAGTTTTTTAGACTTAAGGCTGCTTGCCATCAGGAACATCACAGCGGCCAGTACCACCAATCCCAGTCGCATCTTCAGCACCAGACCGGTATTGTCGGCAAAAAAACGGTGGTCCAGCACACTGAAAAGGATGGCCAAAAAAGCGACAATCATCCAGGTTGCCTGGGTGAACCGGATCGTTCTTTCAATGGTCGCGTCCCTGTATGAATTTTCAGTCTGCACATCACGAAAGTACAAAAAGAATCGGTGCATTTGATATTTACTGGGTTTCATGCAGATCTCAACTTAATTTTCCAGATGATTTTTTTTGTGACATTCGAAGATTGAATAATGTCCTGATGGATAAACAATTAGCCCCGGACGTGACGATGCTTTTAGTAAAATTTTTTTTTAAGAAATTGCAAATGTCCATATGGTTTGAGTTTAAGGCAGGAACACTTTGAAAGGCAAGGATTTTATTTGCAAAAAAAAACGCCGCTGTAATGGTCCATACAGCGGCGCTATAGAAGTTGTGATCGGTTAGGTCAGTCAGATTCGTTATTAAAGATCTCATTGGAAAGGATAACGGCCTCTGCGACTTCCCGGATGGATTTTCTGGAATCCATGGACCGCTTTCGAATCCATCCGTACGCCTCATCCCCATTCATCCTTCGGGTGTCCATCAGGATCTCTTTGGCCTGTTCTATTTTTTTACGGGCCTCCAGTTCCTCCTGGATAACCTTTGTTTTTACCATTAACTGCGTATTGACAATGGCAATGGCCGACTGGTTGGCAACTGCCCGCAGCAGGTTTACTTCAGTGTCGGGAAATTCGTGGTACTGGGCGGTAAAGCAGTTAAGTACCCCAATGACCTTTTCCTCTTTTGTGATCAAGGGAATCCCGACCATGGAGACAAGGCCCAGTTTTTTGGCCATCTCTTTTTCCTTGAATCTCTTGGATTCAAGAACATCTTTTAAGATAAGGGGTCTCTTGTTGGTGACCACCCAGCCGACAACACCCTCATCCAGATCCAGCGCCCGGTCTTTAATATACTCCGGTGAAATGGACTGGGTTGTCTTTAACCGGATCTTTGGCGGTTTTTCCTCTTCATTGATGATCCATAAAGAACAGATTTCAACGCCGGTGACCTTAGCTGTCACCATCACGATCAGTTTTAAAAGATCCTCTATAAAAAGATCTGAGGTTATGGCCCGGCTGATGTCGGTGAGGGCCTTGATATATCCGTCATATGTGTCATCTTGTTTGCTCATAGTGCTCATATAATAACCAAAAAAGTGTGTTGGACGTCAATAAAAAAATTCTATGAATAGAAACTATTGTCTATAATGGTGTGTTGGGGATCAAATCCCATATCCCGCAGGGGCAGGCACCTTTACAGAAACCACACCCGATGCACAGGTTGGCATCCACCTGGTACTGGAAATCGTTCTCCCCGGTTTCCACCCGTGTTATGGCCCCTTCCGGACAGACCGCCACACAGATGCTGCAGTCGCGGCACTGGCCGCAGGAAGCGCAATCATCACCGCATTCATTTAAAGTGTCTGCGTTTGTCTGCGGATGGTAGTATTCAAGGCTGACCCTTTCTTTATCCACCATGGGCAACAGTTCTCCATGATCCGGGCTCTTTCCTGCAATGATCCTGTCAATGCTGACAGCAGCCCTGCGTCCCGCGCCAATGGCATCGGTGATCAATCCCGGGCCCACCACATCCCCAATGGCAAATACCCTGGGATCCGAGGTCCGATTGAATTGGTCCACATGGACAAATCCGTTTTCAACGGTGATGGCGTCATCAAGAAAGTCCAGGTCCGGGATATCCCCGATGGAAACAACCACGGTATCGGCCTTGATCAGTTCCCCATCGTTGAGGACCACACCGCTTTTGGTGATCTGTTTGGTAAAGACCGGCCATCTGAACGTGGCGCCGACAGCTTCGGCATCTTCTCTTTCCGTACCAAAGGCAGCCGGTTTCTGGACATCGATCATGGTAATGGTCTTCGCCCCCAGTCGGTGCGCTTCTGTGGCCACATCACATCCGACGTTTCCGGCCCCGATGATGACGATTGTTTTGCCCGGTTTGATCTTGTTCTTTTTGGCTTTTTCAAGAAAATCATTGGCAAAGAGCGCTTTTTCAATGCCCGGAATGGGAAGCGTTCTTGGCTTTTTGGCCCCGGCAGCAATGATGGTGAAATCATAATCATATTTGATTTTGGAAAATTCTTTGTTTTCAATGGTCTGGTTAAGCTTGACATTGCGTATCAGTTCTTTGGCACGTAACAGCTCAGCGTCCAGGGTCTCTTTGGGAATTCTCGAGCCGGGAATCACAGAAGAGATTTTACCGCCAATGGTATCCCCGGTATCAAATAACGTGGCAGTATGGCCGCTTAGGGTCAGATGCCAGGCTGCAGATATGCCTCCGGGGCCTGCGCCGATAACCGCAATTTTCTTTTTGCTTTTCTTTTTAATTTTGGGCAGTTTGACATTCTCGGCGGCACGGCCTAAAAGCCGTACGTTGATCGGTGACATGTAACCCATGTTTCGCGTGCAGGATGCCATACAGGGGCTGGGACACAGATATCCGCAAACGGTTGCCGGGAACGGGGTGTACTCAAGCCCCATGCTGATGGCCTCGTCGATATTGTCCAGCCGGACCATTTTCCACCGTTCCTGAACCGGGATACCGGTGGGGCATGCGGCGTGGCAGGGCGCTGTATATTTGCCCTGTTCCCAGACAGGGATATACCGGCGCAGATCTCCTTTGGCAATCAGGGGAATGGTGCCTTTTTCTGTTTCCTGGAGATCACCGATCAGACCGCCGCGGCCAAGCTCGGCGTCCCATACCTGGTTTCTGAATGCCGACATGGACAACTGGCTGCCGTTCTCTGTTTTCTCCTGGGGGGATTTTGCCTCCAACAGCTGCCATAAATGCCTGTCTGACAGGGATTTTAAAAGATCTTTCTTGTCTGTTTTTTCAAGGAAAACAGCCAGGTTTTCTTTGAGCCATTCCCAGTCCTCATCGGTCAGGTAGGATAGTTTGGCGTCTTTTTGAGAAAAGCCATTGACGCTGCCCCGGACAAAAACCTTGCCCCCAACCATGCCCACCAGGGGCCGGTAACCCAGAATTTTGTCTTCCTGTGCTGTTTCATGACCGCAGATTACGGCAACGCCGCCGGCCATAAATTCGCCAAAATAATCACCGGCGGATCCCAGTACCCACAGTTCCGGGGGGGCAAACCTGGGGTTCTGTTTGGTCATGGTCATGCCGCGGGCACCAATGGAGCCCCCGATATATACCTTGCCCTGGGCTGCGCCGTTCATCACCCCGTTGGATGCGTGTCCGTGGACGATGATCTCTGCTCCGGCATTAAGCCATCCGATATCATCAGAAGCCGGGCCGAATATTTCAATGCGGGTGTTGGCATGGCCCAGCGAACCGGTCCGCTGACCGGACTGGCCAGTGATCCGTATGTTCACCTCTTCGTTTTCTGCATCCCAGAGCCTGCCGCCAATCCCGTGCTGGCCAAGCGCATCGACCTCAATATTTCTCCGGCCGTTTCTGATATGGCGGTGGATGGTCTCTTCAAGTACCCGTGAAGAGACTCTTTTTTCGTTTTCTTTGCCTGATATGGTAATAAATCCTGATTTTGTCATTTTTACACCTCCCTACACCACATACTTGATACTGAGGCGTTGCGCTGCAGCATGATCATCAATTCCAAGGGCGTCCGACATCCCGATGGGCAGGGATGTTGATCGGCCCAATGGGGCCACGATTTTTTTAAGTTCCGTGTCAAAGGAGACAAACAGATCAACGATTCTCTGGGCCACATCTTCCGGGTCCAGACGTCTGTAAAGCCGCGCATCCTGGGACGTGATGCCCTTGGGGCAGATACCGACGTTGCATACGTTGCACCGGTCTTCTTCCGTGCCCACGCAGCCGGCAGCCGCCTGCATTACATATTTTCCAATCTGGACACCCGAGGCACCCAGCATGATCAGGGCTGCTGCATTGGCGGCAATGTTCCCGTTTTTGCCTATACCGCCGCCGGCAAATATGGGTATTTCATTCTGCTTGCCGATTTTGGCAAGGTTCAGGTAGTTGTCCCGGATGCACGAGGCAATGGGATGTCCCATATGATCCATGGATACCGCATACGCCGCCCCGGTGCCGCCGTCTTCGCCGTCAATGGCAAGACCGGAAGCAAAATCGTTACGGGTCAGGTTGTTCAATACCGCAAGCGAGGTGGAGGAGGCTGAAATTTTCGGATAGACCGGAACCCTGAATCCCCAGGCCATGGACATGGACAGAATCATTTTGGCCACGGATTCCTCAATGGAATACTGGGTCTGGTGGGTGGGCGGGCTCGGCAGGCTGACCCCCTGGGGGACGCCTCTGATGGCCGCTATCAATTTGTTGACCTTGTGCCACATCAAAAGGCCGCCGTCTCCGGGTTTGGCGCCCTGGCCGTATTTGATCTCAATGGCACAGGGATCTTCTTTCATATGGGGAATGGCATGGATGATTTCATCCCAGCCAAAATATCCTGAAGCGATTTGCAGGATGACATATTTTAGAAACCGGGAACGCAAAAGCCGCGGTGGGCAACCGCCTTCACCCGTACACATTCTGACCGGCATGCCCATCTCTTCGTTGAGATACGCCACACCCATCTGTAGTCCCTCCCACATGGTGGGGGAGAGCGCCCCAAAGGACATGCCGCCGATGATCAACGGGTAGATTTCACGTACCGGCGGGATCCATCCCTGTGTCTTGAGTCGTTTCATGTTTTCCCGCGGAGACAGGACCCGGCCCAAAAGGGTTCGCATCTCAAACTCATGCCGGCCGGCATCCAGCGCCGGGTCTGTGAGCATGGAAATCCGTGTGAATTTAATCCGGTCCAGAACGGAAAGAGAGGAATTTCTCCTGCCGCCACGACGCCTGGGCACACCCTGCTGGTTGACATGGAATTTCATCCGGTCAAGCCCGGGGTTTTTAATGGGGGATATGGCATCATTGGGGCAGGCCATGGTGCACATGGCGCACCCGATACAGGCGTTTTCCACACGGGTGCTCTGGCGGATGCCGTAAAAATTATCATAGGTATTTGAATGTTCATGATTCGGGGTGACCGATGTTTTGATCATCCTTTTTTGAAATACATTCAGTTCAATGGCCTTGACCGGGCAGACAGCGGTACACTGACCGCACAGAGTGCACCGGTCATTGCTGTAGCGGATCTGCCAGGGCAGATCATTCAGGCTTAAAGAGGAAGGTTCAAGGCTTCTGTTTGACGACATATTTTTACCTCCTGACGGTCAGGGCTGATGATTGCTGTATCTAAATGCATGGGCTGGATATCTTTGGTTTTGTCCCGGTCCGGGATGACTGCATCCAGTCCGCAGAGTTCCGATGACAGGCCGAACAGGCCCGGTTTTCCGCCCACAACGCCGGGCCGCAGTTTTTTACGGTCCTGGACCATGAAAAGAGAATGGTCCGGCAATGAGCCGATCACGCAGTTGGGGCCGTCAATAATCAGGGGCCTACAGGTTCGTTTTAAATGTGACAGAAAATCGGCATCCGGATGTTTTTGCAGGCCTTCATTCTGCAAAGGAGTGATCACATGCTTGTATGCCTGTATGGGAAGTCCCAGTTCTGCCTGGGAATAGTGCAGAATATGGGCAAAAACTTCCGAGTCGGATTGATATCCTGCATATCCTGGAAACTCTCGTGAAGACAGAAAGTCCCGGATCGGTGTAAAGGCGGTGTTCTCCCCGTTTGTCATGGTGCAAAAGCCCCTGATAAAGAAGGGATGACAGGCGTATAGATTAATGGCGTAATTGGTGTTCTGCCTGCCCTGGGCCATGATGACGCGGGCATTGAGTTCCTTTCTGTCCAGCCCCAGGTATTCGGCAAGCTGCATGGGGTCGCCGATCTCCTTGATCATGATGGTATCCGGCCAGAATGAAAAGACGATCATGTCCTTTTTTTCTTCACCCATTTCCCTGATTTTCAACCGTATCATCATCAAGCGGCTTTTTATCTCATCGGAATCAAGATTGTCCCATCCTTCGGGCAATTCATAAGCACGAATGAGGTACAGATCTCTTCGGGGAATGCCTTCAACGCCCTCTTTGGGAACTTTCAAAGAAATTTTATATTTGGTTAAAAAACCCTGGTCCATCATAAAAAGATCCAGGCGCCGGATACCTTCTTCACTGAAGATCCCGGACAGGATAGGGGCATCTTTCATCTCTTCAAACGGTCCGCCAAGGTCCTGGAGCAACAGCCCCACGCCGGATCCGTCATGACCTTCTTTCATCACATCAAGTGCTTTTATGGCCAGCATCGGAGAGACAGGGTCTTCACTTGTCAGTGCAAACAGACGACACATATATATTTCTCCTTGTTAACGCCTTTAACGCTTTAATTTTGGTTATTGGTCAACGTGTATTGCAGTAAACTGCGTGATTTTTCATGTGGGAAAGGTGAAATGATCAACTTTCCGAAACTCTCAGCTTAAAGGTAAAATCACGTTGTGTCAATTAATTTATTTGTTTTTCAATGGGTTACAGCGAGGTGACATAGGGATATCTTTTGTAAATCCACAAATTAGCGCTGGATAACCATTGGATTTAAAATGGTATTTTAATCCAAATTGAGGAAATAATAAAAAACAGACGGAAAGAGAATATTATTCTTTTATATCTCTGAGGGGAATCAAAAATCCAGCTTTTTTATAAAAACCCTGAATTTTATTCAGATCTTTCTGTATATTTCCGGACGGGTCTACCCTGCCGACCCAGCGGGTTTTTTTGGCATCATTATCAAGATACCAGCAGATAATGGGAACCTTGGCACCATCGGCAATATGCCAGAATCCGGTTCTGATGGTGGCAACGTTTTTCCGTGTTCCCTCCGGGACCAGGGCAAGAATCAGGTTGTCACGGCAGTTGAACTGGTCAACTGCAAAATCGACAAATCCGTGGGCCTTGTCCCGCTTGACCGGCATTCCGCCAAGGCCTTTTAAGATGACGGACATGGGGAAAAAGAACCAGTCCGCCTTAACCAGGAGCCGGGCATAAACTCTTGCAATTTTGATGTATGTCAGTGCCCGTACGGTATCCATATTGGTAGTATGGGGGAACCCGATCACAACGCATCGATTACTCCAGTAATCCGGCAGCGGATCATAGGTCCATCCCATTAAAAAGTATAGTATTCTGCCCAAGAAGCTCAATACGGATTTCATAATTTCCCTGTTATATGGCAAATCGCAGGATAACGTTCCGGTAAGCGCAAAGCCATTCTACCCTTTAAGGATAGAAATTCGGTTGATATAAAATCGATTTGCTTTTAAGTGATCCCATTAATTTATATTGTTTTTCGGAACATATGTTTGGGAATCACTATATTCACCTGTTTTGTCCGGTGAATTTTGTTTCGCACAGCTATACATGGTTTTCATGTTTCTTGCAAATAAATCCTGATATTTCACGCGTGTCCGCATGAAATATCAGGATTTAAGCGATGGGCTTTACAAAGTCTTTTTCAATGCTTTCCCGGCATTCCAGGCACCAGCCACCTCGTCTCCCAGGGACCAGTACTTGATCGACCCCATGTCAAACAAAAGAGGATCCAGACGTTTAATGTCGATTTTCTCATTGTTTAAGACCTTTTCATCGGCATAGGTGGCTACAATTTCTCCCACAAAAACGTCATGGGTGTCAAAATCAATGGTGCGGGCCAGGCGGCAGACCACGGTGACCGGGCAGTTTGTCAGCATGGGCGCATGTTTGTGTTCTTCATAAAAGATATCTAAAACCCGTGATTTGTCAGTGTTTTTTCCGGTCACAAGTCCGAAATAATCGGTCTCAACAACAAGATTGGTAGATGGGATATTGACACTGAAAACCTTGTTTTCAAGAATACCCTGGTTGGAATGATGGGTCTTGGATACCCCGAAGGAGAGATACTGGGGATCACCATGATTCATGATGCCCACATGGGCAATGGTGATAAAATTGGGTGTGCCGTTGACCGTGGTGCCAAGAATGGTGGTCAGGGATGGATAGAGGGCATTGGTTTTGCTGATCTGTTTTTTCATTTTGTCTCCTTTGAGTGAACTATGCGGTTTAATAAAATTCATGTGTGTACATACAAATATATGGGTTAAAAAAAAAGAACGCTATGTGTGCAGCTTTTTTCCGGCATCATCTACAATTTTTGTCAGATCCTGTCCGTTTTTTTCTCCCAGGATTTCACTGTATTGGTGATAGAGATTTTTCCAGGCAACCCCTATGGGGTCGAGCAGCTCTTTACCCGGCTCAGTGATCTTGATAAACGTATTTTTTCCTTTGGCTTTTTTTGTCAGATAGCCTTTATAAATAAGTGTATCCACAAACCGGGTGACAGTTGACGGGGCCAGGTTCAGATGATCCCCCAATGCCTTGGGCCCGATCCCGGGATAATCATTCACCAGCATCATCAAAAAGGCGTGAGAGGGTGACAGACCTGTGACCTTAAATGATTCATCCGCCATCTTTGTTACTTTTCGGGCCAGGCTGTTGGCCGTGAAGTAGAGGCAGTTGTGAAAAAGTTCTTCTGTTTTCTTCATTGGGTTACCATTATCTATCGTTAGTGTGTGTACATACAAATATAATAGGTTTGTGTCCAGGTCAAGGATTTTTTTTAAGGATATTTTACAAAATGGTTTTGTCCAAAGGACAATATTCTTTCAAAGTACCTGACAATTGTCACAAGCCGGATCAAAGATGCTTCTGTGGAATTGGCAAAAAAAATGGGTATTGAAAGGCAGGGTTATAAAAGACCAACGGTTTCCAAGATTTGAATGAGGTGTTTTCTCTTGATCGGCTTTGACAGATATTCATCAGCACCACATTTAAGCAGGGATTCCCGATCGCCTTTCATGGCATTGGCAGTCAGAGCAATTATGAGGGTGTGGCCTCTGTTTTCTCTTATCTCAATTTCTCTGATTTTTTTTGTGGCTTTTTTACCATCCATGACCGGCATTTGGATGTCCATAAAAATAATATCAAACTTGTCATTTTTAAATTTACTAACGGCTTCCCTGCCGTCTTCAGCCAGGACAATTTCTTTGGCCATGGACTCCAACATTTTTGTTGCCACTTTCTGGTTGATCTTATTGTCTTCCACCAATAGGATTTTTAATTTTTCTCCGGAGCATGGCTGAGCCTTTTTAATTTCTTCCACTTTGTATGATGTGATTATTGGTGTTTGCGCATCAATGTGTGATCCCATACTTAAAGTGGTCCTGATCGTATCAAACAGCTTTTGTTTTTTTATAGGCTTGGTTAAAAATCCTGAAAAACCGATCTTATTGAGTTTTTGGGCATCCCCCCGGGCCGCAACCGATGACAGCATTAGAAGTGGTGTTTCTCTAATGTCTTTATGATCTTTTATGAGTTTGCCCAGTGTTGCACCTGACATATTCGGCATTTGCATGTCTATCAGGGCAAGATCGTACGGGTTTTTATGGGCGGCCTTTTTCAGGATTTTAAGCGCATCATTCCCGTTGGTTGCGGTATCAAAAAGACACCCCCAGGATTCCAGATATTTTTTGAAGACCAGCTGGTTTGTGACGTTATCATCCACCACAAGGATCTTTTTCCCCTGTATTTCATCCATCAGCATGAAGCATTGTCCGGATTGGGTCTGTTTTTTAAATGCCGCCGTAAAATAGAAGGTAGACCCTTTATTTAGCTGGCTTTTCACACCAATTTTCCCTCCCATCAGCTCGACAAGCTGCTTTGATATGGCCAGCCCAAGCCCTGTGCCGCCATATTGTCTCGTGGTGGAAGCATCCACTTGTGTAAAAGAGTCAAACAAAAAATTTATTTTGTCTTGTGGGATACCGATGCCTGTATCAATGACTTCAAATAAAAGGGTGACCCTGTCATCGATTTCATTTTCCAGGGAAACCCGTATGAAAATTTCTCCACTTTCAGTGAATTTGACAGCATTCCCGCTAAGATTGGTGAGTACCTGTCTTAACCGTGATGGGTCCCCTTTCAGCAGCACAGGGACATCGGTTTCTACAAGACAGGCGAAATTAACCCCTTTTTCAAATGTTTTCACACCCATTACGTCGCTCAAAGAATCCAGTGTGACACAAAGATCAAAATCGATGATTTCAATTTCAAGTTTGCCGGCTTCAATTTTTGAAAAATCAAGTATGTCGTTGATCACTATCAACAATGCATCGGCACTGTGCTGGGCGGAAAGAAGAAACTGGGCCTGCTCCTGCGATAATTCGGATTCTGAAAGAATATCAAGAATACCGATGACCCCGTTCATTGGCGTTCTGATCTCATGGGACATATTGGCCAGAAATTCAGATTTTGACCTGCTGGCCGCTTCCGCTTCTTTTTGCTTTTTTATTAAGATTTCCTCAAATTGTCTGCGTTCGGTGATGTTGCGTACAATACTCACAAAGGCAGGTTTTCCATTGTAATCAATTTCACTGGTCATGATTTCCACATCAACCCGTGTGCCATCCTTCATTACATGCTGCCACCTGTTTCCGGCCCCGGGCGCGTCATTGATCTCATCAATTTTTTTTTCAACTTTTTCAATCTCTCCTGGCGGGTGGAGATCAAAAGGTGTCATGGCTAAAAGCTCTTCACGTGTGTAACCGTATTTTAAGGCTCGTTCATTGAAGTCGACAAAACGGTGGGTGTCCTTATCATGGAGCATGACGATGTCGGGAATTTTGTTAAATAAAATTTCGTGCTGTTTCTCTTTTTTTTGAAGATCTTCCCGGGCCTTTTTTTGAGCGGTCATGCGTTCGAGCAGGTCTACCTGCAAAAGATTGAATGCCGCGAGAAGATCAGAGAAATCATCATCTCCAGTCTTGAGAATGTCGGTTGAAAAATCATCCCCCCAGGTAATACCGCTCATGATTTTAATGAGCTGGTCTGATTTGCGTTTTATATACTTTTTTAGTGCCGATTTGTCGTCATGCAGCTTTGTGACAAGGCTTTTTAAATCATCAATATTGTCCGGAAGGATAAGCGTGTTTTTGCCGGGGTCGGTTTCAATTTTGGGGACTTGGCCGGCCAAAACACCATGGTACTCCGCAGCCTGTTTTCCAATTTTTAAGTTATCTGATCTGTGCTGCTCGATAATTGACAGGGAATGGTCAAGACCGGTGGAGATATGGACCTTTTTCCGCAACCGATTGGAAAAAAGCCGTCCTGCTTTGATGGCAACTTTTAGAAGTGCATTGGGATTGGCATATATTAGAAGATTAATTTTTTCTATTTGATTCAGACGATAGTGAAGATGCTCATTTCGTGCTTTTGTGGACGATCCGGTTGCATCCGTCAGATCTGAAATGTAATAGAAAGACTCGCCAAAAGGGAGATATTCATTCACTAGCTGTTGAATAATCTTTTCTGCCTCGATGACGTCCTGTCCATGTACATACCCTTCAGATCTCCCATAAAAGATATCATTTTCAATAATGGACAGACTGAATACATAGTCTCCCCGGTTGGATTTGTATATCCATTCCGGCTTGGAAACTTTTTTATAAGAGTTAATCAATGTGACTGCCCCGCAGGTGGTTTGTATTGAAAAGGACGTTTGTTTGATTAATTTTGGTAGATACTGTTATTTATACAATATTTAAGTCTAATATTCAAAGCTTATCAAGCATTGGGCAATTATGAAAGGGGGATATAAGCCGCTGTGAGGGGTGTCCGGTCTGCTGCCCATGGAACCGTATTTGAAGTGCAGAGCCAACAGCATGCAATGGCCCGGATACAGGTACCGAAAAGATCATTCTATCGAATTTTTCACTAAGAAATTTGCTGTATTATAAATGTATAAAGTCTGATCATCATCGCAGCAATTGATGGTGGCGCAAATTGCCACCACAGGTGAAGTGTCCGGGTACGGGCTTCCGTGAAAGTAGTTCCCGGTTTTTAGATATGGCTAAAGGCAAACATCTTGCAACCCTTTTTTTAATGGTGGCCGCACCCGCCCTCTTTTTTGTTTTTTTTGTTCTGGCAGAAATCAAAAATATGGAAAAGCTTGAGTGCCTCTTTTTCCAGAAGTTCAAGGTTTTCAGAAATAGTATCCTTCTGGGCCTGGAATACCCGGATATTGACCTTGGCAAGGTTGCGTTGAGATCCGTCGCCCATGCACTTGGTAACAACGGCATCCACCCGGTCCTTTTTTTTGAAAATACCTGTTTTGCAGGCAGACTCTCCGGACAGTTTAATATTTTCCTTGTGTTCCACCTGACGGGTGTCGGTATCCACGATCAAAAAGTTTTGAGCCGTGCCGAAATGTTCATCAATCACGCTGTTCAGACCGGAATCTTCTTTGACCGGAAATGCAACCCTCATATTTATCCTCCATAATTTTTTTTCATCATATCGAAAATCACAGGAAAAGATAAGGTTTTATTTGATATTCGCAAGGGTGAAATAAAATCGTTGCCAGACAGGTCTATATAACAGGACTCGTAATGTTGAGGTCGAATCCTGATTGCAAGGTTTAGTATATCCAAAAGCTGATGTTTTTTTAACAATGTTATCTAATTTTAAGGATTAGGACAGTTCGATGAGTTGGGGGACTTATCAGGCAGTTGGAAATAAATAATCAGTTCCAGGATAAAAAAACTTTGTTCAATCTAAAGTGGCAGAGCCGGTGTTGAGGTTCTGCCACTTTTTTTATCGGGACGCTGCATCCTGATTAAAGATTACCCTATTCCGACCACCCTGTTTGGCATGGTATAGGGTGGCATCTGCCCTGGCAAGAAAACTGTCGACATCATCACGGTCATCATACCGGGCCACACCGATGCTCACCGTGATTCGGATTTGAGTGTTCCCGGCCGGGAAGAGGGTCTCGGCAATGTGGCGGCGCATGGTTTCAAACAGGTCGAAGCCTTGTATGTGACCGCAGTCGGGTACAATAACCAGGAACTCTTCCCCGCCGTACCGGCCCAGCCGGTCTTTTTCCCTCAGGATGGGACCTAAGGTCTGTGTGAATTTTTTAAGAACGCTATCGCCCGCCTGGTGGCCGTAAGTATCATTCACCTGTTTGAAATAGTCCAGATCACACATGCCCAGCAAGAGTATCTGGTCTCCTTGTCCGGCCCGGGTTATTTCCTTTTGCAGAATGTTTAAAATTGCTTTTCGGTTATAAACACCGGTGAGCTGGTCATGCATGGCTTCATGTTCAAGTGCCTTATAGGCATTGGCAAGATCGGACTGAAGCATCAGCATTCGTCGGCCTACATTCAGTCTGGCTCTGAGTTCTTCTGTATTATACGGTTTGGAGACAAAGTCATTGGCCCCGGCGTTCAGAGCATCGACAATGTCTTTTTTTCTATCCCTGGATGTCAGAATAATCAGGTAGGCAGGATCATTCGTTTTGGGGGAACGGATTTTTCGGCAAAGCTCGATGCCGTCCATCTCCGGCATTTGCCAGTCCACAATCGCAAGTCTTGGTGCATCCTGTGATCTCATGACCTGCCATGCATCCTTTCCGTTAACAGCAGTAACAGGAATAAACCCCCATTTTTTAACAATGGATTTTAAAATATGCCGGGAGGTCATATCATCTTCAGCAATTAAAATGTCCATCATGCTTCTGCCTTAAGTTCGAATTTTAATTGAACAAATGCCTCTTCGATTTGAGGTAATAACCTGTCCAGTTCTGGCTGATCCCCTTTTTGGGCAGCCTGTTCCGCCTCTGATGCCAGGTCGCTGAATACAGGGGCTCCAAAATTGGCTGCCGCCCCTTTTATCGTGTGGGCAATATTTGCAGCCAGATCTGTGTTGTTTTGCATCACGGCCTCTTGAAATGCAGCGACCTGTTTGGGCATATCCTCTAAAAAATCTTTGATAATGGTGTCGAACAATTCCTGATCATCCAGCAGCCGTTCCATGAGTTCCTGTTTTGAGAATATGATATTCCGGGGTTGGGGATCGGAATTTTGTGAGTTTGGTTTTTGCGGGCCGGGATGCTTCTGGTCTGCCTTTTTTGTTGTAAGCCACTTTTCAATAATGTGATGAAGATTCCCGGCATCAATTGGTTTGGATAAAAAATCATCCATGCCTGCATCAAGACATGTGTCTTGATCTTTTTTCATGGCATGTGCCGTCATGGCAATGACAGGCGTCCGGCTGTCAGCCTTTTTTTCCTGGCCGGGCAGTTGGCGGATTTTTTGAGTGGCTGCGATACCGTCCATTTCCGGCATCTGTATATCCATTAAAACAATGTCATAGGGGTTGTTTTTTATCTCTTCAACCGCCTGTGTGCCGGTTTCGACAATTTTAACAAAAATGAATCCGAATTTTTTTAAAATTCCGGTAGCCACCTGTTGATTGGTAATATTATCTTCTGCCAGTAATATCCGGGTATTCTTACGGGACATCTCCC
Organism: uncultured Desulfobacula sp.; assembly: GCA_964562385.1. Classification (GTDB taxonomy): domain Bacteria; phylum Desulfobacterota; class Desulfobacteria; order Desulfobacterales; family Desulfobacteraceae; genus Desulfobacula. Next base: position 39,249 of record CAZLTD010000015.1, read on the forward strand.
GTACTGAATGCCGGGTGATAAGGGTTTGGGACGCCGCGGGGGTGTGTTCATGACTGATAATCGTTAAAAGGCAGGTTAAAAGATCGCTATACCCAACCGGTTTGATCAGATAGGCTGCAAACCCGGCATCCTTGAAACGCCGGGCATCACCGGCCTGCCCAACGGATGTCATCATAATAAGATGAACCGGTTGTAATGTGTTATCCGATTGGATAACTTTTCCCAGAGACAGACCATCCATTCCGGGCATCTGCATATCAAGAATGGCAATGTGACAGGGATTCTTGTCCCTGGCCTGGTACAACTGCTGCAATGCCCCGGGGCCATCAGAGGCCTGGGTCACCCGGCAGCCCCAGGATCCCAGCTGGCCTTCAAGGATTTCCCGGTTGGTGGTGTTATCATCCACAATAAGAATGTGCACACCTTCCATATCGGGTGATATGAAAGGGTCCGGCGCCTGTGATGAGATGTCCTGTTTTTCAAAGCATGCCGTGAACCAGAACTCAGCCCCCTTGCCAGGCATGCTGTTCAGGCCAATATGCCCCCCCATCATCTGGCACAGGGTTTTGGAAATAGTCAGTCCAAGACCTGTTCCGCCGAATTCCCGGGTGGTTGACGTATCTGCCTGGGTAAAGCTTTCGAACAGGAGATCATGCTTTTCCGGTGGTATGCCGATACCCGTATCCTTTACACAGAATTTCAACACTACCTGGGTTTCAGTTTCTGTTTCAACAAAAGTTCGAACGCTGATTTCTCCTTTTTGGGTAAATTTAATCGCATTTCCCACAAGGTTGACCAGTACCTGCCGCAAGCGCCCCGGATCTCCTTTAAGCAGTGCCGGTACATCGGGTTCGGCAGCGCAGATAAACTCCAGGTTCTTCTCCTGGGTACGCAAAGACATCATAGTGCCCAGATTATCCAGCAGGGATCGCAGATCAAAATCAATGGTTTCAATTTCCAGTTTTCCGGCTTCAATTTTGGAAAAATCAAGGATATCATTGATAACACTTAAAAGTGCTTCCCCACTGGTTTGTATCGTCTCTGCATAATGCAGCTGTTCACGGGACAGGCGGGTGTCCACTAAAAGATTTGTCATACCGATGACCCCGTTTAAAGGGGTCCTGATCTCATGGCTCATGTTGGCAAGAAACTCACTTTTAGCCTGATTGGCAACTTTTGCCTCCTGTGCCAGTCTGTTCGCATCTTCAATGGCTTTTTCAAGTTCTATATTCAGCTGGTTGAGTTCGTTCCGGGCCTTTTTCTCCAGAGTGATGTCCTGAAAGTTGACAACCAGGCCATCGGGATTGCCATGAGTATTTACTAAAAGCGCCGCACCGATTCGGACCGCAATTTTTTCGCCTTCTTTGGTCTTTCTGTATGTTTCAAATCCGGAAATATTTTCACCGTTTAGTGCCTTGACCACCGATTGCTGGGTTCTTGACTGCTCCTCATCTGGAACAAAATCGATTTTTCTGCCCAAAAGTTCTTCAGACGACCATCCGAATACACGGGTAAAAGCGGGATTCAGATATCTGGTCTGACCCAGGCTGTCATATACCACCACAGGATCGGCAATGGTATTCATGATAATTCTAAGATGTTCCCGGCTTTCGCTGAGAGCATTTTCCGCTTCCTTTAAGGAGGTGATATCCATGAATGCTTCAATGATTACATTTTCACCACCAAGAACCAGGGGGAGGGCGGTTTTGTAAACGGGAACCGTTTCCCCGTTCTTTTTGAGAACCTTTTTTTCCGACTGGTCAACGATTTGACCACGGTCGGTGATAGGGCAGTGACCTTTTTTTTGGGGGCAGATGTTCTGGTGGCACATCGTACCGATAAGTTCGTCTGGAGAGTGATGCCCGGTGATGGCAAGTGCGGCCTTGTTAATTCGCTGAATTTTTTTGTCTTCGTCGATAATCATCATCCCAATGGGAATGTTATCAATAATTTTCTCTGTTGTCTGAAGGGAATTTTTCAGTTTCTCTTCCAGCTCCAGATCTTTGGTGATATCTTTGTCAACACCCCGGTATCCGGTCAGGTTTCCGTGAGTATCAATAATTGGAACGCCGTTGGTCAACAGACATACACGGGAGCCGTCTTTTTTAATGTTCCAGTTTTTCAGGTCAACAATGGGTGCCTTGTTCTCTATGATTTTTAAAAATAAAGATTGAATTTTAGCGGCCTCTTTCTCGGGCATGAAATCAAAGGGTGTTTTCCCAAGCAGCTCTTTGTCTGTATACCCCAGCATTTTTTTAGCATTGCCAGCCGAGAATACATACCTGCCATTGGTATCGGTCTCCCAGATCCAGTCAGCCATACTTAAGGATATATCCCGGAATCGGTTTTCGCTTATGGCCAGAATCTCTTTGGCCCGGATAAGGGCGTTTTCCGCTTTTTTCCGCCGCGTGATATCCCGCCCGAACCCACAAAATCCCATTGCCTGATTGCTGTCATCAGTAATAAGTGAAATTGAGGCTTCGCATTGCCGCCTTGTTCCGTCTTCCCGCATGAATTCCCAGGTGGCGTTGGTAACGGGCTCCCCGGTTTCAAAGATCTGCGTGAAATACTCGGCAATTTTTTGTTCATTTTCTTTGTCTACAAACTCGATGTAGTTTTTACCGGCCAGTTTGTCGTCCGGGCAGTTGAGCAGTTTGCTGAAAGCGGGATTGAAAAAAACAAAATTGCCTTTCAGGTCAACTTCAAGATAGCAGTCTTCAATGGTGTTTAATATTTTTCGATATTTTTTTTCGCTCTCTTTGATTTTCTGGCTGGTCTCTTTGGTTTTAGTGATGTCCTGTACTGTTCCCAGTGATCTGAGTGGCCGGCCTGATGCGTCAAACTCAGTGTGGCCTTTTTCGTGGACATGTTTCACTGAGCCATCTTTTAAAAGTAACCGGTGTGTGATCTCATAAGCTGTTTTGTTTTTAATGGAGTCTGAGTAGGCTTTGTCGACCAGCTCCCTGTCATCTGGGTGAATCCGATCCAAAAATGAATTATAGTCAGCACTGAATTTTTCAGGGTTGACATCAAATATGCGAAATATTTCATCAGACCAGATCAGCTCGTTGGCAGGAATGTTAAGCTCCCAATGTCCCATTTTCACAAGCGTTTCGGCTTCTTTCAATCTGGAGGCGCTTTCTTGAAGTGCTTTTTCGGTCTGTTTCCGCACCTTTATTTCGTGCTGCATCCGCAGGTTGGCTTTTTCCAGTTGATTTATCGTATCTTGAATTTTTTGGTCTTTTTGTTCAAGGGATATAACCATGGGATTGAAAGCATCAGAAAATTCTCCCATAAAATCGACACGCTGGCCATAATCGCCCTTTGCTATCTGCTGCGTCTGCCATGTCAGATGCAGTAGACGGGAATGCAGTTCCTTAAAGGGGGACGCCAGAATGTTTTTGGTTTTTGGTGTTTTTGTGTTCAGTTTCCCCTGGGAAAGGGGGGTTACAAAGTCAGAAATTTCAGTGATTGAGCTGATTAGTTGATTTACAGCCAGTGCCAGTTCTTTTTGGACGTCATCTAACTGCGGGTCTATACCTAATTTTTTTGGCAGCTTTGAATCAAAAAGAGCATTGATCCTGTCTCTGACTTCCAATAGGAATTCTTTTTTCTCATTTTCCATCACAATCCCCGTTTACCAGTTTTATACTGAACCTGCAAACGCGGTCTCCGCTTGCCCAGCAATCAATTTCTTTTACAGAAAAATGTTGGCCGGTGTAGGCTTTTAATACCCCTGACAGAAAACCTTCATCATAGTCGCAAACTGTCTCATCGCTTACAGGCAAACCAGAGCAGTCAAGGTCTTCGGCAATCGTGATGATCATTTCCATTTGATCCAGATTTATTTTTTCAATACGTAAAATGCCGATTTTCTGTTCTTTAAGTGTCTTTTGAAGCTGGGCGATAAATTCGTTGAAATTGAGCGAACTGTCCAATAAATTATCGCAGAATTCTTTACCCGCCAGTTTGCCGGCCTCAAAAAACACCTCATTGGCGGTTTTGACATCAAACCGGGTGGCAATGACATCCCGCATGGTATACTGAAGTAGACGATATACCGGTACAGGAACAGACAATCCCAGGTTCGGCCTTCCGGAATCAGGGTCCCCTAGATCATGCCATGAAAATTGATGGCAATATCTCTCTTCTTTGAACATATCTTCCTCCTGTGCATGGAATGATCCGCTGCAAAATCGGTTATGTCAGATAGCGTTTTATTATAGCAAATCGCAAAAATATGTTTCTAAACCAAAGACTTTGTTTTTACCACATAGGTTAGAAATACCTTTATGCTACAATCGATTTGCCTTTTGGTGATTGCATTTTCTTTATAAGTTTTTGGAACGTTTTTTTGGCAATCACTATAGAAATCAAATAAATTTAATGGGTTGATGCGCAAAGTATACCGCAATTAAAATCTAAAGCAAATAATAAAATTAATAAAAAGATGGCTTCACGGTGGACGGTGATTTTTAAAAATCAGGGTTTTCTTATCCGGGCTTTTCATCCAAAGTCTCCCGGATGGATGACAAAAGAGTATGTGATTCAATGGGTTTTTTAAGGTATTGTTTTATCCCCAGTTCAATAGCCCGGGCCTTTGATATCTTTTTGCTGAAACCGGTACAAAGGATGATAGGGATCTCTTTTCTCAAGGCCATGATTTTTACAGCAAAGTCGTCTCCGGTCATGTTTGGCATGGTAACATCCGTGATGACCAGATCAAATTGGTGGGGATCTATTTCAAATGCCTTGAGTGCAAGCCTGGCATCCTGAAACGGGGACACCTTATATCCGTAATCCTTGAGCAGCTCACAAGAGTATGCCAGGATGCTCTCCTCGTCATCCACCACCATGATATGTTCAGTTCCCCTTTTCAGGGGTATCTCTTCGGGTTCCGGGTTTGCGGCGTCGTTTTCCTGGTTAAATATGGGAAGAAAAATAGTGAAAACAGACCCTTTGCCCGGAGTGCTGTCGGCTTTTATGTAACCTTTGTGCTCTTCGACAATACCTAAGACAACCGCCAGACCCAGCCCCGTTCCCTCACTGACGGGCTTGGTGGTAAAATAGGGTTCAAATATTTTTTTAAGGATATTCGATGCCATGCCCTGTCCGGTATCCTTTATTTCAAGTTTTACATACGAACCCGGAACAATGGCAATCCCCGGTACCTGGTTTTGCGCCCGGATATCGATTTGTTCAAGACTGACAAAAAGTGTACCTCCGGTTTCCTGCATGGCATGATACGAATTGGTACACAGATTGATGACGATCTGGTGGATTTGTGTGGGGTTGGCGAACACTTTGGCCCTGGATTGAATATCCTCTTTGATGTCGATGCTGGCAGGGATCGAAGAACGTAAAAACTGTAAAGCTTCTTTGATAATGAGATAGGGTTTGATGGGAGATTTTTTATGCTCTGACTGCCGGCTGAACGTCAGGATCTGCTGGATCAGGTCCGTGGCCCGTTTGGCGCCCTGATGAATTTGTTCAATGTTTATTTTTGCTTTGTCCGGTGAATCCAGGTTCATCACGGCAAGCTGGGCATATCCGAAAATACCGGACAGGATGTTGTTGAAATCATGGGCAATTCCCCCTGCCAGGGTGCCGATAGCTTCCATTTTCTGAGACTGGTGAAGTCGTTTTTTAATCTGTTTCCTCTGGTATTCCCCCTGTCTCTGTATCAGGATAACCGCCAGTGTGTTGGCAACGGCCTTTAAAAAATCCTCTTCCCGCTTATTGAAATTGTGACCGGCCTTGACATAGATGTTTATCACCCCTAATAGTTTGCCTTTGGCAAGGATGGGAATACAGTAATGGCCATGGTCAGGCATATCGTGGAGAATAATATCGTGGCGCTTGTCCACCTGGCTTGCAAACACCGTTTCTTCGGTGGCGGCGGCAAGGCCGCACAGGCATTTGCCAAAGGGAACGGTGGCGCAGGTTTGTTGCAGCTCTTTTGAAAAGCCTTTGTGGGATTTCATGACAAGATGGTCTGAGTTTTTATCAGTCACATAGATGCATCCCATGGATTCGAAAGACAACCATGGAAGGGAAAGCACCAGATCAAGACAGGTGTCGATGACATCGTTCTGGTCGACGGATTTTTCAATGGATTCCTTGAGAAGCTTGTTGACAATGGTCTGGGTGTCATGGCTTCTTTGCAGGGATTCCTCCGCGTTTTTTCTTTCTTCAATTTCATGGCGCAGTGTCTGGTTGGTCTGCTTAAGATCCGCGGTCCTTTCAATAACAGTCTGTTCCAGTTTTGCATGGGCTTTCTGGAGTGATGCTTCGGTGTTGTCTCGGATAATCCTGTTTCGGCTGGCCTTGAGAAGAATCAGAATAAAAACGGCCAGAAAAGTTCCCGAAAAAAGCAGGATGGTGATCTCCAGCCGCTTCAACAGCCCGGAAAGAATATGACTGTTTTTTGATATGTCATAATAGACTTCAACCGCACCGTTGAATACGCCATCTGTCATCAATGGAACATAGGTTTCAACCACCTCCCTGCCGGCAATTCGTCCTTCCATGGTTTTATGGTCTTTTTTGACCACCTGTGAAAAGATCTGTCCCTTGGCGATCAGGTTGAAGAAATAGTCGTGAGTGTTTTTTTGGCCGATGTCTTTTGGATCCGAGGAAAAGACGATATCTCCTGTATTGGTAAAAATCTTTATTTTTTCAATCCGCAGATCTTTCATCAAAAGAGAGATTTCAGATTGAATGTAAGGTGTAAATGATTTTTGTGTTAATGCATCTTCCTGTAAAGGAAGCGTCCCCTTAAGATGGGTCGCCACCCGAACGGAAGCATCCTTAGTGTAGGCGGCCAGTTGTCCCCCGAACTGCGGGATAATAAAATAGAAGCTATAGGTGCAAAGCAGAATCGAGGTGGTCAGTGCGATCAGCAGTGTATACCGAAGCACCGGTTCCTTGATTACATTAAAAACCACCTGTCTGTTTGAAATTCTATTCATTGCGAAATATTATTTAGTTTATTGGGTGTGTAATAAAGAGCATACACCAAAAAGCCAAAAGATAACAAATATATTTTAACGACCTTGTTTTTTCGCGGATCAAACTTAAATGCTATTTATAATGGAATAAGTGATGACTAACTTTGTAACTGTTTACAAAGAATATTTGGTGGTTAGTTTATGGAATATATCTATTTTTAATAAAATTGCCGGCACTTTTGTACCGGACAGATGTGATCCGGTGAACGTTGAGTGTTGGTAATTAAGGAGCAGATATTATGCCGTTAAAAACCCTGGAAAGTTTCACTGTTAAATATTTGCAGATATTAGATGAGAATGGCAGGGTGGACAAAGACCTGGTGCCGGACATCAAGGATGAAGATCTTCTTAAACTTCACTATTTTATGACCCTGTCCCGGATGATGGATAAACGTATGCTTAACCTGCAAAGACAGGGGCGTCTTGGAACGTTTCCGGCTGCCACGGGACAGGAAGCCTGTTTTTGTGCGCCAATTCTTGCCCTCACGGACAGGGACTGGTTTGTGGGATCCTACAGGGAACTTGGCGGGCGCCTGATGCGCGGCGAGCCCCTGGTAAACGTCTTTCTCTTTTATAATGGGTATGAGGAGGGCAGTTTTAATCCACAAAGTCCCAGAACCCTTCCGGTGTCCATTGTGCTGGCATCCCAGCTGCCGCCGGCCGTGGGGCTTGCCTACGGGTCGCGCCAGAGAGGGGAAAAAGATACCGTGGCCCTGGTGTTCCTCGGGGATGGCGCCACCTCAGAGGGCGATTTCCATGAGGCCTTAAATTTTGCGGCCGTGTTGAATGCTCCGGTGGTCTTTATCTGTCAGAACAACCAGTTCGCTATTTCCACGCCAAGAAAGATCCAGACAAAATCCGCCACCATTGCCCAGAAGGCGATTGCCTACGGCATGCCGGGTATCCAGGTGGACGGCAACGATCCTTTGGCCGTTTATAAGGCCGTGGATGACGCTGTGAAACGGGCCCGTAAAGACAAGGGGCCCTCTTTGATTGAGGCGGTAACCTACAGGATGCTGATGCACACAACAGCAGACGATCCCACAAGATATCGCGATGATGCCCAGGTGGAACTGTGGAAACCCAGAGATCCGTTATCGCGGTTTTACACCTATTTGAGTGACAAAAAGATATGGGATGAGAAAAAGCAGAAACAGATGGAAGAGAAGATAAAAACCTTGATTGATCAGGCCGTCAAAGAGTTTGAATCCATCGAAGATGACAGACCGGATGCACCTTTTGATTATGTTTTCCATCAGGCCTTTGACCTTATTGAACAGCAGCGATCCCATTTTTTGCGACAGCTTGAAAAGGAGGTGGACAGTGGATAAGTGCAACATGGTTCAATCCCTGAACAAGACCCTTCACACGGTCATGGAAAACGATGAGACCGTGCTGGTCATGGGTGAGGATGTCGGGATAAACGGCGGGGTGTTCCGGGTCACGGACGGCCTTTACCAAAAATATGGCCGGAACCGGGTGATTGATTCTCCCATTGCGGAATCCGCGCTTTTGGGGACCGCTATCGGGATGGCTGTTGCCGGGCTTAAACCGGTGGTGGAGATGCAGTTTTCCGGGTTTTCCTATCTGATGATGCACCAGCTTGAAGGCAATGCATCACGGATGCGAACCCGGTCACGGGGCCAGTTTACCGTGCCTTTAGTGGTTCGCATGCCTTATGGCGGCGGTGTCAGGGCGTTGGAACACCATTCTGAAAGCAAGGAAGTCTATTTTGCCCATACCGCAGGTGTCAAGGTGGTGATCCCGTCAACGCCTGCCAATGCAGGAGCCCTGTTAAAAACAGCCATTAATGATCCGGACCCGGTGGTATTCATGGAGCCAAAACGCTCCTACCGTTCTTTTAAAGAGAAGGTGCCCGAAGCGTTACCCCACATGGATATCGGCAAAGCCGCGATTTTGGAAAAAGGAGACGATATCACCATTATCAGCTGGGGGGCCATGATGCGCGACACGCTCAAGGCTGCGGAACGATTCAAGGCAGATACCGGGTGCCGGCCGGAAGTGATCGATCTTTTGACCATTTCCCCCATGGATGGTGACACCCTTGTTCAATCGGTCATCAAGACCGGGCGGTGTGTGATTGTCCAGGAGGCCCAGCGATCGTTCGGTCCGGCGTCTGAGATTATTGCCCTGATCAACGACTATGCACTGATGTACCTTGAGGCCCCGGTTAACCGTGTGACCATGTATGATATACCGGTGCCGCTGTTTGGCAGGGAGCAGATGTATCTGCCAAACAGGAAACGAATTTACAACGCCCTTATGACAACGCTGAATGAATAGGAGATGATTATGTTTGAATTCAAACTCCCTGATCTTGGCGAAGGGATCCACGAAGGAGAGCTGCTGGCCTGGCATGTAAAAGAAGGGGCAACGATTAAAGAAGATGATCCCCTGTGCGACATGGAAACCGACAAGGCCACGGTGACCATTCCTTCCCCAAAAACCGGTGTGGCGGTCAAGCTTAATGGCCGTCCCGGTGATACGATTCCGGTGGGATCGGTGCTGGTGGTGATTGAAGAGATAGATGATCAGCAGGGTGCAGGCAAGGATGCAGCGTTGCCGGCAGGTAAGAATTCAACAATATCAGATTCGGATCAGGGACATTTTCCTCAAAAGAAAAAAGTTGCCGCTGCTCCCGCCACCCGGCGGCTGGCAAGGGAAATGGGCGTTGATATTACACAGCTTACAGGAACCGGTCCCGGCAAAAGGGTAACCCCACAGGATGTCCGGTCGGCCGTGTCCCCATCTGCAGAAACAAAAGAGAAACAGATGCCATCCATACCACGGGAGGTGGAAACTCCGGTGTCACACACTGATGGTCAGGGGATCCCTTTTCTTCAGACTGACCCGCTGCCTGACTTCTCGGCAGCCGGACCAATAGAAAAAATTCCCATCCGGTCATTGCGAAAAAAAGTGGCAACCAAAACTACCACCTCAGCCATATTGATACCCCATGTGGCCCACATGGAGGAATGGGATGTAACAAAACTGGATGATCTTCGCAGGACAGTGAACCAGAAGAGCGAAGAGCGGCTGACCCTGTTGTCGTTTGTTGTGAAAGCCGTTGGCACATTATTAAAAGAGTATCCTGAGTTTAATGCCAGCGTGGATCATGAGAATCTGTTGATTGTCCAAAAAAAATATTACCATATCGGGTTTGCCGCTGATACCCCAAAGGGTCTGATTGTCCCGGTGGTCCCCCATGCGGATCAGAAAAGTGTGGCATCCATTGCAGGAGTGATCAAAAACCTTGCCCAGAAAGGTAAGGACGGGACCATAGACGCCAAAGAGTTGACCGGGTCTACCTTCACCATTACCAATGTCGGGGTCATTGGCGGCACCGGAGTATTTCCGATTATCAATTACCCGGAATCGGCGATTCTCGGTATGGGGCGGATGACTAAAAAACCGGTGGTGAAACAGGATCAGATAGAGATCAGGAAAATGCTGCCGGCCACGCTTTGTTTTGACCACCGTGTGGCCGACGGGGTTCGTGCAGCCCGGTTCATGCGTGATTTAAAAAAACGACTGGAAGACCCCATGGTCTATTTAACTCAGGTGTGAGGGAAATACCTTTGGTAATGTACAAAAGGAGTGAAATCTATGGTTGTCGGAGAACTGGTACTTGAAACCGACCTTGTTGTTTTAGGCGGTGGTCCCGGAGGATATGCCGCCGCCATCCATGCGGCGGACCTGGGTTGTGAGGTGATTCTTGTGGAATCCGCACCGCGCCTTGGCGGGGTCTGTTTGACAGAGGGTTGTATTCCGTCAAAAACATTGATTCACGCAGTGGAATTGGCACAGTCAATCAAAAATGCCGGTCATATGGGCCTTGTCAGCAAAGGGATTGAATTCGACCTGGAAAAATTGAGAACATGGATCGAGTCCGTGGTGGCGTCGTTATCCAGCGGCGTGTCAAAGCTTGTGGAAAATCGGGATATCGAAGTCTTTCACGGTCATGGGCGGTTTTTAGATCCCCACAAACTTTATATTGAAGGGACCAATACCAATATTATTTTTAAGCATGCCGTTATTGCCACAGGTTCCCGGATCAATACCCTGCCGACAGGAATGGACAAAGGTATCTGGACATCGGCAAAAGCGTTGTCCCTACCGGATATCCCAGATACCCTGCTGGTGATCGGTGGTGGGTATGTCGGCCTTGAAATCGGCCAGGCATATAGCGGTCTCGGCAGCCGGGTCACCCTGGTGGAGTTCAACCGGAAACTTTTGTCCGGAGCAGACAGGGATCTTGTCAATGTGGTGGTTAATAACTGCAAAGAGCAGTTCGCCGATATCCACACCCATTCAAAGGTCACGGCGATTGATAAGGCTGGTGAGGGTTTTAAGGTGGTATTTGAGAAAAACGGGGAAAAAATAACCCAGCACTTTGACCAGGTGTTGGCGGCCACCGGCCGAAAGCCCAATACCGATGATATCGGTCTTGACCGGGTGAAAATTGCACGTGATGAAAACGGACTGATCTCGACCAATGAACAGTGCCGGACATCGGTAAACCATATTTTTGCCATTGGCGATGTGACGCATGGACCGGCTCTTGCCCATAAAGCATCCCGCCAGGGCAAGGTGGCAGCCCAGGTAATTTCAGGTCAGCCATCGGCTTTTGATAATGTGGCAGTTCCGGCGGTTCTGTTTACACGGCCCCAGATTGCATGGACCGGATTGACCGAAGCCCAGGCAACGTCGCAGGGGACAGCATTCCGGGTGGGAAGATTCCCCTTGACAGCCCTGGGCCGCGCCAGAACCACAGGGCAAACGCACGGTTTCGTTAAAGTGATTGCCGATAAGGCATCCTCCCTAATTCTTGGCATGGGAATCGTGGGTGAGCAGGCCGCAGAACTTATTGCAGAAGGGACCCTGGCCATTGAAATGGGGGCGACCCTGGAAGATCTGATGGTGAGCATTCATCCCCATCCGACTTTTTCCGAAGCCATTATGGAAGCTGCTGAATCGGCACAAAACGGATCGGTTCATCTGTTTAAAAAGGGAAAAAAATGATCACGGCAAAGGATTTGAAAATTTTACCGTTTTCCTGGGATGATACCCTGGTCGATACGGCCATGGGTCTTCAGCGGACTGTAATATCATGCTATGGTGTACCGTACCCGGCTGTCGTGGCTGGCAGGGGCAGTGATCTTGACCGGGAAATAGAGATTGATGCGGTCCGTCGGGACAATCTGCCGGTTCTCCGCCGTCAGGGTGGTGGTGGGGCCGTGTTCCTTGACACAGGATGTGTGATTGTATCGGCAGTCTATCCCGAAAAAGGGTTTGCAGACATCCCTGCCCAGTTTGACCGTTGTCTCCAATGGTTGATACAAGGGCTTTTGGCCATCGGGATTACCGGTGTTTATAACGACGGTGTCAGCGATTTGGTGATTGATGATCATAAGGTCGGAGGGTCCTGTTTGAAGCGCTCAAAAGATTTTGTCTATTTTTCAGCCGTTCTTCCGGTGTCCTGTGATCTTGATTTGATGGATACCTATCTTAGTCATCCACCACGGGAACCAGCCTACAGAAACGGCCGGTCCCATGCTGACTTTGTAAAAAATATGAACACCGTGGCCGGCTGGATAACGGCTGATAAAATCGTCAACTCTCTGAACTTTTTTCTGGACCCTGATGTAGATCCCGGACGATAGTATTAATGAATTTCCCCCGCCAGAAGTACAGCAGACAACTTAAGGTGCAGGCCTCAACCAACGTTTTCTTTTAAGTTCAGTGGAAAACTTTTAAAAGAAATGGAGGTATCATGAATATAGAAAAAATACTCTGGCCAACGGATTTCAGCTCCAATGCGCAAAAGGCGTTACCCTATGTTGAATCTCTGATTGATCGGTATGGTGCGGAGATACATGTCATATATGTTGTCGAGGATATTGCCCACCATGAATCCTGGTATGGCGAATTTGGCAGCAATCATATCAATGAAATTATGGAATGGGCTCAAAAGTCCGCCACAAAGCAGCTGGACCAGATCTGTGACCGGTACCTGGACGGCTGCCCGCTGTATGTCCGCCATATTGCCGTGGGGGACCCGGCACGGGAAATTCTGGAATTGATTGATAAAGAACAGGTAGACATGGTGGTCATGGCAAGCCATGGCAACAAAGGTGAATTCGGTTTTGGGTCAGTGGCGGAAAAGGTGGTAAAACATTCACCGGTACCGGTGACAACCATTCCCATTGTACCGGATATACCGGCATAAACAACCGGGACGGTCAACCCATGGGCAGACCTGTCTCAGCTTCTGCCCGTGGGACATTGCCGGGACAATGGCCGCATATTCCGGCAATGATAAGGTGAAAATCCAATTGTTTCATCAGATAGATAAGTCCATTTCCATGGCCCAAGAAAAAATGATATCACATCTTGGCATGGCAGCCTGGTCCTGGTATGGTGAGAAATAACGCCTAATGTTGCACAAGACATTATAAAGGAAAAGTTATATGGCGCATCACACCAACGGGTCTGGATATGGGAAGCTGGTGAGGCGGCTGAACCGATTCCCCCAGGGCGCCCCGTCCTCAGATCTCTTAAATAAAATATTATCCATGCTTTTCAGTGAAAAAGAGGCACAGCTTGTTTCTCTTTTACCCATCAAGCCTTTTACAGCCCAAAAAGCGGCCAATATCTGGAAAATGAACTTTACCCGGGCCCGAAAAGTACTGGACACACTGGCCGGCCGGGCAATACTTTTAGATATGGACGTCAAGGGGGAAACCCGGTATGTTCTGCCGCCCCCCATGGCAGGTTTTTTTGAGTTTTCCATGATGCGGATCAGGAAGGATATTGACCAGAAAGCATTAGGGGAGCTGTTTTACCAATACCTGAATGTGGAAGAAGATTTTATTAAAGATCTCTTTACCCTTGGGGAAACTCAACTTGGCAGGGTCTTTGTCCATGAGCCGGTGTTAAGCCGGGATAATGCGTTGCACGTTCTTGATTACGAGAGGGCAAGCCACGTTATTAAAACGGCCTCCCATATGGGAATCAGTACCTGCTACTGCCGTCATAAAATGCTTCATGTGGGTAAAAACTGCGATGCACCCATGCAGATCTGTATGACCTTTAACACCTCTGCCCGCTCGTTGATCAAATATGGCCATGCCCGTGCAGTGGATCAAAAAGAGGGTATGGATCTTCTGGCCAGGGCTTATGAATCCGGCCTGGTTCAGTTTGGGGAGAATATTCGCCAGGGCGTCAATTTTATCTGCAATTGCTGCGGGTGCTGTTGCGAAGCCATGATCGCGGCACGCAGGTTTGCCATGATGAATCCGGTGCACACCACCAATTTTTTGCCCCGGGTAACTGAAGATACCTGTAATGGTTGCGGTAAATGTGTTAGTGCCTGTCCGGTGGAGGCCATGACCCTGGTCTCGGCCAATAACCCCAGAAAATTAAAACAGAAAAAAGCCTGTCTTAATAGAGATATCTGCCTTGGCTGTGGGCTGTGCGTTCGGGTCTGCGATGCGAACAGCCTTTGTCTTGTCCCTTTGTCCCGGCGTGTCATTACGCCTTTGAACGGCGCCCACAGGGCCGTGGTCATGGCCATTGAGCGGGGTACACTACATCATTTTATTTTTGACAACCGTGTGCTGTTCAGCCACCGGGCAATGGCGGCTGTTCTAGGGATTATCCTGAAACTGCCGCCTGTAAAACAGATCATGGCGACCCAGCAGATAAAATCAAGATATCTTGAGGCCCTGATTGAGTATCTGGGAAAGATGGATAAGATTTGATAGTTTTTTGTATAAATTTTTAAGCTACCGCTTTAGATAAAGCAGATCAAATGATTCAAAAGGATACAGAAATGTGGCACCTTTAGGGTGAAATGATTTCATATTATCTGCCCTGATACTGACCGCTTTCGACCGGGCAACCCTGTGCTGCGCCCAATGCCTTACAGTTAAAGCAAATGCATTTCGTGAAACATGCAGGTGTGTGCTCTCTGCAGACACCTGGAAAAACTAATGCTTGCAAAATGTAATAAATTCATGTAGATATTAGTTTTTTTGAATCCCCCGGACTGGATTATGCCAGTCCTTTTTTTTTATATTCTAAGGAACTTTTGATGTCTCCCAAAAAAACTTTAACCGAGCTTCGGTTTGATGAAATGAACCTTAACCCCAGCGTCATGGCTGCATTGCAGGGCGTGGGGTATGAAACCCCAACACCTGTCCAGGCCCTGACGATTCCCCATATATCCAGCGGGGAAAATGTCCTGGGCCAGGCACGGACAGGCACCGGAAAAACCGCTGCATTTGCCCTGCCGCTTTTATCCCGGATTGATCTTGACAACAGACGTCCCCAGGTACTGGTTTTAACCCCGACCCGGGAGCTGGCCATCCAGGTGGCCCAGTCGTTCAAGGACTACGGTGCAAAGATGAAAGGCCTTAATGTCCTGCCTGTTTACGGCGGCCAGAGTTACGGCGTTCAGCTCAATCAATTGAGAAGAGGGGTCCATGTCGTGGTGGGAACCCCGGGAAGACTCATGGATCATATGCGCAAAAAAACAATCTCCTTTGCCGATCTTTCCTGTGTGGTTTTGGATGAGGCTGACGAGATGCTTCACATGGGGTTCATCGACGATGTGGAATGGATACTTGAAAAGACACCGGGTGATTCCCAGATCGCCCTTTTTTCCGCAACCATGCCGGGGCCGATCCGAAAGATTTCCAAAAAATATTTGAAGAACGCCCGGGAAATAATAGTCCAGCCGGACAATGATGAACTGGGGACCATTGAGCAGCAGTTCTGGATGGTTAAAGGCGCTCCGAAAAACAAGGCATTGATCCGGATTCTGGAAGCCGCCTCCCATGACGGGGTCATCGTGTTCGTTAAAACCAAGAATGCCACCCTTGAAGTGGCAAAAAGCCTTGAGGACAGCGGATTTAATGCAGAAGCCCTGAATGGGGATATCGCACAGAATGCCAGGGAGCGGACAGTCAATCGTTTAAAGAACGGCCGTATCGATATCCTGGTGGCAACGGATGTGGCAGCCAGAGGTCTGGATGTGGATCGAATCTCCCATGTGATCAATTATGATATGCCCTCCAAGGTGGAACCCTATGTTCATCGGATTGGCCGGACGGGCCGTGCCGGGCGTAAGGGTCGTGCCATCCTGTTTGTGCGGCCCAATGAAAGATGGATGCTTAAAAAAATTGAGAAAAAGACCCGGCAGTCAGTCGCGGAGATATATCTGCCGTCCAACAAGGCGATCAATAAAAAGCGTAAAGCCAGGTTTAAAGATGATATCACACAGGTTTTGGGGTCACAGGACCTCACTGTTTTTAAAGATCTCATTGAGACATTTGCCGATGAAAATGATGTTCCCATGGCTGATGTGGCAGCGGCTCTTGCAAAACTGGCCCATGGAGACAAACCGTTCCTGCTGCCGAAAACCAAGAGCGCTAAAAAGCCGGCAGCAAATTTTGAAAAGTCAAAAATACGAGCATTAAAAAATTCAAACTCGTCTGAACACAGGGTGGCTGCTACAAGGCAGAAACCGCTGGACTCCAAAAAAACATCTAAGCCTGCGGCATCAGGGGCCATAATTCCCCCAAAGGCGGGTATGGAACGCTACCGCATTGAAGTAGGAAGGACCCACGGCGTGAAAGCAGGCGATATTGTAGGTGCCATTTCAAACGAGGCCGGGCTTGAAGGTAAATTTATCACCAATGTGAAAATTAACCCGGAATTTTCCTTTGTGGACCTGCCTTTTGGTATGCCGAAAAATGTATTCAGACTTCTGAAAAGAACCTGGGTCAGATCACGGCCGATGTCCATATCAAGGTGTGCATAGGCCAGGATCATATAATATCCCGGCCGCTGCAAAGAAGCGGCCGGTGGAATTTTAATGATTGGTAAAATTTAAGTGTAAACAAAAATGACACCGGCAATTAATCTTTTAAAAAAGGCAAAACTTGACTATCAGGTTCACACCTATGACCACGATTCCGGATCAAAGGCCTATGGTGAAGAGGCAGCACAAAAATTGGGCATCTCTTTTAACAGGCTGTTTAAAACCCTGGTGGTGCGGGTGAATAATAAAGATATGATGGTGGCCCTGGTGCCGGTTTCCCGCCAGCTGGATGTAAAGTTGTTTGCAAAGGCCATCAAGGCAAAGAAAGCCAAAATGGCAGATAAAAAAGATGTTGAGCGTATCACCGGCTATCTTCTGGGCGCTGTCTCTCCTTTGGGACAGAAAAAAAGACTTTCCACAGTGATTGATGCATCGGCACTTGACTTTGAAACCATTTTTGTCAGTGCCGGCCGCCGCGGTGTGCAGGTGGAACTTTCACCCGAAGATCTTTGCACTCAGACACAAGCGCAGTTCTTTGATATCGCTGGATGACCCCTTTACCAGATATCTGCGGTTTAAGATGAAAAAAGGAAAATCAACATGGCCCACAATTGTGAAACCTGTAGATTCAGGGCAAAATACGATAACGATCCAAAATCCTTGATAGGCAGAATATGGCGATGGCATGCGACCTTTTGCCCGGGATGGAAAAAATATATCATCTCCCTGCCGGATGAAAGTCGAAAGACGATCGCGGATAAATATAACATGATAAAATTCAAATAAATCCGGATTTTTTTGCTGATTTCTTGACGTTATTGCATAAGTTGTTTCAGGTCTTCTTCCAGTTCTGATTTATTAAACACTTTTCCCTTTCGCCATCTGCCTTTGTATTCAAGTGTCGGCACCACCCAGTCATCTCCGCCGTTAACATCAATGATTTTCTGTACAACAGTTTTCGGCTGCTCTTCTATTTCAATATATTCAAATTTAATGTTGCAGGTGTTCAGATAATCAACAGTCAGGGTGCAGTGAGGGCACCACTTTGCTGCAAATACTTTGAGCATGACAGCCTCCTTGGATTATTGGGTATCTTTTCAAGATACAATAAGTATTGATTCAGACTGGATCAATAGACTATTTGGCCCGCCAACTCAACAATCTGATTTTTAATGTCCGGATTGGTTTTTTTAAAAAAATCATGACATATGGCATCTTTGCCGCTATTATAAAAGCGGCTTATACATCCAGTAAATCTATAATGGCGAAAAGTATTATATGAAATCCATCCGGAAAGGAATTTCTGACTATGATGCCCAAAAGACCATGTCGGTCTTGTTTGAGATCGCCAATGCTGTTAATACAACCGATAATCTGGATGATCTGTACCAGTCTATTTATGATTCGTTCAACCGGTTGATAAAACTGCCCAATTGCTTTATCGCCATTGTTGACAAAGAAAAAAAGCACCTGAGTTTTCCTTTTTTCGTGGATGAGTATGATACCAGGGATTTCATCGTCCAACGCCTTGAAAATTACGAGGAAAGCACCTCAAATACCAGCCAGGTGATCAAAACCGGGAAATATCTCTTTCTTTCAGAGGACAAGCTGTTAGAGAAACTGGAACAAAAAAAAATAATCGGTAAGCTTCCTGTTGTCTGGCTGGGGGTACCGCTGATTGTCAGGTCTCAGGTGATCGGGGTCATCGTAGTTCAGCATTACACGGATCCCGGGTATTTTACGCAAAAACAAGTTGATCTTTTAACCGCAGTATCTGACCAGGTGGCCCTGGCCATTGACCGTAAGAAATCCCAGGAGGAGACCCGTCTAAACGAGAGAATCACCCGGACCCTTTTTTCCATATCCAATGCCGTCAATACAACCGATAACCTGGACGATCTGTACCAATCTATTTATGATTCACTTAATCGCCTGATTAAGGTACCCAATTGTTTTATCGCCATTGTTGACAATGAAAAAAAGCGCCTGAGCTTCCCTTTTTTTATCGATGAATATGATACCAGAGAATTTATCACGCAGGGGCTTGAGAAATATGAACAAAGCACTTCAAATACCAGCCAGGTGATCAAAACCGGGAAAAGCCTGCTTCTCACAAAAACAATGCTTCAGGAAAAGCGGAAACAAAAGCGGACGATTGGTACGTCTGCTGTTATCTGGCTGGGGGTGCCGCTGATTGTCAGGTCTCAGGTGATCGGCGTGATCGTGGTCCAGCATTACACAGATCCCGGGTATTTTACCCAAAAACAGGTCGACCTTTTAACCGCAGTATCCGACCAGGTGGCCCTGGCCATTGACCGCAAGAAATCCCAGGAGGAGACCCGGCAGAATGAAAGAGTCACCCGGACTCTTTTTGCCATCTCAAATGCCGTCAACACGACCGATAATCTGGATGACCTGTACCAGTCGATCTATAAATCTTTGAATATGCTTATCGAGCTGCCCAATTTTTTTATCTGTATCGTGGATGATGAAAAAAAGATCATGCATTTCCCGTTTTACCTGGATGAATATGACTCGGAGGACAATATTGCTTTTACAGTGGACTACAGCGAGAGCAGTAGTTATATCACCACCGATATTATTAAAAGTAAAAAGCCGTTGTTTTTAACACGTGAAATGCTTGAAAAAAGAGCAGCGCAGGACCAGATAGTGGGTACGATCTCCCAGGTTTGGCTAGGGGTTCCCTTGATGATCCGTAGTAAGGTCATTGGTGTGATGGCAGTGCAGCATTACCATGACCCGGATTATTTTAAGCAAAAAGATATGGATCTTTTAATATCCGTATCTGATCAGGTGGCCCTGGCCCTTGAGCGAAAACAATTTCAGGAGGATTTGAAAAAGGCCACAAGGGAAACCCGCCTGACAAATATCGAGCTTAAGAACGAGGTTGCGGAAAGAAAGCGGTCAGAAGAGATCAATAGAATTTTGTTCGCCATTTCCAATGCCGTCAGCACCACCCGGGATTTGAACGATCTTTACCAGCAGATTCATCACCTTCTGGGGGCAATCATGAACGTCACCAATTTTTTTGTTGCCAGTATCGATTCAAAGACGCGGATTCTTCATTTTCCCTATCACGTGGACACCATGGATGATGACTATTCCCCCATGGACAATTTTGATAAAAGTACATCCTTGTCAGGCTTGATATTTTCGAAACGTCGGTCCGTTCTGCTCAATAAAAGCGATTTGGAACAGCGTGCTGCCGACGGTGGGGTGGGGGGTGTTATCCCGTTGATCTGGCTGGGAGCCCCCATCATCATCAAGGATGAAGTGGTCGGGCTGATGTCAATCCAGAGTTATACGGATCCTGAGTTATACACCCATCATGATTTGAATATTCTGTCTGCTGTCGCCGATCAGGTGGCCATTGCCATTGACAGAAAAAGGACCGAAGAGAACATGCGGGAGAGTGAAAACCGGTATCGCCACCTTTTTAATCACGCCCCGTCCGCCATGTTTGAAATAGATTTCATCAATGAAAAATTTCTAAACGTAAATGAGGCAATGTGTAAACGATATGGTTACAAACCAGAAGAGTTTTTATCCATGCGCCCTCTGGATCTGCTGACCCGTGAAAGTAAAAAACGTTTTCTCAAAGGGTATGACAGGCTTCGAAAAGGCGAGAAAGTATCTGATAACATAGAATATGATGTGTACAAAAAAGACGGTCAGGTCCAGTGCGTGGTCTTGAACAGCGAGTTTATTTATAAAAATAATATGGTGGCCGGCGCCCAGGTTGTGGTTCATGATATTACGGAGCGAAAGAAGATTGAGGAGATGATGATCCAGTCGGAAAAGATGATGTCCGTGGGCGGGCTTGCCGCCGGTATGGCCCACGAGATCAATAATCCGCTGGCCGGGATCATGCAGAACGTCCAGCTGGTTTTAAACCGACTGTCCCAACCGATACCGGCCAATGAGAAAGCAGCAAAAGAGGCCGGCATCACGCTGTTGGCTCTTGAAAAATATATGGAGAAAAGAAAAATTCTCTCTTTGCTGCAAAGTGTCCACCAGGCCGGGGGCAATGCAGCAAAAATTGTCAATAACATGCTCTCTTTCGCCCGCAAGGGAGATTCATCAAAAACCTTGCACAGCATCCCCAAACTTCTTAAAAAAACCCTGGTACTGGCGCAGAGCGATTATAACCTGAAAAAAAAATATGATTTCAAGCAGGTCCGGATCATCAATGAATTTGACCCGGATGTCCCGGATGTTGTCTGCGAACAGAGCAAACTGCTACAGGTTTTTTTTAATATTATTAAAAATGCGGCAGAGTCCATGCATGACGCCGAACCCGAAAACGATCCGCCGCAATTGCATTTTAAGGTGATGAAGCAGGATGATTTTGTTCGTATAGAGATTTCGGACAACGGCCCCGGTATGGATGAAGTAACCCGTAAGCGGGTGTTTGAACCATTTTTTACAACCAAGTCTGTGGACAAGGGGACCGGCATGGGGCTGTCTTTATCCTATTTTATCATAGTGGATAATCACGAAGGAGAGATGGAGGTCCAATCTATTCCGGGCAGGGGGGCCACCTTTATTATAAAACTGCCGGTGAGTCCCGGCATCACCTGATCCTGTATTATGATCTACTATGCCTGAATCTTACACCGATTCCGTTGTCTTCTTTTCTAACAACGGTGCCGTTCAGTATAAAAGGGAAATTGCCAGAGGATAAAAAGGTCATGGTAATCCGGTCTTTAACCTGACAGCTTTTCGGGTCAGCCAGATTAATATAAATTCCTGAATAACTTAAATTAGCGCAGTTTGCCTTTTTCAGACGGCCCTT
This sequence comes from uncultured Desulfobacula sp., assembly GCA_964562385.1. Taxonomy (GTDB): domain Bacteria; phylum Desulfobacterota; class Desulfobacteria; order Desulfobacterales; family Desulfobacteraceae; genus Desulfobacula. The sequence goes on from CAZLTD010000015.1 coordinate 60,922, forward strand.
ATGGGCAAAATCAATGGGGACGGCAAAGGCTTTCCTCGGGAAGGAACGGGCGTCATCCGCTGTTTTATTCTTCGGCAGCGTATCCAGCCCGGAATCAAACTGCAACCCTGTCTCTTTTAATAATTCAATTTTCTGTTCTGTATCCCTCCGGGTAAAATCCTGGATCGTCATTGCATAACCTCCTTTTATAATTAGAAGAAAAGATGTTCTACATATATCATTGATTTGTGAGTTTGTATATCAGGGTAAACCCTGATCTTTTGAAGTTTCTAAAAAAAAGCTGACAATAATTTATCATTTTGTTAAATGATGATTAAGATCCGGTGATCGTAAGTCATATATTAATCATCAAGTGTGTGATTCATGTTAAGGTCTGCATGAAAAGCAGAAAGTTTAAAATATGAAAAATTTTTATATTCTATTTCTCATACCCCTGTTTTTTGTTTCCTGCCTCAGCAGTGAAAAACAGGTGAAGAACAATGAAAACAGGGCTCCTTTTTTTGACACCGCCTGGGAGCTTGTGACGTTAAACAATGACGAAATTCAGCCTCCCCCGCATGGGAAAACACCTTTTATAAAGTTTTCTCAAGAGGGAAGCAAGGTGAATGGCCACACCGGGTGCAATGGTTTTTTCGGAACCTTTGAATCAACGGGCGGCAAAATAAAATTCGGCCCTCTTGGAATGACACAGATGGCTTGTCAGGAGTGGATGGACAAAGAGTTCGCTTTTATTACCATGCTTGGCAACGTCACCCGATACGAAATCAAGGGGGATACACTTATTCTGCTCATTGGAAATGATCCGGCAGGAACTTTCACGGCCACGGACAATTAAGGGCCGTGACAACAGCAACAGTTCTTCAATTTCCGGGATGGGCGTGTCTTTCATCAATCCAGTGTAAAAAAGACGGCAGAGACATTTGTCTGCCCTTCCGGTACGAAATTTAAGGAGGTGTGACTATGGGTTTTGATTTAAAAACTGACAAGTATCTTGATGCAGGATCAAAGGCAACCATCGTCATTACACTGGTTCTTTTTATTGTATCCTTATTCTTTACGGGGTTCACACATGATCTTTTATTGGAAACGGGTGTATTCTTAGTATCCGTAAAACTGATCCTCATGGCATATAAGTCGAATCGGACCACCAAAAAATTAGATCGTGAACTAAAAGAGATAAAAGAGATGATAAGAACAACATGCCAGAGCGATGAAAAATGAAAAGATGTCACCCTTTTACAAAAAAGGGTGCCGGACAGCGCTCAATTTTTATGAAACAGCAGGGTCAAACCGCTTCCACACCCAGCACGGCTCTGGGCGACTGGATATCCCCGTACTTGCCTTTGGTTACTTTGGCTGTATGCATAATCGATTTTATCCTGAAAGCCCGCCCGCTCTGGGATTGAACAAAATCCCCCACTTTCGGGGGAAAAGAAAAGAAATTGGGGAACACTTCATCCTTGTCTGATTCACGTCCTGATTTGCAATACGCTTTGTACATCGGCCGGGTTCTTTGTGCTTCCATGATATCTCCTCCCTTTGTCGGGTGTTTCAATGAGTTTTTTAATACCATCATATTTTTTTTGATTGAGATTATCAATCTCTCCCCCCAAAAAGATCTCTGCCGCAGTCTTTTTGTAAAATCAAAATCCGGATTTACCTGAAGTTGCAATAACAAAAAAGCTTCAAATCCAAGGCATTCATGGCTGAAGCTGTAGCAGAGCTACCGCGAAGCCTTGATAACGCAGGAGATGAGGTTTTTGTTATTGCAACGGGCCGCCTTAAAGGCGGCCCGGACGCAAGGAGAAAGGGAGGGAAAATCAAACCATGGATTCCATTGACCCTGGGCAACCTGGTCAATGGTGTAACCAATCCAGTGTATGGTCTGTTTATAGCATATCAACCTTACGGGAACATGACGCGTGGATTACAAATTGGTCATCTTTGAATTGTTCCTTTCCAAGATGTTTTATGTGCGGCCCGGAGACAGAAAACAGCCCTGTCTTTTGAAATAAAACCTGGCATCCTGTTCATTCTTAAATGGATGATTATATTATCATGCGTATATCCCAACCATTTCATGAAAATCGAGATATGCGTTATCGTAGGAAATTAGGACTACTATCGAAAGAAAGAGGCAATGAAATGAAAATAATATATCTCATCCTGGTCGTAATCGCTGTGGTAATACTTTTTATGGCGATAAAAAATATGAAAACACCGGCCGGCCTGGGCATGTTGGACGGTAGACTTATGCCACTGCCCAAATCCCCCAATGCCGTATCCAGCCAGACAGAAGATATGAATAAAAAAGTCGATCCCCTTCCCTTTAAGGACAGTTTAAACCAGACAAAAGAAAGCATTAAAAATGCATTACACTCTTACGGGGGCATTGAGATTGTGAATGAAACCACTGATTATATCCATGCCGTCAGTACCACAGGCAGGATGAAGTTCAATGATGATCTGGAGTTTTATTTTGATCACAAAGCAGGCCTTGTACACTTTAGGTCCGCTTCAAGGGTCGGGTACTCGGATATGGGCGTAAACAAAGAGCGGTATAACCGGTTGAAAAGCCTGTACCATTAACACCGGAATACGGAACTGATCATCCGGGTGTCTTTTGGGGGATGATTTTTATAAATTCTTCTCAGCCTGATCAGGTCGGATCACATTTTCGGCATCAGGGTCTGCATATTTCACAGGCGGCAAAACCTGCCTTGATGGCCTCATGCCTGCTTGGGAATGCGCGGGTACACGTTTTACAATTAAAAAAGCGGCAGCCCGGCTGATGGAATATTCCTTTTTTTTGATCCACCCGGACCAGTTTGCATTGAAGACCGGGGCTTCCCAATGGCAGGGAGATGTCACTTTCCACGATATGGATCGCCTTGTATTGATAGAAAATCCCGATAAAAGCCAACCCGGACAAAATAGTCATGATAATCACTGTTTTTTTCATAGCACATGGAATATATCATTTTCATATTTCTTGGACAACAATTGATAGTGTCTGCTGATCCTTGTTTTTTATGGTTTCCGAAGGTTTTTATTTGTATTCACAAGGAGTTTTTATAAAAAGTAGAAAAAAACATCAAAAATCAGGGTTTTCCCTGATTGCGCTTTGGTTGATAATTTCTTATAAAGGTCGACATACGTTTCTTAACGCGATTTTGGTTTGAGGAGACCCTTATGTCAAAGATTAATTTTTTGTATCCATTCACGGGGTGAAGCAGGCAAACCCGATCAGATCCAAGATA
>CAZLTD010000016.1:0-63843 GCA_964562385.1 uncultured Desulfobacula sp.
TTTGCTTTAGGAATCGTTACAAAACAACTTGATCTAAATTGTTTCCAAAAACCCTGAAAAAAATTGGGTATTTTGAAAACAAAAGATCAAGTAGCTTTGAAGCCGATCCTTAAATGCAAGGCCCAAGCCGCGAAGCCTCAGCAGGGAATTCACAGTACCCCAGATATTTCACGCACTGATTTTGCTTCAGATGCAAGGCCCAGGTCGTGAAGCTGTAGCAGCGCTACTGCAAACGGTCTGAAACGAAGCAGATGAAGTAAAATCAGTGCGTGAAATTGACAGAAGGAGGATATTTGCCTATACTTTGCCCACTTACCCCCGAAGCTTCTCTAAAGGGGGTGGCAACCACAGCCCTGCAGCTGTTCTGGGACCACAGCCCCGGCGCTGTTCGGGGCGTATCCAAGGAGAGTGATTATGAACCCGGTTGTTGAAGCCCTGAAATTTCGTCACGCCTGCAAAAAGTTTGATCCTGAAAAAAAAATATCCCCGCAGGATTTGGAGAGCATTCTTGAAGCGGCTGTTTTGTCGCCCACCTCCTTTGGCATGGAGGCCTGGAAAATCCTGGTTCTTGAATCGGACGATGTCAGAGAAAAAGTGCGGCCAGCCTGCTGGGATCAGGCCCAGGTCACAGACTCAAGCCATGTGATGGTGATCCTTGCCAAACCGTCTTTGATCGCGCCGGGCAGTGACTATGTTCAGCAGAGTTTCATGCGGCGGGGTCTGCCCGAGGACGCAACCCTGGCCTATATTGACAAGTACAAGTGGTATATGGAAACCGAGGTGTTTCCCATCATGACCCCCTATGCCTGGTGTGCCAAGCAGTGCTATATCGTTCTGGCCAATATCATGACCGCGGCCGCTGCCATGGGCATTGATACCTGCCCCATGGAGGGATTTGAAAAGCAGAAAGTGGAACAGATCCTTGAGATTGACACAAAAGAGTATGAGGTGGCCGTGCTGGTGGCCCTGGGCTATCGGGCAGGGGAGCAGACGCCCCGCCTGCGGCACGGGAAAGATGTGCATATAGAATACCGGTAGATTTTTTTAACTGCGGCAAAGAATGTAAAAAATAAGCGCTGCGTCTAAAGCGCTAAGGGTTCACTCAAAAATAACTTTACATTTTGAGAGTCGATTCATCCTGCACGCCAGCGTTGTGAAAACACGACATATCTTGATATGTCTTAGTTTCCACGCCTTGCTGAGCAGGCGACTCAACTCGCAAAATTGGTAATTAATTATTGAGTGAACCCTAAGCTGAAATTTCTTTTTCAAATGTTTAGGAGGCATCAATGGAACAGGTCCGGATTCTGGTGGTGGACGATGAACTGGTCATTCGCGAATCCCTTGCCGGGTGGTTGAAGCGGGACGGCTATCAGGTCAGCACGGTTCCCAGTGGTGAAGACGCAGTTGAAACCCTGAAAACAAACAGTTTTGATATCCTGCTGTTGGATATCCAGATGGACGGCATGACCGGGATGGAGGTCCTGGCCCATGTTAAAGAGGAATACCCGGATATCGATGTTATCATGATCACCGCTTTCGGCTCGGTGCCTTCGGCTGTAAAGGCCATGAAATCCCATGCATTTGATTATGTTTTAAAACCCTTTGACCCGGATGAGCTCGGCGTGTTGATCAAGCGGTTGATTGACCATAGGGCCCGGATTAAGGAGAATACCTTTTTAAAGGAAGAGTACGAGGAGAGAACCCGGTTTGAAAGCATGATCGGCCAGTCAACGGCCATGCAGAAAATATTCAGGATGATCGATGATATCAAGGATGTGGATTCGCCGGTACTGATCACAGGCGAGACTGGGTCGGGAAAGGGCCTGGCTGCCAAGGCGATCCACACCAGTTCCCGGGTGCAGGACGGTCCCTTTGTCAGTGTCAACTGCGGTGCCATTCCCAAACATATCATGGAAAGTGAATTGTTCGGTCATCGAAAAGGCGCTTTTACCGATGCCAAGGAGACCCGAAGAGGGCGTCTTGAACTTGCCGCCGGGGGAACCCTGTTTTTAGATGAGATCGGTGAGATCAGCATGCGCATGCAGATTGATCTGCTCCAGGTGCTGGAGGATAAGATATTTTACAAGGTCGGGGGAACCCAGCCCATTAACACCGATTTCAGGGTGGTGGCCGCCACCAACGCGGATCTGGAAAAGGCGATCAAAGACCGTATTTTCAGAGAAGACCTTTTTTATCGTCTCAATGTTATCTCATTTACCATGCCCCCGCTTCGGGAGAGAAAAGAGGATATCCCGCTTTTGGCGGAGCATTTTTTATCCCGGTTCACCCAGGAGGTCAACCGCGGGGTGGAACGTATCAGCAGGGATGCCATGGATGAGCTCATGCTCTATGAGTGGCCCGGCAATGTTCGTGAACTGTCCAATGCCATTGAGCGGGCCGTGGTGGTCTGCAGGACCCGGACCATTACAGCCGGAGACCTGCCCATCGGGCATGCCCTGATTCCCGATGACAACGGGCCCACGGGGTTCTCCCTTGATGATGTTGAAAAGGAGCATATCGAAAGGATACTGACCCAGTGCAGCTGGAATATTTCAAAGAGTGCGGCGATCCTGGGTATTGACAGATCAACCCTGTACAATAAAATTAAACGATACGATCTGAAACCCTGATATGACCCCAAAAGACACTATCATCATCTCGCCTGTCGGGGATATTCCCGCATGGGTCAATGCGACCATTTTAGAAAAGATCGGTCCCATGTTCGGGTTTGAAACGCGGATTACCCGGTTGTTAATGGATCTTGAATTTGCCTATGACATGGAGCGGGATCAGTACTATTCCACACTGATTTTAGAGGAGCTTGCCAAAAGGGCGCCGGATCATTGTGTGAAAGTGCTGGCCATCACCAAGGAAGATCTGTTTATCCCGATCCTCACCCATGTATACGGTGAGGCCCAGCTTGGAGGGGTGTCCAGCATAATCTCCATTGCCCGCCTGGTGGGGGAGCAGGTGCCCGATCCCATGGGAAAGGGAAGAGAACGGATCATCAAGGAAGCGGCCCATGAACTTGGGCACGCGTTTGATCTGCGGCATTGCGAGGATTCCCACTGCATCATGCACTATTGCCGGAAACTTGAAGATGTGGATCATAAGAGTGATCGGTTTTGCCGGTATTGTACGGTTCTGTATAAAGACAGTCTGGCGCTCATGGCAAAAGAATCATAGTTCCAAGCACCAAAAAAGCCCCATCTCCGGCGTTATCAGGACTTTGAAGTAGCTCCGCTACTACGTCAGTCCTGAGTGCCTTGGGTCTGGGACCTTTTTGGTGCTTGCAGAATCGGGGGAAAGTCGGGATGGTTTTCACCATCGGGTTTGATTCTGCGGTGTTTTTATCAAATCGGGTTGTTTTCAATAATTAGAATTTTGTTTTGAGTTCAAGGCGCAGAAAAAATTTAACCGGAGGAGTATGGGCAATACTTCGAGGATTAAATTTTTTCTGCAACGTGGAAATCGGAACAAAAGGCAATTATTGCTCTTACTCCCCCTGGGGGATGAACTTATCCTTTAACCGATCCCACTCAACGCCGGGGAGGTTTCCGTAAATATCGGATACCAGCTGCCCTCCGTCGGCGGCCTTGAGCTGGGTTTCCTCCTCGATGAACTCGTAGAGCCGTTCAACTTCACTGTCCATGAAATCATTGCAGGATGACATAAACATCAGCTCCTTGAGTTCGGATTTAAGTTTGGGGCAGTGGACCATGAAAATCCAGCCGTCTGTATAGGGCGAGGCATTGATCAGTTCCGGGTTTTTTAAAAGTGCTGTGTTGACCTCGATCAGGACACCTGAGACCGGGGCCACAAACTGGATGGCGTGATCCTCCCGGCCAAGGGTGACCATGGGGGTGCCCTGTGACAATTCTTTCCCGATCAAGGGGGCCTTAAAATTGTCGAATTTCCCGAAAAGCCGGGCGGCAAAATCATCTATCCCGATTCGTACCACACCCTGTTCCTCCATCTTTATCCAGGAGTGGCCCGGATGCAGGTAATACCCCGTGGGCAGGGAAACCCCGTGGATATCATCAAACCCCACCGGCTGCATCACGGTGTGGACCTTGAACTGATCGTGGAAATAAAGATCAAATTCGCAGTCATGGCAGTGGTAGGATTTGGGGCAGTTCTTGAACTCGATCCTGCCTTTCATGGAGTGGATGCAGGGTCTTCCTGCGGCCGGCATTTTCCTCAGCCGGTCCATCCAGAATTCAATTTTTCCCCTTTTTCCGGTCAGGGGCAGTCCCTGTTCCTTCAGCGCTTCATTCTCCATGCAGACCCGGTTCATGGCGCGGTTGAACCGGCAGGCGGTACAGTCGTAATCGTAGGGACAGAACTTTTTTCGTACCACGCCTGCCTGCATCCAGAGGCAGGCAGGCTGAGTCAAATGTTGTCGGAATGAAGTTATCATTTTTTAAACCCTTTTCTTTCAGTAAAAATCAGGTCTTGTTTAAATCCCTAAAACCTAAAATCAGGTTCTCAGAAAAGTCTTGGTCAGGTTGTTCCAGCCAAGTCCCGGCAGGTTGCCGTAAACATCTGCCTGCAACAGCCCGCCGTCGGTAGCCATGGGGCCTGCAACGGTCTCGATCATGCCTTCTAAGGTGTCCACTTCCTCATTGAGCCATTTTTCGCTCTCTTCCTGGGCCATGAGCTGTTTTAACACGCCCTTGATGTCCGAGTTGTGGACTGTGAACAGCCATCCGTCCTGGTAGGGTTTGTCAGACGGCATGGAAGGCGCCTTGGCAACGGCCTGGTTCACCTTGGTGATAACGCCGTTGATGGGAGAAAGAATGTCAGCAAGGTTGCTGCCGCGCTTGATCCCCCAGGCGGTTGTGTCCTGGTTGAGCTCCTGTCCTGTCAAAGGAAGGTCAAACCCGTCGGGTCCGCCCAGTACCTTGAAGGCAAAGTCGTCCATGCCCACACGGATGATGCCGCCGCTGTCAATGCTGGCCCAGGTGTGGCCGGAATGGAAGAAGTAGCCGTTGGGAATTTTAAAACCCTTAACATCGGTCATGGCCAGGGCTCCGTGGCCGGCTCCCGCAGACATGGTTTCTTCAAAAAGCTGGTCAAACTCGCACCGTGAGCAGTTGTAGTTCATGGGGCAGGTCCGGTGATCAGACCGGCCAGTCATGGCATGGCGGCAGGTTCTCTCGCTGCCGTCCCGCATCCGCATGGCATCCTGCCAGCTTAACTGTTTTCCGTCCAGTGCCTGTTTTTCCATGGCAGTGTCGTATTTGCAGTTGGTGCAGTCATAAAAGTTGTTGCAGGATTTTTTAGCGGTCACACCGGCCTGCATCCAGAGGCAGGGTTTGTCTTTTGCCTTGGGGTCAACCCAGAGAGTTGAAGTTTTGGCATAATCCTGTTTTGTGTGTGTGGTAAATAATTCTTTTTTCATAACTGCCTCCTTAAAATTGATTTATTTGTTTTGCCTTATGTAAAATTTTTGTTGCTTTCTTTGCCTATCTATATATCAAGAAGGATGCCAGGCTGGTTTTTAAGGGGATAATAATTTTGAACGCCTTTATTGACGGGGTTCTGGAAGGCCGGGGGGTATGGGTGCACGTCTATCCTGGGTTTTCACCGGTTGGGGGATTTTACCACACTGGTTTGCAGTGGTGTTCTGGGTGATTGGCTGAAACGGCTTTTAATAAAGGATTTAGTGGTGTGTTGGATTTTGCCACAGGTGAATCTTGATTTCCTACACATTGAAATTCGCATGAATTTAAGGAGGGATTTTATCCTATTATAGATGAAAGTAAGGGCATTTCAGTTCGGAAATTTTGCATAACAACAAAAAACTTAAGAAAAGTCCAAATTTTCTTCGAAACTAGGGGTTTTCATCTATTGCGCCTACGTCGATAAAGGTACGTAAGTGGGACGTAAGCAGATTTTTGCAACCATTTGTTTTAAAAATAAAAAAATTTTAAAAACCTTGAAAAACAGCTCTTAGATGCTTCATTTTGATCTTGAAATGGACCTTTTAAGGAGTTTTAGTTGCTGGAACCGATGTAAACCATTAATATGGCAGGTGTAAATTAGGGTTAATCCTTTTTTATGGAGATGGGTATGAAGGAAAGAAAAACGCATATCACAAGAAGGACTTTTATAAAAAAAACAACACAGGTTACACTCGGTTCTTTCATGGTTCCCAGCTTGATGGGATGCGTCTCCTCACACATTGAGCCTGTTACACCGATTAGTGAGGTTCGGCAAACTCCTATCATTGATATTCACTCTCATTTAATTCCAACCTATCTTAGAGCAGATCTTGGAACTTCCCCCGATAAATTGATCGAAGCAATGGATGAAGCCGGTATTAATAAAATGATCCTTCTCGGTTTTGGCCATGAGGTGGAAGATCTACCCAGACAATTTCCAGGAAAAATATATGCTTCATACATTCTTTATAATTTCCGATGGCGACAGGATTCACGATTTAATCGTCTAATCTCCAAAGAACAGAGAATTACAAACGGCACCCGACGAAGTGAGATCGATAATATCGGGGGAGAATTTGAACAAGCGCTTGAAACAGGCCACTATCATGCAATTGGTGAAGTGACAACTATTGCCCGGCCCATCATGGGGGGCGTTGCCGGCAACAATACACCACTGCCAGGCTCTTCTATTTCTCCAAATTCGCCCTTAATCTTACGATTGATCGAAATATCCGGTAAGTTTGATGTCCCCATTAATATTCATTGTGAGCAGACTGCAATCAGAAAGATGATACTTGCAGTGAGCGCGTATCCAAAAACCCGAATTGTCTGGGCGCATACCGGTAGCTACCTGTCGACAAAAACCATAAAAAATTTATTGGATGATCATGCTAACCTGAATTTTGATTTGTCATCCCTCAACAGGCTTTATCAACCAAGGGCAACCTCTCTTATATCTTCTGGACGCCTCCGTGAAGACTGGCGATTACTATTTGAGATGTATCCGGATCGGTTTTATTTTGGGGTGGATTTTTTAACCTCACCCCAATTAAAATATGCTTCTAAAATAACGGATACCTGGCGACTAATTCTGTCTCAACTTACATCAGAGACCGGAAAGAAGATTTCATTTAAAAATGCAATCAATACCTACCAATTATAAATATTGCATAGTTGGGATGTGTTTGGTTGAATAAATATATTATATCAGGATGTTAGAAAGGGTTTTGAAACCGGGATCAAGGGCCATGTTCAGTGGCTCAAACAAGCACACTGCTGCGGTTGAACCGTATGTTCAATAGCTAATAGATAGGAGGTGTTGTATGATTCGATTAAGAATATTATTTTTCTTTTCTGTGTTGATCTCATTAGTTCTCGCGGCTTGTGGGAACTATACTCAGAAAAGGAGCGCTCAAAGTGTAACTGCACAACCTATTCCGGATTTCTGCAAAGAAGATCAGTCAGGTGACCAATTTGGCAATTGGATTATAGGTACTTGGCATAATAAATATACTGATATTAAATTCCATCGAAAAGGAGAGGAAATTCTCTGGACAGTTGATCGTCAAAGACATTCTACTGCAAATTATGGAACAAAAGCCGCTATGAAAGCATCCGGTGTTGTGGAAAAATTGAGCCCTTGTGCAGTCATTATGAAAGGTAAATATGATGAAAGTGAATCTGAATATATTGTTGGAAAACCTGCGGAGTACAGGTTCGTTTTAGATAACCAGAAAATCCTCTCAGGAACATTTAAAGGAGCCCAGAATATTTGGGTTCCAATGGGATATCTACGTAAGAAGTAGTTGAAAATCAGAATTTGTTTTGTAGCATTTTTTAACAAAGAGATGTAGTTTGGAGCTGATTGCTTTGAAATGGTGTTTTTGTTGACATAGAGGAGATCACGATGAGTCTGAATGAAAATCTGGGCAAAAAGTTTGTTATTACAACGGAACTGGGACCGGTAAAGGGTGTTCTTGCTGATGAATCACTGGAAAAAGCCGGTGCATATCTTTCCCTGGACGGTATCAACATCCATGACTGTCCCATGGGAAATCTGCGGATCAATTCAATTGCCATGGCAGGGTTGATTCAAAATAAATTAGGGATTGAAACCGTACCCCATTTTACATGCAGGGACCGCAGCCTGCTGGGGACGCAGGCTGATCTGCTCGGTGCGCATACCTTAGGAGTCCGCAACATCCTGGTGACCACAGGAGACCCACCGAAACATGGTCCTTATCCATCTAAACCGGTTTATGATTACAACACTTTTGAGTTGATCCGGCTGATCAAAAAAATGAACAGCGGTTTGGATTACAATGAAAAAGAGTTCGGCGGGAATACTGCATTTAACATCGCATGCACGGCCATGCCGACTGCCAGGGATCTGGATCGGGAGCTGGGACGGATGGAAAAGAAGATATTGGCCGGGGCTGATTTTTTCCAAACCCAGGTTGTGTATGATGCCCAAAAGGCGGTCCGTTTTCTCAAACAGGCCAAAAAGCTGGACAAACCGGTACTTATCGGGGTGATGCCGTTAAAAAGTGTAAAGATGGCCAGGTTCATGAACAAGAATGTCGAAGGCATTGATGTGCCTGACGAAGTTATATCGCGTATGGAGCATGACGGGGTTAACGGCATTGACATCACCTGCGATTTTATAAAAGAGATTTTTGAATATACCGACGGCATTCATATCATGGCAATGGGAGATGTAGCAGGTACAAACAAAATTATTGAATTTGCAAATTCACTTGCCGGCAAATGACAACCGGAGTCCGGATATAACGGGAGATAACGGGGTCGGGCCACACGAACCAGAATGAATTATACTGGGTCCGTATACTGGGGGCGGACCGAGTTAATACATTGGAATATGAAGAATCACCTTAAAAGATAGTCGAAAAACACCCTTAAACTGCGTTTTTTCGGGGTGAAATGAACCTTTTAAGCGATTTAAACTTAACAACGACCATGCTGCGGATAAAACTTTTACGACCACACCATTAGTCTTGGAAATATTATTTTTTGGATTAGATATTTTCGCTGATTGATTTCTAATTAAAAGAGTTATTGAATAAAATGATCCGAAAAATAGAAAGCATGTTTTCATCATATCACTTGTAAAATCCTGAAATATATACGATAAAATGTAGAATTGTTGAAAGGGTAATGGAATAGAGATAAAAAGGTTTTATCATGAATAAGTATCCTTGCTTGATCCTTGTACTTTTATTTTTTTTGATGATAACAGCATCATTTGCAAACGCTGCCAACAGGACGGCACTAATTTTTGGTAACAGCCGTTATGAAATAGCCCCTTTGAAAAACCCTGTGAATGATGCAACAGATATGGCCGCTGCTCTGCGGGCATCGGGCTTCAGCGTCACCATCAAGTTGGATGCCACATTACGCGAAATGGAAGATGCCATCTATGATTTCGGGAAAAAACTTCGCCGCGGCGGGGTTGGGCTGTTTTATTTTGCAGGTCATGGGGTTCGGGTTAAAGGGAGCAACTACCTGATCCCGATAGGAGCCAGAATAGAGTCCGAAGGGGATGTAAAATACAGCTCAGTTGATGCAGGATTGATCTTGGCGAAGATGGAGGATGCCCAAAACGAACTCAATATCGTTATCCTGGATGCATGCCGGAACAACCCTTTTGCCAGGTCTTTCAGATCGGCCCAAAACGGGCTTGCCAGAATGGATGCACCAACTGGGTCCCTTATCGCCTATGCCACGGCACCGGGACAAATGGCAGCAGACGGAGAAGGGAGGAACGGAGTGTATACCAAGTACCTTCTCAGATACATCAAAGAACCGGGCCATACCATTGAACAGGTCTTTAAAAGTGTCAGGATAGCGGTGCTGAAAGAGACAGGCAGGAAGCAAACGCCATGGGAATCAAGTTCGTTGACGGGCAATTTTTACTTCAATACCTTGAAAACTCAAAAACCGTCTGCACAGGTTCCTCAAACAAAGCCAACAAGCAAGCAGGCATCCATACAGCCGCCGGTAAATCCCATTGCCAAGGAAAAAGTGAGACCGTCAGATTACACACAGATCTCTTATGATAAAAAGTACAGGGAACTGAGAATGGGAACCGGCGGGGTAACCGGTGTCTACTATCCAACCGGCGGGGCCATCGGCCGCCTGGTGAACAAGGGAATCCGAAAACATAATTTGTATTTTGGTGTTCATAGCACTGGCGGATCGGTTTACAATTTAAATGCAATTGCACATGGATACCTGGATATGGGCATGGCCCAGTCTGACTGGCATTACCATGCCTATCACGGTACAAGCAAATTTTCAAACAAGGGGCCTAACAAGGATTTGAGGTCCGTCTTTTCAGTTCACCCGGAACCCTTTACTGTTGTGGCCAGGGCCGATTCAGGTATCCGTCACCTAAGGGACTTGAAAGGAAAAAGGGTCAACATCGGGAACCCCGGATCAGGACAACGGGGTACTATGGAAGTGGTCATGAGGGCCATGGGATGGAACAAGAACAGTTTCAGGCTGGCTTCCGAACTCAGATACTCAGAACAGGCCCGGGCCCTCTGTGACAATAAAGTGGATGCCATAGTATACACGGTCGGCCATCCCAGTGGTTCGATCAAGGATGTAACCACCAAGTGCAGCACTGTGATCGTCCCTGTAACCGGATATGAAATTGACCGGCTGGTGAGAGAGAATCCGTATTACCGAAAAGCAATCATCCCTGGCAATATGTATCGGGGGAATTACAATGATGTTCAGACCTTCGGTGTTGGCGCCACTGTAGTCACTTCGGCCCGTGTACCCGAGGATCAGGTCTATATTATGGCTAAATCTGTTTTTGAAAATTTTGATCAGTTCAAACGCCTGCACCCGGCTTTTATGAACCTGAAGAGAAAAGAGATGGTCAAAGACAGCCTGACTGCACCTCTACATAGTGGGGCGGCACGATATTATAAAGAGACAGGCCTGCTGTATTAGATGGACTGAAAATACATGCTTCAGATCAAAAGATGAGATTAAAGCACTAATCAACGGGCTGTTGCCCAAACCAAAAATCAATAAAGAATAGTCATTTTATTTTTTTAAAAATTGTAATAACTATTAAAAATAGCTCTTAAGGTCCCCTTTTGGCACCCAAATGTTGCGGGTGATACTGCTTATTTGGAATCGTTACACTTGTCCCAGGTGGAAACGGACAAATAGAAAAGCGTGATGAATGGATTATAACGATATCATTGAAACATTTGAAGGAAGCATTATACAGCATGGCAGCTATAATGATCGAATCTATTTGATCAAACTGCCCCCTGAAGTATCCCCAATCACGCCACGCAATCTAATTGATTTGGCCAGAAACAACAACTATTCAAAAATATTTGCCAAAGTTCCTGAATGCCACTTGGAGCTGTTTTTAGCGGCAGGCTTTGAGGCAGAGGCACGGATACCCGGGTTCTACGATGGGAAAATGGCAGCCGTGTTTATGGGATTCTACCTGGATGCTGAACGTGCCCAGGAACCTGGCCTTGGGAAAATGGATGAGATTCTCAAGATTGCACAAGAAGAGAAAACGATCACATCCAGATGCCCCCTGAACGATGATGTTACCCTGAGTATCTGCACAGAATCGGACGCAGCTTTTATGGCTGATATTTACAGGACCATATTTCAATCCTACCCCTTTCCGATACATGAGCATGCATACATTCTGGAAACAATGAAAAATAATGTGGTTTATTTTGGGGTCAAAGTGAACAGTCGGCTCGTGGCTGTTTCATCGGCAGAAATGGACAAACAATCTGAGAACGCTGAAATGACCGATTTCGCAACACTTCCTGTATGGAGAGGTAAGGGGTTTGCACAATGCCTTCTTTTTTGCATGGAAAAAGCCATGAAGAGCAGGGGAATCAAAACTGCATACACCATCGCCCGTGCGATGTCTGCGGGGATGAATGTTACGTTCAGCAAGGCCGGCTACAGATTTGGCGGAAGGCTGAAAAACAACACAAACATTTCCGGAAACATTGAAAGCATGAATGTGTGGTATAAACAGTTAATCGGCGGACAAAAGAGTGCACTGGACAAAAATTAGCAGCATGATATTTGTCCGGTGATTTTAACCGTGATATTTTAAAAGGATTTTCAATGAAAACAAAAGCAAAAGTATTGTTTTGTGTTTTATCTCTTATTTTCAGCATTTTTTGTGCCCAGGTCTATGCAAAATCACCTGTGTGGAAAGTCAGCAAAGACGGGTATCACCTTTTTCTTGGCGGTACCATTCATCTGCTGACCGAAAGTGATTATCCTCTGCCCGCTGAGTTTGAAACAGCATACAATAATTCACTGATACTGGTTTTTGAAACTGATTTGCAAAAACTGGGATCTCCCCAGTTTCAACAGAAACTATTCAACAGCACTATGTATGCAGGTGACCAAAACATCACACCATTTCTAACACCCGATACCAAACAGGCCCTGGAAACGTATCTGGAGAACAGAGGGATTCCAATGGCGTCTGTTTTAAAATTCAAGCCGGGAATGTTATCTATCACACTTACGGTGGTTGAACTTCAAAGGCTTGGTCTGGCAGGAACAGGGGTGGATGAGTTTTTCAATGCAAAGGCTTTAAATGATTCAAAGAAAATCATATTTTTAGAAACAGTGTATGATCAATTGGAATTTCTTTCAAAAATGGGAGAAGGCCGGGAAAATGAACTCATAGAGTACACTCTAAATGACCTTAACGATCTGCCGAAAATATTTGCTTCCATGAAGGAGGCCTGGAGAAATGGGGATAATGCTCAACTCCAGGAAATTGGCCTGGCCCCCTGGAAGGATAGCTTCCCTGAACTATATCACGCATTGCTGGTTGAACGAAATAATAACTGGATACCGCAAATTGAAAGAATGTTAACAACCAAAGAGGTTGAATTTGTTCTGTTCGGGGCACTTCATCTGGCAGGAGAACAAGGTATCCTTACGCAGTTGGAAGCACTTGGTTACAAAATTGAAAACCAGTAAAAAACAGTATAACACTTAAATACAGCGGAACCCCGGAGGCTATGCGGGTATTAGCAAGTTTTTCCTTTGCAGGTCCTTCTCATATTTTCCGGGTCCGGTCCACTGATCAAGCAGTTAACGTGCTGATTTCATCCAGTGCCCGGAAACTAAAATTAAGGAGGAGGTTATGGGAAAGAGTGCACGCAGTGTTTATTTGTTTTCATTGTATCTGTTCGGTCTTGGCGCAATTCTGGTTCTGGTGCCGAACGTTCTGCTTGGTATGTTCGGCATGCCGGAAACCGGTGAGGTATGGATTCGTGTTGTCGGGGTTCTGGTCCTTGTGCTGGGGCTGTATTATTTCCAGGCGGCCAGCAACGAATTGATTCCTTTTTTGCGTGCAAGTGTTTATGGCCGGGGCGCAGTGCTTGTTTTTTTTACAGGGTTTTCCCTGTTTGGGCTGGCACCGGTCACGCTGATACTATTTGGTGCAGTAGATGCACTTGCGGCTTTTTGGACCTTTACGGCTTTAAAGTCGGAAAATAAGTGGTAACAAAAAATAGCAAACATTGAGTGGTGTATTATGAACCTTTTATCTCCTTCAGCAGTAATGACGTCCCTTGTGAGTGTCTGTGCTTGAATAGACACAGGCGGTAAAAAATATACGCTATATGATGGAAACGGCCTCAGATGAATATTTGAAGGATATTTAAATTATCCCCTTTTATTTCAACCTGTTATACACTATCGTATTCATCTCGGAAATGGCTTCAGCAAGGTTGTCATTTTTCATGATTACAGGGTCTTTTATCCAACCGAAAACCATTTTGTATGTAGCTCTCCTCCACTTCATATAATTTATTGGAAACTCTTGTTTTCTTCTAAAGGCTTCCCCTTCTGGAACATCAATAAGGAATGGGATATCAGGTTCTGGCGCAAGCCTTGTGAACAGTTTGGAGGAAAAATGATTTTTCTTATCCAGATCAATAGCATCTACAATGGAGTCATAAAGGTATCTATCAATAATCAGGATTTCTTTTTTGAAAAATTCATGTCGGCATCGATACATCAGCAGGCTGAAAAGATCCAACAATAGGACTCCTTTCTTAACATGTTTGTTTCTTGCTATTTTAAATAATAGTTTTACAAACGTGCCTTTTTTATCGGTTACACCAGTTTTTGGATCCTGTGGAATAGTGGTGTAATTCTCTAATGGTTTTACTGTATCCTCTGTTTCTATACCCATTAATTTTTTAACAAAAATCCTTACATTTCTAATATATGCATAAAAGGAAACATCATCGTACATTGTTAAAACCCGAACTCTAAGGTTCACGGCAATAAGACTGCATTCCAATTTAGAAATTAATGTTGATTTACCCGATCCGTCCAATCCTGAAAAAGTGATTAGCATTTTTTCTCTCTTTTATCCCAACACTCTTTTGTCCAATCATTGATTATATCACGTACTTCTTTTAAACTGTTGAACACATAAAAATCAAGGACCTCATTGCGAAATGTTCGATTTAACCTTTCTGCAGATGAGTTTTTGGTTGGCTTACACAATAGGCATAATTGGGGTCGCCACGCGATTACAATAAATTAAGGCGGTTAAATTAAAAAAACCCCGGTTTGGGGGTGATATTGTTTTTTTTAGGAGCAAAAAGAGTACTATAGGAAATCAAAGAAAGGTAAATCATTATGAGCAAGATCATATATAAGGATTTTGAAGACGGGGATATCAGCAACTTAAAGGATTTATGCAACGCTCTCATGAGATTTCAGGCGGAACACGCCAGAATAAAGCCGGAAGTGATGGCCGGGATGAATTTTGATAACAGATTTGCACCTGATTATGCCAGTGCATCCAGAAAGTATATTGCTGTTGCATACAATAAGGATACCCCTGTAGGGTTTGCGTTTGCATCTGTCAGTGACCTGATTGAAGATGACATCTTAAAAAAGCCTGACTGGGCAGAAGATATTGAGGGTGTCGGGTTCTATCCTGAAGATTATGATGTGCCAACAACGATTGGGACGTATAAGCTGCTGTATGTGGATTCAAATTATAGGGGTTTAAGCATTGGTGAAGATCTGAGCCAGATGATCATGAAATGGTTAAACAGCCATGATGATGTAAGAGATCTGTGGGTGTTTGTTGCCAATGGCAATGAAGAGGTGGCCCGGTTCTATGAGAAATTTGGTTTCAATCACAACCATTCCGTATTCAACGGTTTCATTGAAGCATACAAGTTGGGGATAAGATCTTGAAATGTGAGTTTTGAAATTGACAAATCGAGATCCATGTATGGGTGCTCACACGCCTTGTTTGCAAAGTCAGATTTTTACGTCTGCTGACATCCTTCTAACCGGAACCTTCCTTGCCGGTGATTTTGAAGTTATTAATAGAATAATGAAAGTTTATAATGGCTGTCCTAAGCCTTACCGCTCAATGCCATTAACTTAAGAATACAGATGTTTTAGCCATGGAGACCGGAGACAGGAATCCGAAAGCCTTTTCCAGTCTCCAGTCTCCGGTCTCCGGTCTTCGTGCCAGTTACGTTTATTTGCTCAGCTATTAAATGCAGAAGCAGAATAATAGATGGGTGGCTTAAGTTAATGACATTGCCTTACAGCTAAAGCAAAATCCTATCGTGAAGATATCCGGGTTAGGTTGTCTCATTAAAAAAATAATTCCCAGTAAAATAATAGGAATTGATTTTTGACCTAATATATGTATACTAAATTACTATGATTTAACCGGGCGTGCTATAAGCGCCTGTCATTTGGTGTGTTGTAAACGGGTAGTTATTTAGGAGGAGGTAAAAAATGAATGTTGCTAAACTTGGACTCTTTGATGGGATTGATTCGGAACTGGTTCAACAGATCAGTGATGCTGGGACTACCAGTACATTCAAAAATGATGAAACAATTTTTAGTAAGGGTGATTCAGCTCAAACACTGTATATACTTGAACAGGGAGATATTGACCTATCGGTGAAGGATGCCCGCCATGCGGCATTTAACCTGTCCAAACCCGGAGAGGTGTTCGGATGGTCTTCCCTGGCTGAAAACGGTGTATATGCCACCACAGCCACATGCCGGTCCATGGCTACGGTCCGGTGCATTTCAAAAGCAGATATTGATCCAATCCTTAAAAAAAATAACAAGGCTGCAGCGCTTCTGTATCGCAGACTTGGTGAGCACCTCTCCCGGCAGATGCTAAAGGTGGTTCAGTAGAACCTGATCCGGCTTTTTTTAATGGCAGTTTGTTAGACGATAAATGTTTTAATGTGGTATCCAAGCGGCGTATGTTGCCTGGATACCACACTCTTTTGTGACATTGCTGTCCTGTACTATCTTTTCCCTGCATCCAGCCCTGAAATACAAAAGGCTTCAACTGGACTTAAAATGTACTCAGGATCTGCTTGAGTTGGTCGATCTTTCCCGGGTCACCTTCCCGGAACAGTTTGAGCATCTTTTCCTCATCAGTCGTCAGAGACTGATCTTCCTCTGTTTGAGTCACCGGCGCTACCTGTAAAATATCACAGATAGCTTCCACAATTTTTTGTGGCGTCACCGGTTTTGAAATGGTTTTCCGGGGTTTGAGACCCGATGAAAAGCCGTTCAGAAGTTTAAGATCCTCATTGGCGAATTCATTTTGTGCATGGGCTGTAATAACGACAATGGGCAGTTCTTTGTATTTTTCATTTGCCCGAAGGATTCGTATCAGCTCAATTCCGGTTTTCCGGGGCATCACCATATCCAGCGTCATGAGATCCGGGGTTTCATCTTCAATCTTTTCCAGAGCATCCTGACCATCCACAGCCGAGTCCACAATGAATCCGGCATCCTGAATGCAGGTTTTTAAGAATTTACGAACATCCGGTTCATCATCCACAACAAGGATTCTTTTATCCGAGGCCGGTGGCAGGCTATGTAACTCTTTTACTGAAGCCTGGCTCATTTGGCAGCTTCCCCGGGGATGGATATTTTACCCATGGCCTTGGTCAACTCCATGAGCACCCCGAGTCCCTTGCTGATTTCCGGGTCAAAACCGGCGGAGGCAAGTCCGAAGACCCCGACACTCTTGCTGTTTTCAAGCTCAATGTTGCCTGGAACTTTGGATAACTGCTCCAGAACCTGGATCGCTTTGGGATCTGAGAGACTCTTGGCAAGCCCCATATAGGCAACAAGCGTATCTCCCATCATCTCAATATCTTCAGGCGTATAAGCAGCCGCTACTTTTTTACGCAGATCAAGAGTTGCCTTGAACATCCTGAAAACACCTTTCTGCTCCATGTCATCCAGGGTCTGGATAAACTGCGGCACTGCAGATTTAAGCAGGGGTTCCAGATCTTTGACAAACTCAATGATATTGGCCATCTGTTTCAGGGCAAAAACAAAATTGGAGGTATTTCTCATGGACTCTTTGACAAGCGAAAGAAAGCTTTCCAGCTGGAAGCCGGCTTCCACTTCTGTCAACTCATTGATCAACAATGCTGTGGCATGATTGGCAATCGGCGTCAGGTCATTTTTAAGTTCCGCTAATTTTTCACCATTTTTCACCAGAGGTTGAATCTGGGTCTCTAATGCCTCAAGCTTTTGAAGAATTAATTCTTCGTTGGTCATATCTGCCTCCTTATTCTGTACCCACTTTAGGCCAGTATTTTCCAGCCATTGCCATCTGGGGTTCCAGAGGCATCTCTTTACCAGGAAGCAGCATGTTCCAATACACCCACTTAAACATCATTTTACCCCAGTAATTCATGCTGCTTTCGCCAATAAGATCAAACGGTCCAATACCCGGGAATGGGAATTTTCCGGGCAGGGGTTCGGTTTTATAGTTAAAGTCGAACAGGAAAGCTTTGTCGTAACCTGACACGATAAAACAAGTTGAGTGGCCGTCAAAAGCAGGTTTGGGCTCTCTGCCATCAATGTCAAGCAGGAGATTTTCAACCACGATATCTGCCTCATAATGCGCGACAGAACCGGCTTTGGACGTCGGTACGTTGGTGGCGTCCCCAACCACGTAAATATTATCGTGATTTTCCGCTTTCAGCGTATGATGGTTGGTTAAGACATATCCCATGCCATCACCCAGGCCTGAGTCTTCCACATAGTCGGGTCCAAGATTCGGCATGGTGGAGATCATCAGATCATAGTCGACGCGATCACCTGTCACCGATTCCATGTATTTTTCTTCAACATTAATGCTGTCAATACTATAGTTCGGGGTTACCAGGATATCTTTCTCTTCAGCCGTCGCACTCATAACCTTGGTTGCAATCGGTTTGGTAAAAATGCCGGTGTTGGGGGTTACCAGTTCAATCTCAACCTGGTCGCGGCATCCTGCCTTGGCAAAAAACCAGTCTGCCATAAAAATGAATTCCATGGGTACAACAGGACATTTGTGCGGCATCTCTGCAATATTAAAAACCAATCGGCCTTTTTCAAAATTTTTCATCCGTTTATGCAGCGCTACGGCACTCTCAAGGGTGAAAAAGCTGTGCTCATTTGCTTTGGGATCGGCTTTCCAGTTTTCCAGCCCCTCGATCTCTTGGGGTACCATGTTGCAGCCGGTAGCGATGATCAGCCAGTCATAATCATACTGATCTTTTTTGCAGGAAACGGTCTGGGCATCGGTATTTACACCCACCACCTCATCCATTACAAAGTCAACGCCCTGGGGAATAAAATCACGTTTAGGCTTCTGGCAGTCATCGGCAGTATATATTCCAAAGGGGATAAAGAGCCATCCCGGCTGGTAGTGATGCATTTCATCATTGTCGATAATGGTGATCTTCCAGTCTCTGCCAAGTTCCCTTCGCAGTTTGGCGGCACACATGGTACCACCGGCACCTGATCCTAGAATCAGAATCTTTTTCATCTAAATAACTCCTTTAAAACAAATTAAATTAAATATGGAATCCGTCCATATGGTGTTTAAAAAATAAAATATTTGAATTGCCCCGGAGTTTTCCGGGTGTGTGGGGACAGAGGCCGGTCCACGGCAACATCCAACACAGCCCTTGGACCGAATCCGGTTTGTGCAATCAATTTCATAAAACTCTTCAATACAATCCTAATGTATATTAATACAATCTATATCAAAGCGGTATGGATTAGTGGAATATCAAAAATAAGTCAAGGCTAAATTTAAATATTGCAAAAAAAATATTTGAATGCAGCAGCCAAATCATACCCATTCAAGTTGGATGGTTCTCATTGCCTAAATCGTTTTCAGTATATTTTTTCAACATTGCCCATGCCTTGGAAGGATCTGAAATTATATGTAAATAAAACACCAGCCTTGACAATGCCGGCAGAGGTGTTATTTCTAAAAAATGTCCAAATAGGGTGGTTAGCTGTTAGCATTCGGTTTTTAGCTAACGGGTTGAAAAAAAATTCACTATCCTGACAGCAAACGAGCGAACGGCTAAAAGCTAAGGACTGATAGCTTCCACTCAGAATTCCATTTATGGATGGACACGAATTTAAAAAAGGATGCCTGTCATGAATTTCAAAAAATATATTATTCTATTTATTATACTGATTTCAGGTGTTGTATATGCGCAACCCGATTTATCAAAAGTTGAAATCAAAACAATTAAACTGACACCTGATATTTACATTTTAACGGGGGCCGGCGGAAATCTTGGGCTGTCCATCGGAGAAAATGGTGCATTTTTAATTGATGATCAATATGCGCCGTTGACACCAAAGATCACTCAGGCCATTTCAAAATTAACGGATAAACCGGTCAGATTTCTAATCAATACCCACTGGCACATGGATCACACTGGTGGAAATGAAAATTTCGGGAAAGGTGATACCATCATTGTGGCCCATGAGAATGTCAGGCTAAGAATGGCAAAAGGGCAATTAATGAAAGCCTTTAACCTGGATATTCCACCCGCCCCCAATGCTGCGTTGCCTGTGGTCACTTTTCCCGCAAGCTTAACGTTTCACTGGAATGATGAAACCATTGAAGTGGTACATTTTCCCGAATCCCATACCGATGGCGATGCCGCTATATTTTTCAAGAATGCGAACATTATTCACACCGGGGATATCTTTTTTAACGGAATATACCCCTTTATAGACGCCGGCAGCGGGGGAGCTTTCAAAGGGATGCTCAAATCAATTGATCAGATCCTTGAACGCACGACGCCTGACACTAAAATTATCCCCGGCCACGGGCCTTTGGCAAGTGTGAGCGATCTTAAAGAGTATAAAGCAATGCTTTCAACGGTGTATGACAGAATTTCTAAACTGCTGGATGAGGGTAAAAGCGTAGAAGAGATTGTAGCCTTAAAACCGACCGCGGATCTGGATGCCAGGTGGGGTAAAGGATTTTTGAAACCCGACCAGTGGGTTAAGATTGTCTGTTCGGTTATTGAATAATACAGTTGGGAATCGTTACAAATCAACTTGATTTAAATTGTTTCCCAAAAACATTAAACTCGGTAATTTTACAAATGACCGTAACTGGATATTTTGAAAACAAAAGATTAAGTAAGGCAATGCACAGCTTTACCCCTAAGTAATTTTGGAACCGATCCTTAACCTTTTAATACTCATAGGAGGACGATGTATGGACTGTCTGTTTTGCAAACTTGTTAACGGAGAAATACCTTGTACAAAAATTTACGAAAATGATGCGGTTCTGGCATTCATGGATATCAATCCCATGAATGACGGCCATGCGCTGGTAATCCCCAAGACGCATGGGGGCACAATACTTGAGCTGCCGGAAACAGACTTTTTGTCCGTCATGTCTGCAGTAAAGAAGGTTGCCCACGCAATTCAGGAAACCATGAATCCGGATGGAATAAACATTCTCCAGCTCAATGGAGAGGCTGCCAATCAAGTGGTCCCGCATCTGCATGTTCATATTGTTCCCAGGTGGACAGGTGATGGCCTGACTGTTTCCAAGTGGGAGCCGGTTCCGGGTGATATGGAGCAGATCGGCAAATTTGCCGAACAGATAAAAAAAGTGATTTAAGAATTAAAACTGATTCCAACAACCAAAACAGTGACGGATAAACCGCCAATTTTCATGCTATAAGGGATGCGCCCCTGTCAAAAGAAACGCGAGGATGAAAGAGCCATGACTGGAAAAAATTTATTTATACTGCTCGCTATCGGTGCTATCGCTTTTTGGCAGTTCCGTGACGGTTCTCTTTCCAGCTTTTTTGACAATTTTTCTATCCAGCAAGAACAGGAAGAAAGTGAACCTGAATTACAGAGCTATGAAAAGATGCAGTTGCTGGACATACTTGAGAGTCAAGCAGGTCTTATTGAAGATATAAAAGATGCCCGGGACTTTGGAAACAAAGACACCATCAAAGAATTTTATGAAGAGATATTAAGATTAGACAAAGAGTACCAGAAGTTGTTTGAAACGGTTGAAGACGAGTTGTCGAATTCTGACAGGAATGAAATAAGCAGGAAGCACTATAAAATATTTAAAAGCCTGCCGAACCTTAATGGTTCGATGTAATAGAAGAGAGGGGCGGACCAGACCGATCAATAACTCCAATTAAGCACGCTGGAAAAAAAGGAATCTGAAAATGTCAAAAAACAGTGGCCAGAAGCCATCCAAAACAGCCATACTTGCCGCGTTTCACCGAACATTGGCACACCTGGAATTCGACAGTGAGGTCCATGGACCGGATCATCTGGCATCCTGTTTTTTACCCCCGTTCAAACGGTTTATCCTCACGTTCAAATTCATCCGGAACCTGGTGAAAGCAAAGCTGAACAAAGTGATCCCGGGAATGGATGAACTGATGATCGCAAGAACAGCCTTTTATGACGGGCAGTTTAAGGATGCGCTTAATAAACAGTTTCCCCAGATCGTGCTGCTGGGAGCTGGGTATGACACAAGAGCGCAGCGCTTTGATCACTTAAACAGCGGGACCAGAATTTTCGAGTTGGATACACCCTCAACCCAGAATCATAAAAAAATATGCCTTGAGAAAGCAGATGTAACTATCCCAGAACATCTCACCTTTGTGTCTGCAGATTTAAACAGGGAATCTATACCTGGGGTTCTTGAAAAAACAGGGTTTAACAGCCATCAGAAAACGCTTTTTATCTGGGAGGGTGTGACCATGTATCTTGAGCCGGTATCTGTTGACAGCACCCTTGAAAGTATTTGCCGGTTTTCAAATCCAGACAGCATTGTTGCGTTTGACTATCTTGTTACGATCCCCGAGGGGGAGATCAATCATTGGTATGGTGCATCCCAGTTGTTTCAAATGATGAAAAAACAGTATGGAGATGAAAAGTTTATATTTTCAATTGATAGCGGAAAGATCCGGGATTTTTTAGAGCCGCGGGGATTGAAAGTGGTTGAAGATCTTGACAGCAGGGCACTTGAAAAAAGATTTTTAACACAAAAGGACGGTTCACTTATAGGCAACATGATGGCGGCGTATGGTGTTGTTACCGCCATGATGAAATAAATAAGCGCATATATATTTTAAATAAACGGTAAGCTTGGGATCTGCTCCAAAATTACTTAGGGCAAAGCTGTGTACTGCCTTAGGTGAATTTTTGTATTTAAATACCCGGTCTTTTAAGGGGTTTTTTTAAACAATTTAGATCACGTAATTTTGTAACGATTCCCTATTATACATCATCAATATGATCGACAATATACTGAAGATGTCCCAGCCGGGTGCCGCAGCATCCCCCCAGGATTTTGATTCGGCATTCCCGGTGCAGCTTTACCATGCCATCCCCCCAGTCCGACACCTTCTCGGCTTGCACCTTTTCGGACCCGTCCAGGTTTGAATGATCAAGAGAGGAGGCATTGCCCTGGAACCCAATGACCCGGGAAAGATGTGATGCCGGGAATTCATCCGGTTTGAAAAAGGATGGGTAAGAGCATCCGATCACATATCCCAGGGGTGGAACCGAACAGGCGTCATCCACCTTTTGGATGCCCTCAAAAAGGCGGGTTCCGTCCAGCATTTTTCCCTCCCGGTTGATCACAAAATTAAGGGTATAGGGCAGACCGCTTTTTCCCATGGCAAGGGCCAGACCTGCGGCCTCGGATATTGCCGGCATCGGGCCTGCAGCCAGAAAATCGATGTTTCCGGAAACCAGACGTTCGATCTGCCAGGCATGGAAGTCATACGCCGCCTCTCTGGACAGGGCCTCTTCTGGCCGGTAAGCATCGTTTTTGCACCCCATATCACCGCCGATAAGGATTCGGTTTTTATGGCTTTTGTGAGCGTCTCTTAATTCGTTCATGTACACACCGGCATCTTTGTTGACATCCAGATCGACACCGGCTTCTTCAAGGCGCTCCGGGTTTGCCCGCCAGGTTGGTGTAAAGATCAGCATGGGCACATCCGCTTTTACGGCAAGATCAATAAATTCTTCATAGAGGTCCGTTAACACCCGGCGGCTTTTTTTGTCATAGATGAACAGGGCATTGCCAAGCCTGGGATGCATATCAACCGCATCTGACCGGCTCAGGACCTCATCAATGGCCGCCTGGGTTAAAATGTATTTGTGATTCTGCATCAGCTTTGTAAGTGTCATGACAGCTCCTGTCGTATTCATTGAATTAAGTCGTGTGTGGGCTCAAACCGTGATTATTGTCCAGTAAAAATATCATCAAGTCTGTTAATGGCCTTTTTAAACAAAAGATTTTTCCTCTCTTTTTCAACCCAGTATGATCGATCGTTAAAACAGGGGTAGGCATTGGTGCAGAGAATGGGCCGCTGTTCAAAGGAAAGAAAACATCCTGTTTTAAGCAGCATGGGACAGTGATCTTTTTGGGTATTGAAAATCTGTTTTGCCAACTTTTCCTGCTGTGCCTCGGCCATATGAAATATGGCTATGAAAAAGTCTATAGGATTCAAATGTTTTGGATAATGCCATTTACAGCACTCCCCCTTGCACACCGGGATGGATTTTTGGCACGCTTTAGAGTACCCCTCTTGGGCTGCAAGGGTTTCCATCTCAAATTTTAAGGTAATGATTTTCCTGATTTGTGATTCCGCAATATCTTTCGTATTTGAAGACAGTTTTCTCTTATGATCTATAGCGATCAGAAGATTTTCATACATTTCAGACTGTACAGGTTGCATATTTTTAACTTTCTTAAATATGAATCTCTCATTTGCAACTTAAAAAAACATCACACATCCGGGATTGATTCTCTGCATTAGCATATCCTGTCTGGCCTGGCTATATATGAATTCATATGTCTGCCCGTAATGGTATAAAATTTGTTGACAGAAGGGAGCATACCAAGCGAAAAAATAGAATTTTTTGTTAATATGGGTAAAAGATTCAATAGCCCCAGGCTAACTGTTCATAGAGGGGTCAGTTTAATATCAAAATGAGCCCTCTAAAGGGAATTTTATCAAATTCACAATTTTTGTATTGTAAATTTCGAACAAATAAAATAAACCGGGTGAATCGAATATTTATAGCAAATCGCAGAAATATATTCCGAGACACGGATATGATTTTCTAACGCTCAAATTTTAAAGCCCGTTGCGTGACAATCGATTTGCTTTTTGGTGATTCTTTTTAGGAACATATTTTTCAGAATCACTATAGATGTTCTCCTAAAATTGAATTGCATGATCTTGATAAGGATCTGCTCCAAAATTATTTAGGGGCAAAACTGTGCATTGCCTTACTTGAACTTTTGTTTTTAAAATGCCCCGTCTTTTAAGGGGGGGTTGGAAACGATTTAGATCAAGTTATTTTATAACGATTCCCAAGAAGGAAGAAAAAATGTTAAAAAAAATTATTCACTATGCTTTACCTGCGATGTTGCTGTTTGTTTTTGGTGCTGCCCATGCAGATGATACCCTGTTCAGCACGAATCTTTATGCTAAATTTCATGCCGCCTCCTGCACCGTTTGCCATGATTTTTTTGAGAAAGATAAAAATGGTCTTTCCTTTACCACCCATGCCAAGCGCCGTGATGTAAATCGTTGTACCAAATGCCATAAGGAGAGTGTAACCGGATTTAAACACAGCTCAGACTGGTTTGCCCAGCCAGGGCTGTACACCTCGGATATGGACCCAAAGACAACATGTGAAAAAATGATGGAAGCGTTAAATGCCGCATTCAAAAGCAAAAAGCTGCTTGCAAGGGATTTAGAGCATCATCTGTTAGAAGATCCCCGGGTACTTTGGGGCATCAAAGGCGCCACACCTGAGAGCGGTCAGCTGCCTTTTAAAAAGAAAGAGACAGATCTGGTCGAAGGTGGAATGGATGAATGGAAAAAACAGGTCATGGCATGGATAGAGGGCGGCATGAAGTGTGAATGAGTTGTGGCTGGACTTTTACAGGACGGAAATGAATATTCTGGTAAAAAAGAGCTGTTTTGGGGCATAAAATAGGACCGGGGAGGCCTCTTTATTATTAGACTACAGATTTCAAAAATTTTAATGAACCAGGCAAACCGGTTGTTTTGAAACGTGGGCCACACCAAATCAAAATTGGATTATCCACGGATAGAACATAAGCCAATCTAATGCGTACAAAATTAGTCAAAATAGCGATTTACATCATATTCAGTACCGTCTCCCTGCCGTTTTCTGTCTCTGCAGGGAACGTTCTTGTGCCGGTTGACAGTTTCCCGCCGTTTCACATTTTCCCGACGGACGGCGGCCCCCCGTATGGTGAGGTTATCTCCGTTATTGAAGCTGTTATCGACAGGGCTAACAGAAAGCATCCCCTGGCGCTGGAAATTCAATATACCCAAGACCTGCCATTTGCAAGATGCCTGAGCATGATGAAGTCCGGCAAAGCAGACATGATCGGAGGGGTGCTTGATAAGGAGGACCGCAGAAGTTATATGCACCTTTTACGGTATAAAAATAATTCCAACAAACTTTTTTTGTTAAGGCGTGATGATGCCGGAGAAATAGATGGGACAGGCGATTTAAAAGGGGAAACCGTTGGGACGATAATCGGGTACAGTTATTACAAGGCCTTTGATCATGATCCCGAAATTGTAAAGGATCCAGTCAGAACGCTTTTGATCGCACTTAAAAAACTGGAAAACAAACGCTATAATATCGTTATCTGTTCCGAGGCGGAATGGTTGAGTTTGAAAAAAGAAGACCCGGATTTTGCTTCACAATTCAGAACCGCTGCTTTTAGACATATTCAGGATAATCCCGTATATATCGGAATCTCAAAAAAGTCGTGGTTAGGCCGACCTGAGAATTTGCGTGTATTAAAGCAAACCATTGAAGATATGTATTCCAAAGATGATTTCACCAGGATCGTTTCTGATTTTTACTATCACTATAATGGTGGTGCTCCTGCCGGAACAGGAGGATGAGAAGGGGGCGGCCAATAAGAAAGAAAAGAAATATATTTCGTTGTTTGAAGTTTAAAAAAAGTTTATCATAGTTCAATCTAACTTAAAATTAGGACACTGCATGCTGCCAGATCCCGGTCGGCGACTGACAAATATCTTATGGATGATGATGATACTGCTGTGTATTATTATTGTCTGTCTTATGGTCTATCTCTGGGCTGAAAAAGAGATTAAAAGCACCAAATATCAGATTAAGAACATCAGGACTTCATATCTTTCCTCCCAAAAGCAGATTATAAAAACCCAGGTAAAACAAGTGATTGATTATATCCGTCACGAACGTTCTCTTGCTGAAAAAAGGGTGAGACAGGCGGTTAAAGACAGGACATATGAGGCATATGATACTGCGGTGTATATCTACAACCGGAATAAAAACGAAAAGTCCCTGTTGGAAATCAAAAGAATGGTACATGATGCTTTATACTCATGTTCCTGGGATGATGGTATCGGGTACTATTTTGCCGAAGACATGCAGGGAACAGAGTTGATCAATCGAAACAATCCCGAGCTTGAAGGAACGAATCTGTCAGATCTTCAGGACAGCAAGGGAACTTACATCATGAAGGCAATATACGCAGCCCTGAAATCGCCAGGCAAAGAGGGGTTCTGCTCATACTATTGGAACAAACCGGAATATCCGGGAATTCTGGTGCCCAAAATTTCCTTTGTAAAATATTTTGAACCGTTTGACTGGGTCATCGGGAACGGCAAATATATCGTTGATGAAGAAGAGAAAATAAAAAAAGAGGTTCTCCAGCGTATTGAACAGATCAAATATGGCACCGGTGGGTATATATTTGCCGGCACATGGGACGGAATAAGTCTTTCCGGTCCCTTTAAAGGAAAAAATACGCTTCAGGTAACAGATCCCAACGGTGTCAAAATTGTAGAGGAACTGATACAGCAATCCAAAGCGGGCGGTGGATTTGTGGAATATGTTGCCCCTAAGTTCAAAGGACAGCCACCGGCTGCTAAAATCAGCTATGCTGAATCTGTCCCTGAATGGAAATGGTATATTGGGGCCGGCGTGTATGTTGATGAGATTGATACCATTATTGAAACAAAGCAGGCCCGTGCGAGACAGGAAATCAAAGTTTTGATTATAAAATCAGCATTGATACTGGGTATATTCGTGTCTGTTTCCTTTTTGATAGTCTGGACGATTTCCCTGAAAATTAAAAATAATTTTGACAGGTTTGACGATTTTTTCAGGCATTCTGCTTTAAAGGCCGTTCCCATTGACAGCGATAAACTTTTTTTTGCTGAATTTAAATCGCTTGCCGTCGCTGCAAATCAGATGTCAAAGGAGCGACAAAAATCTGAAAAGGCGTTACGTGATAGCGAAAAAAAATATCGTCATTTATTTAAAAACGCACCTACAGGCATTTATGAAATTGATTTTATCAAAGGCAGATTCATCAATGTGAATGACGGTATGTGTAAATTTTCGGGGTACAGCGAAGAACAACTTTTGTCCATTGACCCTAAAAAGCTGTTCACCAAAGAGACACTGGTATACTTTGATGAACGATTTAGAAAATTGTTCCGGGGCAAACCTCCCAACGATATCATAGAAGCAGAACTGATTAAAAAGGATGGGCAAACCATCAGTGTTCTGATGGCGAGCGACTATCTTTTCGATGGGGATACATTGCAGACAGCAAGAGTTGTCCTGCACGATATCACCGCGTTAAAGCAGATTGAATATGAAAAGATTCAGGCGGAAAAAATAGCTGGGGAGCAGAAAAAATTGGCCATGGTGGGACAGATTGCAGGGAAAATGGCCCATGACTTCAATAATATTTTGGGCATTATCATGGGAAATACCCAGCTGTTAATCAGCCGTACCCTTGATGATAAAATTAAAGGCAAACTTGATTTGATCATCAAGCAGACCATGAGAGGCCGGAATTTGACCAAAAACCTGGTTGCCTTTGCCAAGGACCAGGAGCCCAAACATGAATTTTTCAAAATGAATGAGAAGATTGATCTGGTCGTTACGCTGATGAAAAAAGATTTGGAAAATATATCCCTGAAAAGGAGCGATGCCTTTGATGTGCCGGATCTGCTCGCGGACCCGGGTATGATTGAACATGCTATTGTTAACCTGCTGCAAAACTCCATTCACGCGCTTAGTCTTGAGCCGCGTCCCGAAATCATAATTAAAACTTTCCGCCGGGATGATCATATCTTTTTACAGATCAAGGATAACGGGTGCGGTATCCCCGAAGAACATCTGAAAAGCATCTATACACCGTCTTTTTCATTAAAGGGCAGCCGTGATACCACAGGTTCATACGCAAGTATAATAAAGGGGACCGGGTACGGTATGGCCAATGTTAAAAAATATATCGAACAGCATAAAGGCAGCATTAATGTTGAGTCAAAACCAGATATCGGGACACAATTTACAATCAAACTGCCGATTGTTAATAAGGAATTGACGATTAACGAAAAAGAGACCATCGGTGAAATACAGGTTTGCTCGGGTCAGCGGATTCTACTGGTGGAAGATGAAGTTGATATATCCAATGTCCAGTATACAATTTTGTCCGATCCGCCCTGCAGCAACCAGGTGGATATTGCCCATAACGGCCACATGGCGCTGGATCTATTTGATCGGAATGCCTATGATCTTGTCAGCCTGGATTATATCCTTCCGGGAGATATTAATGGAATGGATGTTTATCACCATATCCGGCAAAAAGATCCTAAAATCCCTATTCTTTTTATTTCCGGGAATCTTGAATTTTTGCAGTCGATTAAGGAATTAAAAGCAAAAGATAAGATGATAGACCACATTTCCAAACCGTGTCAGAATAAAGAATATGTTGATCAGGTAAACAGACTGTTTGGAAAGAGAGAAGAGGCCCACACCAGGAATCCGAAACAATAGAACCCCAACTTGGATTGATCCGGTTGACCCCGGCTATGTATACCCGGGGCAATAATAGCCAGATGTTTGTAATAAAATTTGCAGTATAAATGGAATGCAATGAAATACTTGAAAATAGTTCTTAAAGCACTGAACTGCCTGATTCTCCTGGTTTTATCCTCGATAATAGTGTCCGGTTGCGGTCGTTTGGCCACAATACCGCATAGTCCTGTTACAACGCCTGAAATGTGGCTGAAAACGCATCCGCATTTAATGTTATCCATTGGGTCATTTGAATTTATATGGATGGAACCCACGTCGACTTTTTTTGTTTATTCTCTGGGTGTTCTGGGAATTGTCGTCGGTGTTTATTTCCTGCGAATAAGAGAAGATCAAAAATCCCGGTTATGGTGGGGAGCAGCGCTTATTTTATGGGGTATTCAGGCCATCCTGGGGGGGACGAATTATCAGGCGCTCAGTTATGAACTCAGATGTTCAGCCAGGCAGATCTGTTCATATATCAGCTGGGTTGGCATCTGGTATAACCTGGTATCAATTGCCAGTGTCAACGCAATGGTGATCGGGGTAAGTTATGCTTCAGCCGGGAAAGCCGTGAAAAAGGCACTGATGGTTTATGCCACCTTAAACACGATTGTTTATGGTGCCCTCTGCCTGGCAGGAGCCTTTATTCCCAACAAGTTTCTGGTCTCCTTTGAACTGATTGTTTTGTTTACCACGCCAAGCTATTTAATCCTTTTTGTCATTAACGCTATCCGGTATTATCGATATAGAGAAAAAATGGATCGTTCCCTGATGATTACATGGGTATCACTGGGTGTTATTATGGCAGTATACTATCTTTATATGGGGCTTGGTGTAGCAAAAAAATTATGGGATCAAGGAATCTGGTTTAATGAAAACGACCTGCTTCATATAGGGTTGATCCTGTGGATGATTTACATCGCTTTTGGGGTGGCCCAAAAGGTAAGAGATAATCAACAACGCAACTGACAAAAATGCAAAAAAGGGTGCAATTATGGATGCGGTTAAAGAGATACTGAAGTGCAAATATCCTATAATTCAGGGTGCCATGGGTGTGATCTGTAATCCGGAGCTGGTGGCTGCCGTGTCTGAGGCCGGAGGATTCGGATTGCTGGCCACGGCTTTTTCCCGGGACAGTGAAAAAATTGTGACCCAGATTCGGGAAACAAAGAAACTGACAGACAAACCATTTGGCATAAATCTGTTTACGATGAATCCCCTGGTTCCCGAGTTCGTGGATATTTCAGCCAAAGAAGGAATTAAGGTTGTTACCATATCAGGCGGTTCTCCCAAAAAGATAATTCCATATGTTCACAGCCAGGGACTTAAAGCGATCGTTGTTGTTCCGACGGTGGAGCTTGCGTGCAAAGCAGAATTGTCCGGGGCTGACGCCGTTATCGCAGAGGGGTCTGAATCCGGCGGCATGCAGGGATATAACGGGGCCTCAACCATGGTCCTGGTTCCTGCTGTCTGTGATGCCGTAAACATTCCCGTTATTGCGGCCGGTGGTATCGGGGATTCGCGAGGTTACCAGGCAGCCCTTGCATTAGGGGCGCAGGGCGTGCAGATCGGTACCCGGTTTATCACGGCAACCGAGTGTAGCGCCCATATCAATTACAAGAAAACCATCACAAAATTACACGATACAGGAACAAGGCTTGTGGATGCAGGCAGATTCAGGATACGGGCATTGCACACCCCTTTGGTTGAAAAAATTTTAACCGGCCACCTGGACACGCAAAAACATTTCAATTTTCAGGCGGTGGATAGATCATGGCTTAAAGGCGATATCGATTCCGGTATCATGCCGGCCGGGGAAGTTTCCGGTTTGATCTCCGGCATTGAGTCGGCAAAACAGATTATTGATGAGATGGTCAATGGTTCATAATTGAGAAGAAGGTTCATCTATAGATCGTTTACTTAGCACAAATCAAAATTTTTGAATTCTGATATTTACCGTGATCGCACTAAGCAGATGAATCCTGTTATTTTGATACAGCAAATCACTATTGTCTGCCTGTTTCATTCCCCAAGGGCATCCTCCCGGATCAAAAAAATTGCGATCGTGAAAACAGACCCTTAAAAATTTCCAAAAAACATGAGCCTCCAATTGTTCATTATTGAACACCTCCTGTCTCACTATCGAACACCTATACTATTTAAAAAATGTTTAAAAAGCGCCAAAACACCTGGTTTTCAGGGGAAAACAGCCTCTGGAACATTTATTGCTCTATAAATGAATGAGGTTCAGTGAGGTTCAATAACTTATTATTAAGGAGGGAAAATTCATGAGTGAAAAGTCGAGGGAGGAATACTGGCAGAGAAATATTAAGCTGGTAATTCAATGTCTGATCGTATGGTTTGTCGTTTCTTTTGGGTTTGGAATTCTTCTGGTTCATCCTCTTAATGCGATCTCCATCGGTGGTTACAAGTTAGGGTTTTGGTTTTCACAACAAGGGTCTATCTACGTCTTTGTAGGTTTGATTTTTTTCTATACCAACAGGATGGGAAAACTGGACAAAGAGTTTGGTGTTGAAGAAGACTAAACGCTAACCAAAACGAAAAGGAGATTGACCAATGAGTTTGCAAGTACTGACCTACTTTGTTGTTGGAGCGACTTTTGCTCTTTATATTTACATTGCCATCAGATCAAAGGCCAAAAACACCGGTGATTTTTATGTGGCCAGTAAAGGGGTTCATCCTGTTTTAAATGGTATGGCCACAGGTGCGGACTGGATGTCCGCAGCATCCTTTATCAGTATGGCAGGTATGATTGCCTTTATGGGATATGACGCAACTGCTTTTTTAATGGGCTGGACCGGCGGATATTGTCTTCTTGCCATGCTGCTGGCACCCTATTTAAGGAAATTTGGAAAATTTACGGTGTCGGAGTTTATCGGTGAACGATTTTATTCCAATGCGGCAAGAATGGTGGGGGTGTTCTGTCTTGTTGTCGCATCAATCACTTACGTTATCGGCCAGATGAGAGGGATCGGGGTTGTTTTTTCCAGGTTCTTAAGTGTTTCCTTTGAAAGCGGGATTTATATTGGTATGATTATCGTTTTCATATACGCTGTTTTTGGTGGTATGAGAGGGGTTACCAATACCCAGATCGCCCAGTACTGCGTCCTTATTTTTGCTTATACTGTTCCAGCCATCTTTATCTCACTGACGCTCACTGGAATTCCCATTCCCCAGATAGGCCTGGGCGGGACAATGGCCGATGGCAGCGGCACTTTTCTGCTGGACAAGCTTGATACCATCCTGGTGGACTTAGGCTGGGCTGCCTACACGGCCCAGAAATGGACAACCATAAACGTGTTCCTGCTGACCATGTCGTTGATGATTGGTACGGCAGGACTGCCCCATGTTATTATGCGCTTTTTCACAGTTCCCAAGGTTAAGGATGCTCGCGCATCTGCCGGCTGGGCCCTGGTTTTTATCGCTATTCTTTATACCACAGCCCCTGCCGTTGGCGCCATGGCAAGAATGAACCTGATGGATACGATTCAGAAAGGTCCGGTTGGCAGTGTCGATGGAAACATCAAATATTCAGAGGTCCCGACCTGGTTTAAAAACTGGGAAAAAACAGGCCTGTTAAAGTTTGAAGATAAAAATGGTGACGGCAGAATCCAGTATTACAATGAAGCAGGACTTAAAAATGCCGAATCTTATGGTTGGAAAGGCAATGAAATGGTCACGGTTGACAGGGATATCATGGTGCTTGCCAACCCGGAAATTGCAAAGCTTCCCAACTGGGTTATCGCATTGACTGCAGCCGGTGGTATTGCCGCAGCGCTTTCCACGGCAGCAGGTCTTTTGCTGGCCATTGCGACCGCCATTTCTCATGATGTACTCAAAGGCTGGCTGATGCCGGATATTGATGATAAACAGGAGTTGAAATACTCGCGTATCGCCATTGGTGTTGCTATCCTTGTGGCAGGTTATCTGGGCTTAAATCCACCGGGGTTTGCAGCACAGACCGTTGCCCTTGCATTTGGTCTGGCAGCATCCTCCATATTCCCGGCCATCATGATGGGTATCTTTTCAAAACGGATGAACGATAAAGGTGCCATCGCCGGTATGCTGGCAGGTATAGGGTCAACATTGCTCTATATATTTACCTATCTTGGATGGTTTTTCATCAAGGGTACCAATATGCTGCCGAACACCCAAGAACATTGGCTGCTGGGTATTAACCCGCTGGTCTTTGGTGCCATCGGTGCCGTGATTAACTTTGGTGTGGCATATGCTGTATCCAGCATGACTGATGAACCGCCGGAGAGAATCCAGAACCTGGTTGAGGAAATTCGTGTGCCGATTGGTGCAGGAAAAGTAACGCACACGCATTAATTTTATGAGACATAATTTTTAAACTAAAAAAGCTGGCCCAATTATCAGAATAGTGCTTTCCCCACTACTTTAATTTGGTCAGCTTTTTTAGATCTATAACACTATATGTAATTTAATTAAAGATAATTATTTGCCTGCCAGGCAGTATTGAATCATTGTAATTGTTTTTTTGTATGATCTGATGTTGCGCAAATCCAATCACTTGAAAAAAAAATCATTAGCGATTAAGGTAAGTCACACACGTTTTCAGGCAGACTAATCCGGAATGAAAAGGGCCATCATGATCCGTGCTGAGAATCTAAAAAAGATATTTACAATTCAGAATATTGAAACCCATGCCATTAATAATCTTTTCGTTAACATCCGGGAGGGTGAGTTTGTCGCTGTCATGGGCCCTTCCGGGTGCGGGAAAACTACACTTTTAAACCTTTTAGGCCTTCTGGTGAAACCATCCGGGGGGAAATACTTTTTAATGGGCCAGGAGGTTTCCGATTATTCAGAAAGTGAGCGGGCAAGCGTTAGAAAAGGGAAGATCGGTTTTGTGTTTCAAAGTTTTAACCTGATTGATGATCTCAAAATATCTGAAAATGTTGAACTGCCGCTGCTTTATCTTAAAATACCCGCCAAAGAACGAAAAAAAAGAGTTTTAGATATTTTGGAGAGAATGAACATGGCCCATCGCAGGAACTACTATCCCCAGCAGCTGTCCGGTGGCCAGCAACAGCGTGTGGCAGTTGCTCGGGCAGTGATTTCAAGACCCAGGCTGATTCTTGCGGATGAACCCACTGGGAACCTGGACAGCGCCAATGGGGAACGGGTAATGAAACTGCTCACACAGCTCCACAAGGAAGGCACAACTATCGTAATGGTCACCCATTCACAGCAATGTGCAAAACAGGCTGATAGATCTATCCATCTTTTTGACGGGCAGATCGTTGGACATTATGCATAAGGGGCAATGAATGTTTAAAAACTACCTGCTCACGGCCATCCGCAGTATGCTCCACAATAAAACGGCGACGATGATCTCTATCGCGGGGCTGGCGCTGGGGTTGGCCTGTGCCCTTTTAATTTTCCTGTATGTCCAGTTTGAACTTTCTTATGATAATTTCCACCACAATAGAAATGATATCTACAAAGTCCTGGTAAAGGGAACTGTCAAAAACAGCAGCGGCCAGAGCGTTTATCACGCTTCAATTGTCCATGACCTGATTCCAAGGCTTGCTAAAGAATTTGAGCATATTGGCAGTGCGGTTCGATTATCCCCGCAAACCGTTTATGTGCGGCAAAACAGACTCTTGAATGAAGAGACAAATTTCTATTTTACCGAGCCCTCTGTATTCGAGGTGTTTGATTTTCCTTTGAAACAAGGTGACGCGAAAACGGCTTTATCAAACAGCAATTCAATAGTGCTCTCCCGGGAAATGGCCCGAAAATACTTTGGTTCAACAGATCCTGTGGGTCAAAAAATGACCTTTACCATTTTCAATACATCACAATTTACATTTACAATAACCGGCGTACTTGAGCCAATTCCCAAAAACTCCTCTTTGAAGGTTGATTTTCTTGCGGCATTACCGTTTGTTCAATTAAAAGAGCACCTACCGGACTGGATGCCGCTTTATACCTATTCTTACATCAAATTTAACTGGAATAAGAAATATGTAGTGGGCCCCGGGAACGCTAAACATTATTACAAAACCCCTACCTTAGTGACCATTGTTGATGCGTTTAAAAAAAAGTTGATCAATGTACGGGAGTCTGATTTTTTTTCAGACACATTTTTCAGTGACTGGCATTTCACCCTTGAGCCATTAAAAGTATCCCTCATAGGAGAGAAAAAAAATTTTATTGCGGCCACAAAAGAGTTTGAAAAGCATCTTGATAAAAAAAACTGGCTGTTAATTTTTTTCCTTTCGGTTATGGGGGGCCTGATTCTTGGGATTTCCTGTATCAATGTTATAAATCTTTCTATTGCCCGCTCAACAAACAGGGCAAAAGAGATCGCGGTCCGGAAAGTGATGGGAGCAGACCAAAAGCAACTTGTTTTTCAGTTTTTAATTGAATCAATTTTGTTGAGCATGTTGTCGCTTGTTTTTGCGGTATCCCTGGTTGAACTGTTTTTACCCTATTTTAACAAAATGGTTCATCAACAGCTTTTATTAGATTATTTAGAGAACTGGGGGTACATCGCTGCTATGGGGGGGATAGTCCTTATCACAGGGATTGTTTCCGGCCTCTATCCTGCTTTTTTTCTCTCTTCTCTCCAACCGGTTGAAACGCTCAAAGGTGAGAGTCTCAACTTTTCCAAAAAACTTCGCCATCTGCTGATTATTTTTCAGATCACCGTATCTGTCAGCATGTTTATTTTTTCCTTTACCTTTTTTAAGGAGACCAGTTTCCTGCAGGATAAACCCCTGGGATTTAATAAAAACCAGATTATTTTTTTTAAAATAGAAGACTCAGCGCTCAAGGATAAATACCCGGCTTTTAAAAATGCCCTGCTGAAACTTCCAGGTGTTGCCCGGGTAACGCGGTCGGGACATGCCACATGGAACTTCGGGACGACCGGTCTGACGACTGTGAAATGTCCGGAAACCGGCATCACAGCTCAGACAAGACTCATGCTGGTTGACTCGGATTATCTTTCCGTCTATGAGATACCGATCATAGAGGGGGGAAATTTTCCAGATACCCAGGAAAATTTTGATGATTTCTGCATTGTAAATGATGCGGCAAAAAGCATTCTGAGAATCAACGACATAGATTCTAAAACGATTATCCAGGAGGATAACCACACACGTCAGATCATCGGTGCCGCCAGGAATTTCCACTTTCAATATCCTTCCAAGAAAATTGATCCTCTCGTCATGGTGGCCATGAACAATTATTACGGCATGAGCCGTCCCTATATTTCTGTCAGGCTGCTTCCTGTTGATCATCAAAAGACCATTATAAAAATCAGGGAAGTGGCCAATCGTTTTTTTCCTGAAATACTGTTTAACTATAACTATGTTGACAAAAAAATAGACAAAATGCACCAGGATAAAAATGCCCCCTGGAAAAAGATTTTGAAATTTTTCACCTGGATCTCTGTATTTCTTGCAGGCCTGGGGCTTTTTGGATTTGCCGAATATGAGATTGACCGGAAGAAAAAAGAGATCGGGATCCGAAAAGTGCTTGGGGCAATCCGTCTTGAAATAGCCGGTTATTTTATCAAACAGTTTGCCTTGATTGCTATCATTGCAAATATGATAGCCTGGCCAATCACCTATTTATTTACAATATTTGTGTCAAAGAGAATAGAATATCCGTATCCGTTGGAATTGGAATTTCCTGTCTTTATATCGGTTACTCTTTTTACGCTTGTATTTACCGCCTTAATCGTCAGCGTTCAGACATTTAAGGCTGCATCAATGGATCCTCAGGATGCCCTGAGAGATGAATAGCCCGGATATTTTATGAAATTTTCGGGATAGGACATTGTATAATGGAAACAAATGCAAAAATAGCAATTATTGATGATGATAAGGATGTTTTACTGGCTGCCCGTCTGGCATTAAAAAAACATTTCAGTGTTGTTAAAACCTGTGATGATCCACGACAAATATTACCTTTGATGGAAGCGGAAACATGGGATGTCATTCTTTTGGATATGAACTTTACAAAAGATGCAACAAGCGGGCAGGAAGGATTTTACTGGCTTGATAAAATCCTTGAAGCTGATCCTCTTGCCGTTGTTATTCTTATAACAGCTTACGGGGATGTAGAAACAGCCGTTCAAACCATAAAAAAGGGGGCCACGGACTTTATTCTTAAGCCCTGGGAAAATGAACGGCTGATAGCCACGACGTCGACAGCCTTAAAATTGCGAAAATCAAAAACAAAAGTGGAACGTTTACAGCACCGGCAAAAGCAACTCAGTGCTGATCTTGATTCACAGTACCATGAAATGATCGGCCAAAGCCCTGCCATACAAAAGATCTTTTCCATTATCGAAAAGGTGGCTGGAACCGATGTAAACGTATTAATTACCGGAGAAAACGGTACGGGTAAGGAACTGGTTGCAAGAGCCCTCCATCGTCAATCATTAAGGGCAAATGATGTCTTTATAAGTGTTGATGTGGGGGCAATCTCAGAAACACTTTTTGAAAGTGAACTTTTCGGCCATGTAAAAGGATCGTTTACCGGTGCCAAAGAGAGCCGGTCAGGGCGGTTTGAAGTCGCCTCGGGCGGCACCCTGTTCCTGGATGAAATCAGCAATCTTTCTCTACCGGTCCAGGCGAAATTGCTGCGCGTTCTGGAAGAACGTCAGGTGATCCCCGTGGGTTCCAACAAGCCCAGACCGGTCGATATCCGGTTGCTTTGCGCCACAAACGGTCCCGTCTATAAAATGACCGCCGAGAATCGGTTCCGGCAAGACCTTTTATACCGGGTGAATACCGTTGAAATCCACCTGCCGCCATTAAGAGAACGGGGTGAAGATATAAAATTGCTCACACAGCATTTTATGACGATGTATGCAAAAAAATACAATAAGCCGTTAAACAAAATCAGTGCTGCGGCATTGAGCAAACTTAAACAATACCACTGGCCCGGCAATATCAGGGAACTTCAGCACACCCTGGAGCGGGCCGTTATCATGAGTGAGAACCATATACTTCAGGACAATGATTTTCTCTTCCCTGATGCAACAATTAAAAAAGGGTTGTTTAAAAACTATAATTTAAATCACGTTGAGCAGATTGTTATTAAAAAAGTACTCCAAAAACAGGGGGGCAACATCAGCCAGGCAGCAAAAGAACTCGGGCTGACCAGGGCGTCCCTTTACAGGAGAATGAACAAACATGGGATATAAAAGTTTCCAGAAAAATTGTATTGTCAGGATTTTACTGATCATCCTTAATCTGTATATTTTTTTCTATCTTTGTTTTAAAACCGATTTCTACGCAACAATTGCCATCACAGGTCTTTTACCGATTTTGCAGATTTATGGTCTGTTCCACTATATTAATAAAACAAATAGATATCTGGCAAGAGCCTTTGAATCCATTCAATATGATAATTTTTCAG
This sequence comes from uncultured Desulfobacula sp., assembly GCA_964562385.1. Taxonomy (GTDB): domain Bacteria; phylum Desulfobacterota; class Desulfobacteria; order Desulfobacterales; family Desulfobacteraceae; genus Desulfobacula. The sequence continues at coordinate 38,664 of CAZLTD010000016.1, forward strand.
AAAAGATAAAAACACCGCTTAAGGATTCATCCTTTCGCCAGCTTTGCAACGAATTAAACCGGATCATTGAAAAATTTCAGGAGCATAGACTAGAAAAAGAGCAGCAGTTTCAGTATCTTCAGGCAATTGTTCACCAGACCGGCATGGGGCTGATTTCCGTAAAACAAAGCGGAGAAATAAACCTGATTAATAAAGCGGCCAGGGTTATTTTAAAAATCCCACATTTTAAGCATATTAAGCAACTTGAGACCGTGAACAAAGATTTTACAGACCTGCTGATGAAGATGAAAACCGGGGAAAAAGAGAATTTCGATTACAGTGACGATGGTATTTCATCCCAGTTCGCTGTCTATGCCAGGGATATCAGCCTCAAACATGATTACTATAAATTATTTACCATACAGAACATTCAAAAAGAGCTGGAAGAAAAAGAGACAGATGCATGGAAAAAACTTATCCGTGTATTGAGTCATGAGATCATGAACTCCATCACACCGATCTCTTCTCTGGCGGCAACAGCAAACCTTTTGATCATCAAAAGAGAGAAAATGAGTCCTTCTGATGCAGAAGACCTTTCCCAGGCGCTGTACACGATTGAGAAAAGAAGCCAGGGGCTGATGCAGTTTGTTCAAAATTACCGGCGTTTTGCGCGGATACCAGATCCTAATTTTCAGATACTGCCTGTTGCGGCGTTGTTTAAACGAATTGAGAACCTGATACAAAATCAGCTTAGACAGGGTCGCGTTCAATTCACGATGTCGGTCAAACCTGAAAACCTACAGATAAAGGTTGATCCGGATTTAATTGAACAGGTATTGCTCAATCTCATCACCAATGCCATTGAGGCATTCACTGAAACAGATCAACCGAAAATTCAGATGAATGGCCAAATGACGGGTAGGTCAAATGTGATTATCAGTGTGACAGATAACGGCTGTGGCATCCAACCACAGGTCCTGTCCAAAGCATTCATTCCTTTTTTCACGACAAAACCCGAGGGGTCCGGCATTGGCTTGAGCCTGTCACGTCAGATCATGAGACTTCATGGCGGCAGTATGCGGCTGGAATCTGACCCGGGTGTGCAGACAATATCGTCTTTGATTTTCTGAAGAGATATTTATTGCAAGGAGGGCGTCGGCCACTATAAAACGCTTCTAAAATTTGGAAAGCCTTCTGCCAGCCCTGAGAAGAAGAAAAAGGTGTTTGAAGCACCGGAGCAGACATAGTTCTAATTTGTCTGAATGATATGACTCCAGGTCAGTTCGAGGGGCCCGTGGCGCAGTATTCCACAATGATATTAAAGAAAATTTCACCATAGGCGTTAAATTTCTTTTCCCCGACCCCGTGGATGGATTTCATCTCCAACAGCGTGGCAGGTTTGATGTCTGACATCTGTATCAATGATTTGTCCGGGAATACAATGTACGGGGGCATATTGATGGCATCAGCGATCTCTTTTCGTTTCTCCTTGAGAATGGCAAAAAGGCGGCGGTCATAATCGGCATTGTCATAGTTGTACTCTTTTTTCTTTTTACCCGGGGATTTGTCTTTCAGGTCCATATGGCCTTTGAAAATTATTTCGGATTTCAATATTTCCCATGAACGGGCAGTCAGTTTCAGACTTCCGTACTGTTGATCCTGGACAATAAACCCCTGTTGAATCAGTTGCCTTCCAAGTTGTTGCCAGGCTCTTTTGGGGTGTTCTTTTCCAATACCATAGGTGGATACTTTATCGTGCTTATTATCCAGGACCTTTGCTGCCTGAGACCCCCGTAAAACATCGATGATATGGGCCATGCCGAAAAGTTCGCCTGTCCGGATAATACAGGAGATGAACTTCTGGGCTTCAATGGTTAAATCCATGGCCTCTTGGTCCTTTCCGGACAGGCAGTTGTCACAGGTATTGCAGTTTTCTGTGATGGTTTCCTCAAAATAGCTTAAAAGCGGTAAACGCCTGCAGGATCGTGATTCGGCATATTGAACCATTGTGCTTAAATGGATTTTTGCAATTCTTCTCTCTTCGGCACTGTACTTCTGGTCAATCAGGTACTGGACCTTGCCGATATCCCCATACCCTAAAAGAAGCATGCAGTGGGCCGCAAGGCCGTCCCGTCCTGCCCGGCCGATTTCCTGGTAATAGGATTCGATGTTTTTGGGCAGATCATAATGGACCACAAACCTGACATCAGGTTTATTGATTCCCATTCCAAAGGCCACGGTTGCCACAATAATCTTAACATCATCCCGGATAAACAGCTGCTGGTTGTTTTCCCGTGTCTTGTCCGTTAATCCGGCATGGTAGGGCCGTACTGAATATCCCAGTGCCTCTAATTTTTCATTCAGCGTGTCGGTCTGCTTTCTGGAAAAGCAATAGATAATGCCGGACTGGTCAGGAAACTGCGCTAAAAAGGTTTTTAATTGTTCAAACGGTTTGTCTTTTTCCTTGACCTCAAGGAATAAATTGGGGCGGTCAAAGCTTGCGACAATGGTTTCGCATCGATCCAGATCCAGGCTTGTTTTAATGTCCTGCCGGACCCTGGAGGTGGCCGTGGCCGTCAATGCCAGGCAGGGGACATCCCTGAAACGGCGCCGTATTTTTGAAAGCTGTCTGTATTCCGGTCGAAAGTCATGCCCCCATTCAGAGATGCAATGGGCCTCATCCACTGTGAAAAGAGTAATGGGAATGGTGCCCAGCAGTTCAAGAAGATTTTCTTTTACCAGGGTTTCAGGCGCTACATATAAAAGTCTGGCCTTTCCTTTCCGAAGTGTTGAAAGGTTTTCGCCATACTTTTTTTTTGTCAGGGTGGAATTTAAAAGAACCGCATAGGGCCCAAGTTCATTGATCTGCATGACCTGATCCTTCATCAGGGAAATCAAGGGAGAGATCACAATGGTGAGCCCCTTGGAAATAATGGCCGGCAGCTGGTAGCATAAGGACTTTCCGCTTCCGGTGGGCAGAACAGCCAGGCAGTTCTTTTTTTTCAGTACGGTCTCAATGATCTTTTCCTGATAGGGATTAAACGAACTGAAGCCAAATATCTCTTTAAGGTGCGCATTTAAATTCAAGTCATCTGCTTTCATACTCTCTAACCTTTTATCTGCCATTGTGAACCATAGCGATTGAAAAAATATCATTGTGTCACAATTTCCTGTTTTGTCAAATCAGACATTTCATTTCCCGGGTGGGCATGGACAATTGTCCCGGCGATTAAAAAAAACAGACCTGCCAGAATGAGAATTATTGAATTTTTTTGAAATTTTGAGGTCGAATGAATTTCAGCATTTTCAGGATTTTCCTTATCATATAAAACCGGGACCTGGTCTCCTGCTTTATATTCAGGCCGGTTCGTTCCCATGGATGACTTAAACCTGAGACTCTGTCCGGATTCAGTGATAAATTCCACAACAGGAAAATGCAGAACCAGACCGTCAAAATGGTTAGAAATAATTATTTCCCGTACCATCCCGCTGGTAACAGTTCCCCGCCTTGTTAACCCACGATACCGCACCCACAGACGCAGGCCGGTAAAAATTAAAACCGTACCGGCCAGGAAAAATGCTGCTTTTAGAAGCATAATCATTAGTGAGAACATGTTTCTCCCCCATCCGTAATATGTATGGCAAACGTCATGAATATCTCATGGTCAAGGTATTGCTTTTGTCTCGATCAGACCCTGATGCAGGGTCAGTGATAAGAAAGATCATGGAATCTTCATTAACTCAAACGAATCTGGGTTAAAAATAAAATGAGATATCATATTAGATATGCAAGTGTCGCCTATATCCTTTTCTATACGATATCCACTTTTCACGTATCAAGGATTTGGCATGGGACTATTCAGGATTCGACTCATTTGCGAATTGGGGGGCATCGTGTTTGATTTTTTAGATAGGATCTACATGCGTTTTGGTTTCAAAAGTGATTTTCCCACAACCCATCCTTCTATTGCGTTGCAATTCCAGTCTTATTAAATGATACCGTCAATAAACCCTTCTAATTTGTTCAGATCAAGCGGTTTGAGAAAAACTGCCCGGGCCTGGGCAGCCAGGGCCAGGTCCGCGATCTGGTCACCAAATCCGGTGATGGCAATTATTGCTATGTCTGGAAATTCCTCTTTTACCTTGGTGATCAACGCCACGCCGCTGATATTGGGCATAACAAGATCGGTGATGATCACCGGAAAGTAATTTTGGGTGTCCCGAAGAATATTCAGTGCTTTAAGGCCGTCTGAGGCAGTCATAACCTGATAGCCGATGAGTGTGAAGAATTTCTCAAGATTCGTAAGGGCGGCTTCATCGTCTTCGACGATTAATAAAGATCGATAGTGCTCTCTTTTTCGCATAAAAGATCCTCACCTGAGATTCAATTTTTTTGACCGTAGCATATTAAATATGGAAAGGGAAATTTAAAATACCATCTTTTTGCCTGGGATGCCGATTTCGGTTATGAAAATCTTTTGACCCCGCTGCACGCTGGGGGGAATTAAATCCAATCATGATTAAAAAAAGTTAAATTATTTTCAAAACTAGGGGTTTACCCCGATTGCTTTTTTTGAAATTGCTTTATATAACACAAGAGTAACGCTCCCCTTTTCATTACTCATGATCTATTTTGTTTCATTACAGCTTCCGATTATATAGCAGGTTCTAAAACTGGGGAGACCAATCATTCTATATGGAGGTGTCTTATGTATTCTGAAAGTTTTCAACCCGTAACAACGCCCGAGGGGCATGTGTTGAATGTCGTCAATGATGTGCCGGATTTCAGGGACCGGATGTACCAGCCCGGTTTAGCGCAATTAAAATCCACCATAGAACCGGACTCTGGTATACTGACTATTTTTAACCAGGGAAGTGAAGGGTCCTGCACCGGGCATGGGCTGGCTGCCGTGATCAACCTGCTGTTAAAAAGGAAAAATGACGATACACTTGTCAGCCGGCGGATGCTTTATGAAATGGCCAAAAAGCATGACAAATGGCCCGGGGAAGCCTACCAGGGCTCCAGCTGCCGGGGCGCCATCCGGGGATGGCATCACATGGGGGTGTGCAATGAAAACATGTGGGGTTACAAAGCCAACAGCTCTGACACCCTTTTGACCGTGGATCGGGCGAAAAATGCCAGGAATATCACTATTGGCGCCTATTACCGGTTGAACCACGATATCGTTGATTTCCATTGCGCGTTAAATGAAGTGGGGGCTTTGTATGTTTCCGCAAATGTCCACTACGGGTGGTTTGCCAATCTTGAAGGGCCAGATTTTGAAATCCCGGTGAATAGTCAGATGGCCGGCGGCCATGCCTTTGCCATTGTCGGGTATAATGATAAAGGGTTCTGGGTGCAGAATTCCTGGGGAGACACCTGGGGCAATAACGGCATTGCTCTCTGGACTTACGAAGACTGGCAGGCCAATATAAAAGATGCCTGGGTGGTCCGCCTGGCAGTGCCGACCCCCCCAGATCAACAGGGGAACAACCGGGCTGTACCGGGGGATTGCCAATGCAGACGGCCTGGCGGAAAAAGGGGTATCAAGAATAGAAATCGCCGGACATTTCGCCCACATTGATGATGGGACATTTGATGACCAGGGCAAGTACTGGTGCAATGAAAATGATATAAAGATGACGGCATCCCAACTTGAGGTGTCTGAAAAATACGATCATTTTCTTCTCTATTGTCATGGCGGACTGAACAGCCCCAAAGATTCTGCAAAACGAGTGAAGGCCATGACAAGTGTTTTTAAGGCTAATCGTATCTACAATTATCATTTCATGTATGACACAGGGTTAATGGAGGAACTTAAAGATATAATCCTTAAAAAGAAAAAACCCATCCCGGAACGGACGGCGTTGAACCTGACTGCTATCACGGATAAACTGATCGAAAAATCCACGCGTCATATCGGAAAGGCATTGTGGTCAGAAATGAAGAAGGACGCAACCATTCCGTTTGATGCGGGAATGGCCGGAACTTATGTGGTGGACCGCCTGGCGTCAACGGCAGTTAACAAAGGATTGAAAATTCATATTATCGGGCACAGCAACGGGTCGGTGATGGCGGCATTTTTGATTAGCAGACTGCTGGAAAATATACCGGGAATCGAGATATCAACGTTGAGCCTAATGGCGCCGGCCTGCACCTGCGATCTCTTTATGGAAAAATATGCGGAACCCATTGCAAAAGAACGTGTCCAGAAGACTGCAATTTATAATCTGAGCGACGAACTTGAATTAAAGGACAATGTTGCCAAGGTCTATCGCAAATCACTTCTTTACCTTGTTTCAAATGCTTATGAGGGTGGGAAAAAAGTACCGCTTCTGGGGATGGAGAAATTCCAGGATGAAATTGATGTGACCGAACTTGGCACCGGTTTTGAATTTGTGATCAGCCAGGGGCAGGAGGGCAGCCGAACGGCCAGCACTTCCCATGGCGGGTTTGATAACGATATTTATACCTTAAATAATATCTTAAGCCGTGTGACCGGCAGCGAAAACCTTATACGGCCGTTTAAGGTAATGGATCTTGACTATTAACGACGCTATCTGAATTGTCATGGTGGAGCATCCTTTTTTAAGGATACATCTGCCATGACAATTTATTACACCTCACCATTTAAAAACAGGCATGGTCCTCATTTCTGATAATGCCTTACATAGCCTGTTGAAATCAAGTTGATTTCAACAGGCTATGCGGGATTGTCCAGGTTTTAACACATTCAGGATAAAACTTGACCTTGCACCGTTCATGTGGCGTGTGCTACAAAATAGTACAGCAGGGACCGATCATTTTCTTATCTGAAAAGGAAAACAACGTGAACCTTCCGCAAAACGAAATTCAAACCATCTTGAACGGTATCCGGGATTTTATACTGATTATTTCGCCGGATCGAAAAATCCTTGAGGCCAATGATGCTTTTTTAAAACACATGCATTACACCCGGGAGGATGTCATCGGCCGGGAGTGTTTTGAAGTGTTTAGGGAAACCGACAGAAAGAGCAGCAACTGCCATAAAAACTGTACACTGGAAAAAGTCATCCGGGAAAAGCGGCACTGCCGCCAGGAACTGATCCGCACCGGGCCGGATAACAAACCCCGGTATTTCGAGGTGACGATTTATCCTATCTGGGAAAAAAAGGGCAAGATATCCAAGTTTGTCGAGATCAGCCGGGACATTACCGAGCGGCGGGCGGATGAAAAAGCCACACAGGATTATCTGGTTAAAATGGTGGAAGAGCGGACCCGGCAGCTAAAGGAAACCCATGAGCGCCTTCTGCACCAGGATAAGATGGCCTCTTTAGGGAAATTATCCTCATCCGTGGTCCATGAAATCAATAATCCTGTGGCAGGAATTTTAAGCCTTGTGATGCTGTCCAAAAGGATATTAAAAGAGGATGAAGCTGACCAGATGGAACTGGATCAGTTTCGTCAGTACCTGGATTTGATGGAAACGGAAACCCGCAGAATAAGCCGCATTGTCAGCAACCTTCTGGTATTTGCGCGGCAGTCCAAAATAGAGGTCGTCAAGTTCGATGTTAACGATCTGATAGAACAGACCCTGATCCTTAATGCCAATTTTTTGAAACTGACCAATATACGCGTGATTGAAGACCTTGAAAAGAATCTGCCTTTAATCAAGGGGTCCGAGGACCAGATCAAACAGGTGATCATGAACCTGATTTCAAATGCCGTGGAAAGTATGGTCCATGCCGAAAAAAGGCGTCTGACGATCTGCACTTACAGAAAGGATAAGGATAAGGCTGTCGGCATTCAGATCAGCGATACAGGGTCCGGCATCCCCAAAGAGACCGTATCCAAAATTTTTGAACCTTTTTTCACGACCAAAAAGAAGGGCAAAGGTGTGGGACTGGGGTTGTCGGTTGTTTATGGAATTATCAGGGATCATGGGGGAGAGGTGTTTGTTGACTCCACGCCCGGCAAGGGGACACGCTTTACCATCACCTTGTACCAGGAACTCAAATCAAAGGCCCCGAAGAACGTGTTGCCGGCTGCCGGTAAAGGCGCAGTGCTCTAAAGACTTGAATATATCAGGCTTCCACTTATTGGCTGTCGGTCCTGATAAACTGGACCAGACACAGGGAAATCAGGCTGAAAAAGGCACCGGCAAGAAAGGGAATCTTATAATCCACCATCCATAAAAGCCCCCCAATTACCGGCAGGACCACCGCTGCTATATGATTGATGGTAAATCCGACCGCCATGCTGGGTGCGATATCTTCGGGCTCGGCTATTTTCTGGAAATAGGTTTTAATGCCGGTGGCAAAATTAAAAAAGATATGATCCAGGATGTACAAAAAGCCGGCCACAAGTTTGGCATCCACATAGGCGTAGGCCGCGAAAATTAAAATCAAAAGGAAGTACTCAATGGAGAGCAGCTTTCTTTCCCCGTATTTAACAATAAATTTACCGATCAAAGGATTGATGAAAAAGTTGATCCCGTTGTTGATTAAAAACAGAAGCGCAATCTGCTGGACTGAAAAACCGAATTTTTTAACCAGCAGGAAAACGGCAAAGGCGATAAAAATCTGGCGCCTGGCCCCTGCCATGAACGTTAAAAAATAAAACAGCCAGTATTTTGATTTAAAGACCAGCTTTTTTTTCTGGGGAATCAGTTTTTTGCCTGTGGGGTTCTGAGACAAAGCCCAGAACCCGATAACCACAATCGCCCCTCCGAAAATTAGATAGATCATTTTATAGCTTAAAACCGGGGCCATAAAAAAGACCAGAATCCCGACACTGATATTGGCGGCGGCTGAAAAGCTTCTCTGCTCACTGATTACATGGGGCGAGGACAGTTTGTCAAAATACTGAAGGGTCAAAGACTGGTTGGTAGTCTCATAATAATGGAAACCGAAACTCATCACCAGGGTGGTAAAAATAAGCCCTGAAAAACTGGGTAAAAACCCGGTCAATAAAACACCGATACCCAGCAGAACAATGGACAGGGCAGACAGCTTGTGTTCTTTGATATAAAGGATGACAAAGGTCACCAGAAGGGCCAGAAAACCCGGTATTTCCCGTACGGATTGAAGCGCCCCGATATGATTCCCGTCAAGGCCCACCACATTGACACTGAAGTTGTCAAACAGGTGGCGCCAGCACTGTAGTCCCGCTGTCGAACAGACGGTCAGGATGACCAGATAGGCATACATCCTCTCCTTTCTGTATGCAGCCAAATCGTATGTCAGGCCTGCCTGATCTTCTTGACGATGAGTTCAACCGCTTTTTCGGCTGTTTCTCCGAACAGGGTTTCCACTTCAACCAGGTTCAGGTACTTGTCGTCCCATGTAATATTGTCACTTTCCAGGATCCAGTCTTTCAATCGATTGTATTTCCCGCCCAAGGCTTTGATCTTTTTGAGCAGCGGTACCTGTGTAGAGGTTTTAAAAGTGATGTTCAAAGAAAGAATGTATTCAATAATATTGGGTGTGGCCGGGTTGGAAGAAAAAACCGGGATGACCAGGATGTCTTTTTTATCTTTCCGGCCTTTACCGATATAGACATTTCCTTCACGCACGATGATATTTTTTGTGCCCTTAAGCTTATGATCGGTTTCAACCCTGGAGTGCTCTTTTTCAAGTGCGCCTGTTTTTGTGACAATACTGATTTTTGTATTCCGTGATACTTCACCCAGAAGACTTAACCCTGAAATCTGGTAGAGGAACCCGCCATTGATCTTATCAACCACTTCCTGCAGGTTTTTAAGGACAATGACATTTTTATTGGTGAGCTGGGCCACCTGCAAGTCGTGAGAAGCCAGTTCGTCAAAGACCAGGCCTTCAAATTTTTCACTGATACGGCTGGTCCCAACGGTAACTGTTTTGGCCTGATGCTTGATCGCATCAACCGGTCTTGCCATGGTGTTGATGGCTTGGCCCATGGTCTCAAAAAAGGTGGACAGCATATTGGAGGGGGTCCCCTTGGTTTTAAAATCGATTTCAAAATCCGATACCGGTAGACGGCCGGACAGATATTTTAAAAGAAGGGTAATATTGGCTGCCGTATCCAGGCCCATGGCAGCAGGGAAGCTGTTGCTCCGGCGTTTGTCTGAAAACTGGTAGTAGAACTGGGCAATGGTTTCCCTGAACCGTTTTTCAAGCAGGACCTCGTAGGTGTCATGACCCATGGCATTGAACTCATCCAGCAGGTCCTGTACCTGGGAGCGTCCCTGATACAGAAACCGTGATCCCTCATTGATGGCAAGTGCCGCATAGTAGCCCCAGATATGCCCCACCAATGTGTTCAGTATGGGGGCAAAATGTTCCTGAGTCTCAGGAATTTTGAATACATCAGCGGCATAAAGATCAAACCGGTCCTCTCCCTGTGTGGTGATAACAACCGGGGTCGCTTTATGGGCATGAAAGATGGCGGTGTCTTTTATAATATCTCCCAGCACACTTTCCCGTGTTCCGGCAGCGCAGATAATAATTAAGGGTTCGCTGGACAGATCAATATGTTTTTTATCTTCAATAAAATCAGAAGAGATGGTTTTATAGCATAATTCACTGAGCTTGATTCGGATTTCATCGGAACTTGTTTTATTGGAACCCGATCCCACAGTGGCCCAGTAGTGTTTTGACACGGCAAGGCGCATGGCCGAGTCTTTTATCTGTTCTTTCATGGAAAGGATTTGTCTCATTTTATCGGGCAGTGCCGTGATTTCATTGACCTGCTCGGTAATAAATTCCCGGGATCGTTTGCCAACTACGGATGAGATGTGAAGCCCCAGGATCGCGCCGGCCGTTATCTGGGAATAAAAGGCTTTGGTTGATGCCACGGACATTTCAATATCCCGGCCGGAACTTGTGTACAATACCCCGTCGGTTTTGAACGTCAGATCCGAATCCCGCCGGTTGACAATGGCAAGTGTCCTGGCTCCGCAGGTCTTGACCATGTCCACGGTTCTGTTGGTATCGGTGGTGGTGCCGGACTGGCTGATGGCCACTACCAGCGTATTGGCCATGGAGTTTTCATTTTGTTCATCTTCAATAATAGCAAACCCGGATAGTTCAGAGGATTTCATGGCTCTGATGTCGATGCCCATGTCGCCTAAGTAGTATTTCAACAGGTCGGCACATCCCTGGGCTGCAATACCTGCGGTCCCCTGACCGATGAAATAAACCTTCTGGATTTTTTTATTTTTAAAGTCGTCTTCAAGAAAAGAGGGGATGACATCTTTGGTCAGGCTGGTTGAAAACAGCCCTGTCTTGGGGGCTTGTTTGAATTTGTTTTCCAGGGTTTTTTCAACCGATGTCGGTGATTCGGAGATCTCTTTTAGAAAATAGTGCGGAAAATTCTGGCGGTCAATATCTCTTGAGGTGATCTGGCTTGTCTGAACCTGGGTATCATCAATCAGGATCGGGGTATTGTCATAATAAAAGGAGCGGATGCCGTCCACACCACCGTCTGAATGCTGATCCAGGATAACAATCTGGCCTTTGTTTTCACCATTGAGTTTGATGAAGTCCTGGGTCTCTTCCACAATCCCGTAAAGCTCTGATGCGGCAATGTAGTGATCTTTTGCAATACCGACAAAAATGGCCTGCCCGCTTCCTTTCTGGGCTAAAAAAAGCCTGCCCGGCGATAGGTCGGAATGCATACTGATGGCATGGGACCCTTCAAAGTCATTGACAGCCAGACGGAAGGCTTCTTCAAGGCTGTGTCCCTGCCGCAGATAGATTTCAATCTGAAGCGGTATCAGCTTGGTGTCAGTGTTGATCTCTTGGTGGATTTTGTCATACTGGGCTTCGTATTCGGTTTTCAGTTCAAGATAATTGTCAATGTCCCCGTTCAGGCAGACGTGGATGATACCTGTTTTATGTATTTTACGGTCGCTGGGGGTGTTGTCTACCGGATGGCAGTTAGCCACGGTAATATCACCCACCGAGGCCCACCGGGTGTGGGCGGAAACAGAGTTGCTTTTAAAATCAAATTCAGACATCAGCTGAAGCATGAGGTCGTTTTTGATCTGGCTGCGGATAAAAGTAATATTGTCACCCAGGGCGCCGATTTCAGCGGCAAATTTATAAACAAAAGAGATGGTAACAAAATGGGTGTCGTCATCGGGATAGGTGTCATGAATGGTCAGGCTGTTATTGGTCAGTACCGTATGGTTGGTTCTGTGTTTGAGACGATCGGAAAGTCCGGCCGTCAGCATCGCCTTTCTGAATTTTTCAAACTCATCTTTGGTAAATGTGAAAATAACGGAAATGCCGGCAGAATCTCTCCCCCTGACTTCGAGCCGGTCAATACTGTTTAAAACGGCATTGATCCGTTTAAAAATGACCAGGCCTTTGGGGTGCCCCTGGGTGTCAAGGTTGATGGCGAGTCTGTCGATGGCGTCGATATTGTCAATGATCTCTTTTGTCAGACACCATCCGATGTCCTGGAGTTTTTCAATGAGCGATGAGATAGTGTCAACCTGTTTTGAAGACAGGGTGGCGCTGATATTTTTAAAGGCAGTTTTCTGGTTTTTGATCAGAAGATCTATTTTGTTTGCGGCATCTTTCAGGCCCTGACGCAGGTTTTTGTCAAAATAGAGTGTGGCAAATAGATGTTCGGTTTTCAATGCCTGGCATTCATCAAACAACTGGCCGAGAAGGTCGGTCCCCCCCAAAAAGGAATCCATGTTTTTTTTTAAGTTCCCGTTTAACGGGTGTGATGCGGCATGATCGATCATCTCATTGATACGATCCAGGGTAAGTACCTGGTCCGGGTCGGCGGGTTTGAATGCAACAAGGGCGGAGATGCCGCAGTTAAGGGTCACTGGTTGATACGGAAAAAATATCAAAGATCCCGGGGCCGCGTTGTGAAGTGATTTTCCAAATTCAAAATTGAGTGATGAAAAAAGTTTTATTCTGTTGAATAAAGCCGTCAAGGTCTCAATCATTATCCCCTCCGTTAATTTATAAAAGCTGTATTTTTAGTTCACACGTTGTTTTGCATCCTGACAATACGGTATCGTTTCAAAAAAATATCAGGCCTTTCTGTGGGCTGGTTTTTTACAATTGTGCCGTTGCCTCTTTGGGCCCGTTAAAATATTGTTTTAAAATTAATTTTGCATATACCGCCGCACGGGTGCCAATATATTTTCGATGTCCGACCATAATGGATATGGCAATTTTTCTGTTGCTGTTTTTCTCTTTTCCAAAACCGGTGAACCAGTCATATTTTACCGTATGTTCCTGGTTGTACAGGGAACCTGTTTTTCCGCCGATCAACAGTTTTGACAGGGTCTTATCTCTGGATGCCCCTCTGAAGGTTTTCCGGGCAGTCCCTCGTGAAACTGTCTTCATCATCAGCTGCAGCATGGTATCGGCCGTTTTGGGTAATATGGCCTTCTTATATGATGATTTTTCACTTTTGTAAACGATTTCTCCTGCTGCGTCGGTAACGTGTTCTACGACCCTGGGCTGGATAAGTTCTCCGGAATTAAGCAGGGTTGTGACAAGAAGTGCACCGAAAACTGGTGATATGGTGGTGTCGGTATTAAATCCACTGCCAAGCTCCGCCAGGTGATATTCGTTGCCGTCAGCGCTGAACACACCGGACTCAAAGGGCAAATCAGCATCAATTTTTTCATTGAATCCAAAGGCATGGGCATAATTGACCAGGTTTTCTTTGCCAAGATAATTTTTTCCGATTTTTCCAAACACCGGGTTGACAGACTCGGCAAAGGCCCGTGAAAAAGAGATTTTATAGGAGTATTTGTTTTTAGTTTCTTTAAGCTGGCGTTTGTAAAGCGTATATTTATTTCCGTTAAAATATAATTGCGTGTGCTGCGTATAACCCAGTTCCTGGACAGCGGCGGCTGCGGTAATGATTTTAAAGATGCTGGCTGCCGGGTATTCCGAAACTGTGCAGGGATTGGTTAGGGGATCGTCAAGGTCGAAGCCGCTCATACCGATGATCTTGCCGGTAGTGGCATCCATGACCACCAGTGCGATCTGCTGGGGCTTGCCGCGGTTCAGTTTTCTGGCCTTGGCAAGCAGGGATAACAGGTATTGCTGAAGTTCAACATCAATGGTTGTGGTGACCTGAAAACTTTCTTTGGGCGTGTCAACGAAAAACAGATTCTTGTCGGTACGAATGAAGTCGGTTTTGGCAATAATGTTGTTCAGGCTGGCCATTGACAACCGTTCCCGGTGTTCACTGCCGGGTGCAATTTCGGATTCAAAAGCGGGGGGTTGTTTTTCAGATAGAGATGTTTCATCGTTAAGCCAGAAGACCGCCATAAAAGCAAGTCCGGCCAAAAGGAAAAAACAGGCGCTCCAGATAATGGTGTTTTTGATGATCCTGCGCTGCCTGTCTTTTTTTCTTTCACTGAGCAGGTAACCGGTTTGAAATTTGCGCCAGGCCTGGTCTTCATTTTGAGTTGCCACGTGAATCAACCTATATTGTCAGCACCACCCTTTGCACAACGGGTGGGGTGGTGCAGAACATTCTTATTTTACTGTTTTTCCGGGAATAATATCTCTGTCAAAAGCTGATAATACCAGATTTTTCTTGTTTGTTGCAGCTAAAATCATTCCTTGGGAAATTTCTCCCATGAGTTTGGCTTCTTTTAAGTTGGCAACCACAATAACCTGCTTGCCGACCAGGTCATCCGGTGTGTAGCTTTTTGCAATGCCGGCGATGATCTGACGTTCTTCCGAGCCAAGGTCCACCCTCAATTTTAAGAGTTTATTTGATTTTTCGATTTTTTCAGCGGAAAGGACCACAGCGGTTCTTAAATCTATTTTAGCAAAATCATCAATGGTTATTTCATCTTTAAGTGCCGGTTTGAGCGGTGTGGCCGCAGGCTTAGCGTCCTTGTTTTTCTTAACATCAATTCTGGGAAAGAGCATGGGTGGTTTGGCAATGATACTGCCGGGTTTTATCTGTGCCCAGGTTGCTGCTTCATTCAGCGTGAAAAAGCCATTGTCTTTTTTGGCGATCCCCAAAGTCTTCTGCATGGTTAAAGAGGTCTGCGGCATAATGGGATAGATCAGACATGATACCACTCTTAACCCTTCCATCAGGTTATAAAGAACGCACTCAAGTTTTTGGATACTGTTCTCATCTTTTGCCAGAGTCCAGGGAGCCTGTGTGTCAATATATTTATTTAGAATATTGATAAACTTCCATACGGCAGCAACGCCTTTGTGGAAGTTACACACCGACATGGCTTTTTCAAAATCGGCAATGGCCACGGCAGCATCAGGGGCAAGACTTAAATTGTCGGCGTTTTCAATATCTTTGTCGCACGCTTTTACCTGGCCTTTACAATACCGATGGCTCATGGATAAAACTCTTGAAAAGACGTTGCCCAGATCATTGGCCAGATCCGAGTTAATCCTTGAAACAATGCTGTCTTCGGTGAAATTGGCATCCAGGCCGAACACCATTTCGCGCATGAGAAAATATCTGAACGCATCAACACCGTAGTTGTCCGTGACTTCAATGGGATCTGTCACATTGCCGATGCTCTTGGACATTTTACTGCCTTTAACATTCCAGAATCCATGAACATTGAGTCCGTCATAAAGCTCAATACCGGCGGCTTTCAGCATAATCGGCCAGTAGATGCCATGGGGCTTGATGATATCTTTGGCCACAAAATGCCGGGTACCGGGCCAGAATTTTTTGAATTTTTCCCCGTCGGGATATCCCAGTGCAGAAATATAATTGACCAGAGCGTCAAACCAGACATAGGTGACATACTCCTTGTCGAACGGCAGGGTTATTCCCCAGGTCAACCGGGTTTTGGGCCTTGAAATACACAGGTCTTCCAGGGGTTCTTTTAAAAATGAAAGAATTTCATTTTTATATTGCTGCGGCCGTATAAAATCAGGATGGGTTTTGATATGATCGATCAGCCACTCCTGGTATTTACTCATTTTGAAAAAATAGTTCGACTCTTTGATGGTGGAGGGCTCTGTCCCGTGGTCGGGGCATTTGCCTTCAACCAGTTCGCGCTCCTGATAAAAACGTTCACATCCAAAACAATACAATCCTTCGTAACTTGAAAAATAGATGTCTCCGGATTCATATATTTTGGACAGGACCGCTTTGACCACAGCGATGTGGTCCGGATCGGTGGTTCGGATGAACTGGTTGTTATTGACGTGAAGAACGGGCAAAAGATCCTGGAACAATTGACTGATTTCATCTGCATAGGCCTTGGGGGTCGTGGATTGCTTTTCTGCCGCCTGGACAATTTTGTCCCCATGTTCATCCGTTCCTGTGAGAAAATATGTACACCGTCCATCCATCTGCATGAACCGGGTGGCAACATCGGCGGCAATGGAGGTATATGCATGTCCCAGGTGTGGTTTTGCATTAACATAATAGATAGGTGTGGTGAAATATTGATTCTTCTCAGTCATGATGAAATTTTTCCTGTCTTCTCTTTTTTTAGATCTGTAATGGATTTTTCGATTTCAGTTTTGTCTTCAAGCCGGACAACAATACTTTCCTTGAGCACATTATGGCGGATGACCTTTCCGCGCCCTTCGGAAATCGTGATTTTTTTGCCAAGCTTGGGCATCTGGCGTTTCAGTTTTTTATAGGTGGGATTTTCAAAGGTTAAGCAGCACATTAATCTGCCGCAGACACCGGAAATTTTGGTAGGATTCAATGACAACCCCTGTTCCTTTGCCATCTTGATGGATACCGGTTCAAAGGTGTGCATGAAAGAAGAGCAGCATAATTCTCTTCCGCATTTGCCGATTCCGCCACAATGTTTGGACAGGTTACGGATACCGACCTGACGCATTTCAATCCGGATGCTGAATTTTTTAACAAGAAGCTTTATCAACTCCCGGAAGTCTATTCTGCCGTCGGCCGTATAAAAAAAGGTAAGCTTGTTGCGATCAAATGTGCTTTCAACACTGAACAGGTTCATCAATAAACCCAGGTCATTGATGCATTTTATGCAAAAATCAAATGCTTTCTTCTCAAGCTTTTTAATGTCCTCACGCTTAATGAAATCTTCTTTTGTGGCTACGCGGACAATCTGCTTTAGTTTCTTTTCAACCTTTTTAATCTCAAACGGCGGGATAGCTATCTTTGCAAACCCGAGTCCCTGTTCTGTTTCAACGATGACGGGATCGCCCTCTTTTAACACAAAGGCGCCACTTTTAAAGTCATATATTTTTCCAGCTGTCTTAAATTTTACACCAGCAACTTTAATCATATATTATTCGTCCCTTGTTCTTACAATTTGAAGGAAAAAACTGTCCAATGCCAGCCTGAGCGAACAATTCTGTGCAATTTTTCGCTCGGTTTCAAATAATTGGGCCAACCATTTAAATACTATCTGGCGGGACAGCTTGCCATTAATATCTTCAAAGTCATCAAAAAAATCAAGGTTAACAATTTTTTTTGGGTGATACCCAAAAACTAAAAGATCCCTGAAAAATGTTTTCATCATTGCAATATGGTCATCTATAAAATCTTTTTCAAGGGTGAGTGTTCTTGAGATCATCAGGCCGGTTTGAACACACTGGGCGATACCGGCCTGCGGATGGGTAAGACGACAAAGAGATGAGAGCAGCCATTTTCTTTTTTTTATCCAGTCACAGGACGCGTCCTTAGAATCAATATTCAGATAAACAAGTGCTTTTTTGATATCATTGTCTGCTGTTTTTGACACAATCTTTGCCAACACAGGGTCTGCCTGATACTCTTCTGATAAAAGGGATTCAATCTGATGGCAGGTCATTTGTCTGAACCTGATTTGACGGCATCTTGAAATTATCGTGGGAAGGAGCACGGACGGTTTGTCGGCAATGAGAATAAAAAAAGTTTTTTCCGGCGGTTCTTCCAGTATTTTGAGCAGGGCATTTTGGGCCTGCACATTCATCTGATGCGAATCCTCGATCAGAACCATTCTGTACTTTGCCTCATTGGCCCGGTTGGACAGGGCAAGTCCCAACTGCCGGATCTGGGAAATAGTGATTATTTTTTTGCCGGATTCAACACCGGCCTCTAATATGTCGGGATGGCTTTTTGCATCGATTTTTAAACAGGATTTACAATGCCCGCAGACAGACGACTGATCAGTGTCCAGACAATTGCATCCCTTTGCAAACCAAAACGCCGCTTCTTTTCTTCCGGAGCCTGCAGGTCCGGTGAAAAGAAGGGCGTTGGGAATTTTATTTGTCTGAATAAGTCGAATTAATTCAGAACGAACGTCAGCGTGGTGTTGCATTTGATCAAAATCAGCCACGGTTTGATCAATAGCCATGTGTTAATAATCCACCCGCTCCTTGAGCTCTTTGCCACATTTGAAAAAAGGAAGACGCTTTGGGGGGATCGCTACTTTCTGGCCGGTTTTCGGGTTTCGACCGGTGTAGCTTTTATACTCTTTTATATGGAAACTGCAAAAGCCTCTGATTTCAACCCGTTCGCCGTCGGAAAAGGACTGGGATAGTGAATCAAAAAATATTTTTATCACATCGGCAGATTCGGATTTTGTCAGATTGGTTCTGTCTTTCAGCGTGGAAATCAATTCAAGTTTATTCATGCTACCTCTTTAAATTTGTTGATGATGCATACCAATTGTTTTTTGGTAAGGTTTTAAAGAAAATTTCATAAAAAGTCAAGGGGTTATGCTAATAAGCCCGGGATCTTTTCAATATTGTCTTCTAAAACTTCCACACCGGCATACTGTCCTAAGATATCTATTTTGATGATTACCCGGTTTTGGCCTTTATAGTGAATAAACTCGCCTTTTACGCCGGCCATGGGACCTGCTATAACCTGCACCGGATCTCCTTTCTCAAGCTTTATATTTGATCCGGTGATCAAATCCAGATTAGCGCTGGTCAATATTTTTAATGACTCAATCTGGAATTTGGGAACCGCCACCGGACCTGCCTGGTTTCCAAGCAGCCTGACGGCGCCGACGGTTTTTAAGATAGAGAGCTGATCTGACGAGTGGAAGCTTGACCGGACAAAAATATAGCCGGGAAACAACGGGCGTTCAAGCATCAGTTGCCTATCTTTTCTCTGGCTTTTTTTTTTGACGGTGGGTAAAAAAACCTCGATGTTTTTTTTTTCGATACTGGTATAGACGGTTTGCTCAAAATTGCTTCTTGTTAACAAGGCAAACCAGTTCAATTGTTCCATCATTTTGTACCAAATTCTCCAATACCATGAAGGTTGACCAGGAACGCAATTTTCTGTTCTGAATCAGATTCCGAATAGAATATATCAAAGGTCCAGCAGGATTTTTTCACACGGAGGCCGGCCATGGTCTCAAGGGTTTTTTTATCCTTAAGGTTTTTTTCAATTGAATAAAAGGTTGCTATCTCATCGGTCAGGGCCACGTCCAGTCTTGTGTAAAGTGATTCCGAACTTGCGGTTGTATATCGATATTCGGCGCGAAGCATATCGCCCCGGTTGTCTCTGATCGTCGGACCGATATTCAATTTTTTAAAGTGGTAGTCATAAACAGACCAGCCCAGATCTGCATCCAGAGAAAAATATTTATGGGGCCGAAGTTCCGTATCCAGGCTGAGATCGGAAAAGGGTTTGGACTCATTATCCCGTTCTTTTTTGATGTCATAACTCTGGTAAAGCTTGATATAGGCAAAATCTTTATATACCGGGCCCTGTCCGCCTTTGGAATCGACGGGTTCGTTACGGCTGATCAGGTTCTGGGTAATGGACCAGGTGAAAAGATTCTGTTCCCCAATCCGGTCAACGCCGTCAAAGGTTGGGAATTCATCCTGGCTGATATAGGGTATAAAATCCCATTCCAGCCTGGGAATGATCTCATGTTTGATTTTTTCTGCGAACTGATTCTCGGGGCTGAATATCTTAAACACTTTGGTGGACAGATCCGCACCGATATCATACATTTCCCGGGTTCTGAAATCATCAGTACCGCCGTTTGAATCTACAAAATCGGTGGTATGCCAGGCAGTGTGCCTTACGCCGATAAAGGGTTCAAAGTTGAAAGATTTACCAAGTTTCAGCGGCAGGTAAAATTTGGGGTATATATCTGTTCTCTGGCCTTTAACAAGGGTCGTTGTGGTATCTTTTCGATAAAAAGAGCGCAGTTCACTATCCAGTGTGTAATAGACGCTGGAATCAAAAATTTGCTTTCTGGAGGCATCAAACTGTATGGCAGGCAGGGTCTGCAAAGTGGTATCATCGGTGTTCTGGCGCCGGGCATTGACATTGTCATACCAGAGGGCATCTACATTAAAGGTGTAGTTGGACCATTGTCTGCGCAGATTCAACCAGTTTTTGCGGGTGGTGTTGTCATACTCATCAAAACCGCGACCGAACTCATCCTCAAAATACTCTTTGGTTTGAGTATATCCGGTAAATCCGTCGTCAAATTCCTGCAGATAGTCGGCATCACTGACAACATCAACATCCAGTTTGGCCGTGAACCCGTTGGGAAGGTCTTTATCATGCTTCATCCTGAACCAGTACCGATCAGTGTTGGTTCGTTGCGGCGTTCCCTCAAAACTGTATTTTTTTGTCTTGTCCGTACCGTCATCAATTTTATCGTCTTCCAGAAAATCAAAAAGCATGGTTCCTTTTGATTTGTTGTCCAGGATATATCTGTATTCGCCGGCGACTTTGGTTCCCCTGTCCGACATGTAATGGGTGTAAAGTGTGGCGTCGGTATTCCGGGAAAGTGCTATGAACAATGGCTGCTCATATTCAAAACCTTTTCTGTCTGAGGATGTGATCTGTGGGAATAGAAGGCCCGTCTGGCGTTTTGTCTTCACCGGGAAGACCAGAAAGGGGCTGTAAATAGTGGGCATCTTTTTTGCCCAGAGTACGGTATGGCTTGCGTACCCGTAACCTTCCACGGTAACTTCGACTTTTTTGCCGGTGATTTTCCAGTCCGGAACCTCTCCGGAACAGGATGTGATGCTGCCTTTATCGGCACTATAGGTGAATTTTCCAGTTTTCCGGATGTTTTCACCATTAATATAGAAATTGCTTTTCTGTATGAAAATGGTCCCTTTATTAATAGTACCGATCTCGGTGACCAGGTTTATGTTCATGGCGTTGCAGGAGATGGAGTCTTCTCCTGAAATCAAAAGGACATTACCCTGGGCAAAGGCATCTTTTGTTTTGTTGGAGAACTCTACATAGTCTGCTTCCAGGCGGGTTTTTCCGCCGGTGATGACAACATTGTCTTCAGCTATGTACAGATTTCGTTTGTTGTCATAGGTAACGGACAGGGCTGTAATATGCCATGGGATCTTTTTGGGATCCTGGTCAAATACGGCGGCGACGGCGGGGCCACTGAATAACAAGTATGTAATAATGAAGACAAAAAGGAGACGCCAGGGCAGCCTTCTCTGTCTCTTTGAACGCAGCATGATCATTCCAGTAAAAAATTGCACATCGTTTAAAATTACTGTATAAAGCCATTTTATACTTTAAAAGTCAAGCCTGAATAAAGTGATTGACCGGACACTTGAGGGTAAAAGGGTTTAAGCAATGGCGTTTTCAATAATTGATTCAATAGGCAGCACGCCGCTGGTTGAGATTAAGCATCTTAACCCGGAAAAAGCGGTGAAAATTTATGCAAAACTGGAGTACATGAATCCGGGAGGGTCTGTTAAGGACCGGGCAGCCTTATACATGATCAATGAGGCGGAAAAAAGCGGTGAGCTGACCCGGGATAAAACAGTTATTGAAGCGACCAGCGGGAATACAGGTATCGGCCTTGCCATGATCTGTGCCGTTAAAGGTTACAAAATTGCTTTGACCATGGCGGAAAATGCCAGTGAAGAGAGAAAAAGCATACTGCGCGCCCGCGGAGCCCAGATCATATTGACGCCCAAGCATCTGGGATCGGATGGTGCCATTGAAGAAGCCTACCGCCTGGCAAGGGAAAATCCCGGCAAGTATTTTTTAACGGACCAGTATAATAATGAGGCAAACTGGAGAGCCCATTACCATACCACCGGGCCTGAGATAATCGATCAGACCGATGGAAAAGTAACCTCCCTTGTGGCAACGATCGGTACCAGCGGTACACTGATGGGGTTGTCCAGACGACTTAAGGAATATAAAAAGGATATCCGCATTGTCTGTGCCGAACCCTATCTGGGGCATAAAATTCAAGGGTTAAAGAACATGAAAGAGTCGTATACCCCTGAACTACTGGAGAAGACCCGGCTGGATGGCAAACTAAATATTGATGATGACACAGCCTTTGAGATGGCAAGAAGACTGTCAAAGGAGGAAGGGTTGTTTGTCGGGATGAGCAGCGGTGCCGCCATGGCCGCTGCTGTTGAAGAAGCCCGGTATATTAAAAAAGGGGTGGTCGTGGCAATTTTCCCTGATAGCGGGGAACGGTATCTATCCACCAGCCTTTTTACGGTTGAAAATCCCATTGCACTATCGGTTCATAATTCTCTTTCCAAGCGTAAAGAGCCGTTTGAAGCGCTTGAGAAAGACAAGGTCACGGTTTACACCTGCGGGCCCACCGTTTATAGACGCCTGCATATTGGTCAGCTGCGCCGATATGCATTCAGTGATCTGCTGATCCGGTATATTGCCTATCATAATATTGATATTAATCACGTGGTTAATATTACGGATTATGACGATAAGACAATCCAGGGGGCGCAGCAATGCGGCAAACCCCTGAACCAGTTTACAAGTGAGTTTGTTGGACACTTTAAGTCAGATATGGCACGGTTGCACATCCGGGAAGCCGAGGCCTATCCAAGAGTCTCGGATCATTTTGATGAAATGATTGATCTGACGCGTAACCTGACAAAAAAACAGCATGCATATGAAAAGCTGCACTCATTGTATTTTGACATTTCAAGCCTGCCGGAATATGGGGACTTCGCACGTGTGAACCTTGAAAAAATTAAGATCGGTGCCACGGTTGACCTTGATGAATATGAGAAGCGTAATCCCAAGGATTTTACACTGCTCAAACGTGTTAAGCTTTCAGAACTGAAAACCGGTGTGGGGGTTAAAACCCAGTGGGGAAGTGTAAGGCCCTCCCTTCATCTGCAATGTGCGGCCATTGCCATGAAATACCTGGGGGCGCAATTTGATATTCAGACCGGCAGCCGGGAATTGATATTCCCGCACCATGAAAATGAGGTCGCCATTGCAAAGGCTGCCCAGGGTGCGGGGCTGGCACAATACTGGATGCACTGTGACCCGGTTTCCTATGACGGTTCTCTGGGCTGTGATGACATCGAGTCCATCAGCCTTGACACACTTTTAGACAGTGGATGGGAGACGGAAACCATCCGGTTTTTTCTGATCTCAAACCATTATCGGAAAACCCTTGTTCTGTCTGAACGGTCTTTGAAACAGGCGAAATATACACTGGATAAGATCAATCGCTGTCTTCAAACACTTTGGGCCATCACGTGTGACATGAACGAGACCGGAGAGTTTGAAGGCGTTGACCAATTGGTTTATGATATCCGCCAGGGGTTTGTTTTGTCCATGAAAGATGATTTGAAAATATCCGGCGTGGTCTCTTCTCTGCTTGCAAATGTGAGAAATATTAACCAGTTGATTAACCGCAACCGTATAGATCCGGATAGCGCACAAAAAATTATCAACACATTTAAAGAGATAAACCAGGTTTTGAAAATTTTAAAGTTTGAAAAAAAACAGGCGTATACCGATCCTGTTCTGGCGTTGATGGAACAGCGGAAAATAGCCCGTGAGAAAAAAGATTTTAAACGGGCTGACGAACTGCGGGACAAACTGGCCGGCCTGGGTGTGATTGTCCATGACAAAAAGGTGGATGCATGATGAGTAACTTTATTTTATTCCCGTTTACCCATATGACCAAAGCCGAAAAAAGAATTGTTCACGTCTTTTTTGAAGAGATCAACCGGTTTGCGACAGGAATTTTAAAAACAGCCACAGCAGAACCAATGGCGTCTGAAAATGTCGCTAACGCTAATATGGTCGTGCACTCTTGTGACGGACCAACAGAGGCAAGGGTTGAGCAGCAGTTCATACAATATCTTGAGTGGGTGAAGATTCATAAAGGCAATGAACGCAACCTAAAGGCGCTGCTAAAGGACAACCCCTATTTTACGGGTGACAATCAGGTCACTGCAATCAAGTCCCGCCTGAAGGATAATCAGGGTTCTGCCGAAAATGAAAGCAGCAATATGAACCCGGTGGATAAAAACCAGACGGATCAGGAATATAAGGACCGTTGCCTGCTGTTTTTGAAAATGGCCGATTTATGGGATTCTCAAAATGACAGCATCAATGCGCAGCTGGCAGACATAGAGAAGACAAAAGATGCTTTGTTTACCTCTTTACGGGGAGAAGAAGACAAAACTGGTGAAACCGTTTTCCTTGAACATCCAGAACCCTTTGATCCGGGGCAGGTGATGACCCGAGATCGGATCATATCATGGGCTGCCTGTATGTTGCGGACTGATTTGTTCCCCACTAAAACAGCCCCTGTTTTTGTTACCACAAGCCACGGTGTGTTTGACTATCTTGAATCAATTTGTGAAACCAGCGTAAATGCCCTTGACATCGATGGGATAAAAGTGCATGAAAATGATTGTGAAAATAAAAAATTATGGCAACAGGCATTTGCAGATATGGTGATCTGTGCTGCGGCGGGAGATGAGATCCCAAGAGCGGATTATCCAATAGTAAATGATACCTGCTCTTTGACAGGGCAGTGTAAACTTAATTTTTTTTCAGGAAATGAAATAAACAGACACTTTAATTTGTCAGATAATCAGGTGGTTGTCTGCCTGGTGAGATTAAAGTGATAAAAAACTTGATTTTAGTTCGACAGATGTTATAAATGCGTTTTTTATACAGAGAATAATGTAAGAAAATGGGTTTATACAATAATTAAAGTTAAATTTATAAGGAGATTATTAAAATGGCATTTAATCCAATCGTTGATGAAGCAAAATGTGTTGGCTGCGAAGAATGTGTAGACATATGTCCTGTAGAAGTATTTGAAATGGAAGATGATAAATCTGTTCCTGTCAATGCCGAAGAATGCATGGGTTGCGAAAGCTGCGTAGAAGTTTGTGAAGAAGATGCAATTGTAATTGAAGAAGACTAAATTACAGCATATTTACGTGCAGTAAAATAAAATGCCGGATGAATCATTTCATCCGGCATTTTTTGTTTGCCCGACATGGCGGGCAAACCCAGCCGGGAGAATCCCGGCGTCAC
>CAZLTD010000017.1:0-63400 GCA_964562385.1 uncultured Desulfobacula sp.
CTCCGATTATCCGGCCGGGCGGTCTATTACTGGTGGACTCAAAATATGTGACCATTGAAAAAAAGGTGGATGCCAACCATATTGTTCTTCCGATGTATAATTCCGTGATGAATGAAATAGGCAAACCAATCGTGTTAAATATCTGTATGTTGGGTGCTCTTATCGGTATATCCAAGCTGATCCACCCGGAATCCATTCTCGAAATGCTTGGAAACACTATCCCGAAACGCTTTATGGAAATGAATAAAAAGGCCCTATATCTGGGACTGGAAATGGGAGGAAACTTTCAATAACAATGAAGCAACAAGTAGAAATGGTGGCTTCTGTTCCAACACCGGATAGAAGCCACCCTTGTTATTTTAATCATAGATTTCTCAGTAACGACTAAAGTTGCTTTTTGAAAATATACGCTTGACATAGAGACAAATATTAAATATATGTCAAATATATTATTATAGATTTATAAAGATTGATATTTTAAATGTCATTAGATGCAACTTTCAGAACCCGCACTCTTTATATATTCAAAAAGTTAAATAATAAAGGGATATCATGAAACATGACAAATAAAGCACAAAAAAACTCTAAACAACCCCTTGCAGTCGTTGCCTATGAAACAATCATTCGTAAAATCATCACTTTGGAATACAAGCCCAGTCAACACCTGGAAGAAAACCAGCTTGTGGACGACCTGAATATCGGCAGGACGCCGGTTCGTGAAGCCTTGGTCAGACTGCGCGGAGAAAGAATGGTGGAGTCCCATCCCAAAAAAGGTGTTATCGTTCGCCCCATAACTATCCAAAATGCAAAAGCCATGTTTGAGAGCATGCGGATCCTCGAATTTGGTATTGCCGATCTTGCCATGACAAAGGAGATCACACCCAATTTAGTTGAAATGGAGAAGGCCAACAAACGACTGGCCAAAGCCTTGAAAAAAAATGACACCTTTGAATTGACAGAAGCCAATCATATGTTTCACATGAAATTTGCCAAATGCTCTCACAATGAATTTTTAAGCCGAGCTGTTGCAGATGTGAGAAATGAAGCAAAACGGTTATCCTTTTTGTCCTATGACAACATTATTGATCCTGAGCTTCCTCTGGAAAAGCATTTTAAATCAGTCATTGATGAACATAATCAAATCATTCAATTTCTCAGGGAAAAGGATATAGGCAATTTAAAGCAAACATTGAGAGATCATATCCAGACATTCAGGGAAAGAATTATTCTTTTTATGCTTTCATAAAATATCCCGGTTAGTGTTCCGTATCGGTGCTGGCACCCCAGATATCGACTATTTTAGTATTCCCCGGATAATCCACGGTTCGATAATGGGTGATATTGGAAAGCTTGCGGGTGATTTTTCCCAGCCTGGATGCCTGGGATTTGATGGATAAAATATTATTTTCCTCGGTTTCAATGCCCGGATCCATCAACAGGAGCTCAGAATATCCGAGAATGGCCTGCAGCGGCTGGTTTATCTCATGGCAGACAGCACCGGCCATCTCCAGAACACCCTGGAGCCGCTCTTTTTCATATTTTTCCTTTTCTGCTGCCTTACGCTGGGAGATATCGGTAAAGGTGGCTATGGTCCATGCCATGGGATCATCAACATCATCACAATTCAAACGGATATGCCCCGGGAAAAAGGTCTTATCCTTTCTTATCAGATCAATTTCGTAATCAGCCGTGCCGGTGTCATTCAGGCTTGAGTAGATGGTTTGACCTGTCATCTGAAAATCGTTTTCATCCGCATAGATCATCTGGGTGCTTTTTTCTTTAAAATCTTTTTTGGAATCATAACCGAACATCTGGACCATTTCATTGTTCACCCACTTGAACACCCTGTTCTGAACCAGTGCAATGCCGACCGGAGATGATTCCAGGATCTTTTTCAGCACTTTTCCCTGTTCACTGATCGCCTCTTCCGATTCTTTTCGTTCAATGGCCAGAGCGATATGCTGGGACACTGAATTTAACAGATCAAGATCCTCTTTCCGGTAGGCAGATGCAGATTTATAGCTTTGAATGACAATGGCGCCTTTTACCCTGTCATTTATAATCAAGGGGGCTCCCAGCCAGATTTTGCAGACCGTTCCAATGGCTTTTTCCCGAAACCTGCGTGCCAGCTGAATAATATCCTGTTCATAGAATATCATGGGCTTTTTATTTTTAATCACCATACCGGTGGAAGAGGCGCGTTGACTGAAATCGGTAATTTCCTCAGGTTTTTCATCCATCTCATCGATATAGTAGGGGAATGTAATACTGTCTTTTTTCTGATGATGAATGGCAATATAAAAATTATCCACGTTCAGGATTTCATCCAGGCTTTCATGGATCACGGTGTAGAGTTCTTCAAGGTTCCGGGTCTTGCTGACGGCTTCAGAAATTTTAAACAGCACCTCGATTGTCTTGCCGGGGTCTCTTTTTCTTGTTTTATTTCCGGGTTGACCGCTGTCCATCAAGTACCTGTTTTCATTCTGTAGGTTGATATATTAAAAAAGGAGTGTATTATTCCACTAATACCTGAATTTATCAAGTTATAATCATTGCTATGACAAACAAATTTTATGAAACTTCTTGTTATATTTTTTTGAATTATGCAATAATACCGACCCATATTTCAGTGGATGGGAACATAAAGAAAATATTAATTAATCTTGGATAATGGACCATAAAAATGAAGTCTTTTGAAAAAGTCTCCTTGCTGTATGAAATCAGTGAGGCCTTAAACCAGCACATGGACATGAAAAAGTCACTGTTCAAGGTGTTAAGTGTCCTTTCCGACTCTTTAAACCTGATCCGCGGAATTATATTTTTAACCAACTCCGAAACCGGGGAAATCAGGATTGAAATCGCCCACGGCATCAGTGAGAAGACCATTAAAAAAATCAAATACCTGCCCGGAGAAGGCATCATCGGCAGGGTGATCCAGAGCGGCGAGCCTGCCGTGGTTCCCCGAATCAGTGAAGAGCCTCTATTTCTTGATAAAACCCATTCCCGGGAAGTTGTCGACGGACAGGATTACTCCTATATCTGCGTGCCGATTAAAAAAGATAACCGGGTGGTTGGGGCCATCAGCGCCGACCGCCCCTTTGAGGGGAAAAAAAGTCTTGATCATGGAGAAAAACTACTCACCGTTGTTGCGGCCATGGTGGCCCACCATGTGATCAATATTGAAAATATCCGGGTAGAAAAAGAGCAGTTGAAAACAGAAAATATCCGGTTGAAAGGCGAACTTGAAAACAGGTACAGCTTTACCAATATCATTGGCAATTCCAACAAAATGAGAGAAGTGATGCAGATGATATCCCAGGTGTCGGCATCATCTGCAACCGTTCTGATCCGCGGTGAAAGCGGTACGGGAAAAGAGCTTGTGGCCAACTCCATCCACTACAACAGTGACAGGAACCAGAAACCCTTTATTAAGATCAATTGCGCGGCCATCCCTGAAAACCTGATTGAAAGCGAATTGTTCGGTCATGAAAAAGGAGCCTTTACAGGGGCTTCCCGGTTGAAGAAAGGCAAGTTTGAAATGGCGGACAAAGGCACGTTGTTTTTAGATGAAATCGGCAATATGGACCTGTCTGCCCAGGTGAAGCTGCTCAGGGTTCTCCAGGAAAAAGAATTTGAACGCGTGGGCGGTTACCGCCCTATTAAAAGCGATGTAAGAATTGTTGCCGCCACCAATTCAAACCTGGAAGAGATGGTGCAGCAGGGACGGTTCAGGGATGATCTATATTTCAGGCTCAATGTTTTCCCGATCTATATTCCAAGCCTTAGGATGCGCAAAACAGATATCATTCTTCTGGCGGACCACTTTCTTGAAAAATACCGGAAAACGCATGGAAAGGACATAAAAAGGATTACCACACCGGCCATTGACATGATGATGGAGTACCACTGGCCCGGGAATGTCCGGGAACTTGAAAACTGCATTGAGCGGGCCACTCTTTTATCCAACGAAGGCGCCATTCACAGCTACCATCTGCCAGCCACCCTCCAGACCGGCACCAAAACAAAGACACTTCCTTTATCACTTGAAAATGCCGTGGGCAACCTTGAAAAAGAGATCCTGATGGACTCTTTAAAAAATACCCGGGGCAATATCAAAAAAGCCGCCAAGCTGATCGGGATCACCGTACGAAAATTTTCATACAAGGCCGGCAAATACGAAATCAATTATAAAGATTATCGATAGCCCAAAAAGGGAAACAAAAAATGAAAAAATACCTTTTGATACCGATCATATTGATTTTTATAACGCTTCCCTGCCTTGTCACGGCCAAGCAGGCCAATTCTGCCTTGCGAAACCTTGCCGGGACCACCTGGGCAGGGACGGATTCCAAAGGTGATTATTATGAATACACCTTTGAAACAGGCGGCATCCTTCAATACAAGTCCCCCACCGGTGTTTATCGAAACGGCACATGGAAGCAGACCGGAAACGAAATTTATATGGAAACCAATAAAAAATACTCGGAACGGCAGGGTGTCATTTCGGGAAATATTATGGAAGGCAAAGGCTGGAACACCCGGGGCCTTACATGGACCTGGAAAGCTAAAAAACAATAAACGCCGGGTTTTTGCCCGCATATCAGATCATTCTTATATCCGTTTTTGTATCGCACATTCATTTAATTTGTTTTAAGGAACCCTCTTCTTTTTTTGTACGATTATTATCGTAAATACCACACTGTGGGTTGACGATAATGCCCCATAGCATACAATCTGTTCAGGAACTATCAGGGCTATACCCCTGACGAACAACTTAAAAGGAAGTTGAATCATGAAAAAAATGTTTCCTTTGATATTGATTTTTACCGCCTGCACCCTCTTTGCGGCCTGTCAAAACGACTCCATACCCCCGGGGGTTTCGCAATCACAGAATCAAAATCCCTCCCTTCAATACACAGCGCAGGTGGAAACCGCTAATGTGAGCCAGGTATATGAAGCCGTGGGAACGATCCGTCCATTGACCGAGTCGGTGATCGAAGCCCAGGTCGCATCCCGGATACTGACTGTGTTATTCACGCCGGGCAAGACAGTAAAAAAAGACCAGGTGGTGATCGAACTGGATGCCAGACAACTGGACACCCGGTTTAAACAGTCCAAAGAGGGTTTAAGCGTTGCCAAAAAGCAGCTCTCCCAGACCCGCAGGAGCATGGATGAGGCCAGGGCCGGTCTTGACCAGGCCAAGGCCGCTTACAATAGAACCATAAAATTGTTTGACGCCGGCATTGTTTCATCTCAAAAGCTTGAAAATGACAAATCAAATTTTTTACAGGCGCAGGCCCGTCTTGGAAAAGTGCAGCAGGCAGAACTTGCTGCCAAATCATCCATTCGAAAAGCCATTCAAATTGTCAAGGAGGCAAAGATTGCGCGAGGCTACACAAAGATCACCTCTCCGGCGGACGGACTGGTTGCTGAAAGAATGGCAGATCCAGGTGACCTGGCGGTTCCGGGCAAACCATTGCTGGTGATCCAGACAAGTGGTGCACTTCGTTTGGAGGCCAGTGTCAGGGAAGGCCTGATCAGCCGGGTAAAAGTGGGCCAGTCCTACCCGGTTTTTGTGCAGACCATCAACAAGAAGGTAATGTCCACCATCCAAGAAATCGTTCCCTATGCAGACCCTGCCACACGCACTTTTCTTGTTAAGGCCGCCCTGCCCGTGATTCCCGGGATCTATCCCGGAATGTTCGGACGGCTGATGATCCCGGTGGAATCCGATAAAACACTGCTTATTCCCCTAAAAGCGGTTCGCCGTGTGGGGCAGCTTGAAATGATATGGGTTAAAACCAAATCTTCCTGGCAGTCGGTATACATTAAAACCGGTAAGGTCCATGCTGATAAAATCGAGGTGCTGGCAGGCCTGACGGGAAATGAAAACATTGGATATAATGACTAAAATGACATCGCCAAAAGATACGCTCCTCACCCGGATTGTCAGGCTGTTTTTGGGGTCACAACTGTCCATCATGCTGATTATCATCTCTTTATGCCTTGGGGCATTCAGTATTTTTATCACCCCCAAAGAAGAGGAACCTCAGATTGTGGTGCCCATGGCCGACATTTATGTGGAGGCGCCCGGCGCAAGCCCTGAGGAGATAGAGAAACTGGTGGCCACACCCCTGGAAAAACTATTGTGGGAAATTGACGGCGTAGAATATGTCTACTCCATGTCCACCCGGGAAAAGGCCGTTGTCACGGTCCGGTTCTTTGTGGGGGAAGACCGGGAAAATGCCATTGTAAAGCTGCATAATAAAATCCAGATGAATCTTGACCGGGTCCCCCCCATTGTTACCAATTGGCTGGTAAAGCCCATTGAAATAGACGACGTTCCCATTTTAACACTCACCCTTTTCAGCAAAAAATACAGTGACCACGAGCTTGGGCGGGTGGGAGAAGAGGTCATGACCCGGTTGTCCCGGCTTGAAAACATATCCCGGTCACAAATGTTCGGCGGCCGGAAAAGGCAGGTCCGCGTGGAGTTGGACCCCTTGCTCATGAAAGGTTTTGGCGTTACCATCAACGACATTGAAAAGGCATTGAAAGGGGCGGATGCCTCGGTTGAAGCCGGAACTTTCAATAAAAACAACGCCCGGGTCACGCTGACCAGTTCATCGTTTTTAACCACCGTGGATGAGGTAAAAGAACTGGTAGTGTCCGGCCGAAAAGATAAACCAATCTTTCTTGAAGATGTGGCAACGATCATAGACGGCCCCCAGGAGCCTGACCAATATACCAGAATCGGATTTTCCAATTACCATAAACAAAAATATCCTGACAATGAAACCATCCAATCATCCGCTCCTTGTGTAACACTGGCTTTTTCAAAGAAAAAAGGAACCAATGCCGTAAAGGTGACTCAAAGTATCCTTGAAGAGGTTGAACACTTAAAGCAGTCGGTTGTTCCGGACAATATACAGATTGAAGTAACCCGAAACCACGGCAGGACCGCCCAGGCCAAGGTCAATGAGTTGCTGGGCTCTCTGGGGTTCGCCATTATCAGTGTGGTGATCCTGCTTGCCATTACCCTTGGCCCGCGTGAGGCGTGTGTCGTGGCCCTGGCTGTTCCCATCTCCTTTTCTCTGGCACTGTTCGTGAACTACCTGTTCGGCTATACCATTAACCGGGTCACCTTGTTTGCACTGATTCTCTCTTTGGGACTGGTGGTGGATGACCCCATTACCAATGTGGATAATATCCAGCGGCACATCAGGCAAAACGTAACCCAGCCCTTTGAAGCCACGCTGTTTGCGGTGATGGAAGTTCTGCCACCGGTGATCATGTCCACCATTGCCATTATTGTCTGCTTTACTCCTTTGTTTTTCATCACCGGCATGATGGGCCCCTATATGGCCCCCATGGCTGTCAATGTCCCCCTGACAGTGACCTTTTCAACCGTGTGTGCCCTGACCATTGTTCCCTGGATCTCCTATCACCTGTTAAAAGCACCAAAGTTAAAAGCACCAAAGTTAAAAGCCTCCGGGTTAAAAACACCTGAAAAGAAAAAAACGTCTCCTAAAAAAAGCGGTCAAATCCTTTCCCGGATCTACACATTCATTCTTACACCGTTTTTAAACAGAAAAAGTATGCGATACGGCCTTCTGGCTGCGGTGCTGATCATGCTTGCCGGATCCTGTTCCCTGGCCATATTCCGTCTGGTGCCTTTAAAGCTTCTACCCTTTGACAATAAAAATGAATTCCAGATCGTCATTGATATGCCCGAAGGCACTTCCCTTGAAGCCACCGACCGGGTGGTCAGAAACTTTGAGTCTTATCTTGAAACCGTCAATGAAGTGGTCAGCTTTGTCTCCTACACCGGAATCTCCTCGCCCATGGATTTTAACGGCATGGTGCGCCATTACTTTATCCGGAACAGCAGCCACCTGGCGGATATCCGGGTAAACCTGGCTCACAAGTCCAGGCGTACCCAGCAAAGCCATACCATCCTGCTGCGCATCCGCAAGGATCTGGAAAAAATCGCCCGGGATAACAGGGCAGAGATCCAGCTGGTGGAAGTGCCACCGGGTCCCCCGGTCTTATCGACCCTGGTGGCGGAAATTTACGGTGATCATGACAATAGCTATGAAGATCTTTTGAAGGGGGCACAGCATGTAAAGGCTGTCATGGAAAAAGAGAAGTTTGTCACCGATGTCCAGATCATGACCGAAGAGAGCAGTCAACGGATCGATATTGTGGTTGACCGGGAAAAAGCAGCCCTTCACGGCATTAACACCCAGACCATTTTAAATGCACTTAAAAGTGCGGTCAGCGGTATCACGCCGGCCAGCCTCCACCTGGATACTGAAAGAAATCCTTTGTGGATTAAGGTGGTTTTACCCCGGAACAAGCGCTCTGACATGATTTCCATCTCCCACATACCCATCCGGTCCGTTAAGGGAAAAATGATTCCACTGGCAGAGCTGATCCATATTCGGGACACCCGGAACAATAAGCCCATTTACCACAAGAATCTGGCACCGGTGGCCTATGTCATTGGAGAGATGGCCGGACGCCCTCCCGGGGAAGCGGTCCTGGACATGATGAAGACGCTGAAAAAAATCAAGGTCAAAGAAGGTATCCGGGTCCAGTGGGCAGGAGAAGGGGAGTGGAAAATCACCTTAAGAGTTTTCCGTGATATGGGCCTGGCCTTTGCGGCCGCTCTGATCGGCATCTATTTTATCCTGGTGATCAATACGGGATCTTATTTTATGCCGCTGTTGATTATGATGGCCATTCCCCTGACAATTCTGGGTATTATGCCGGGGTTTTTTATTTTAAATCTGTTTACGCAAAATGCGGGCGGTTTCAGCGATCCGATATTTTTTACCGCCACCAGCATGATCGGGATGATTGCCCTTGGCGGCATCGTGATTCGAAATTCCCTGGTGCTG
The DNA here is from genome assembly GCA_964562385.1 of uncultured Desulfobacula sp. Lineage (GTDB taxonomy): Bacteria > Desulfobacterota > Desulfobacteria > Desulfobacterales > Desulfobacteraceae > Desulfobacula. The sequence goes on from CAZLTD010000017.1 coordinate 8,904, forward strand.
ATTGAGTTTATACAGGAAGCGGTCAAAACCGGGGAGACCTTTAAAGATGCCATATTAAAAAGCGGGGTTGTCAGGATGCGCCCCATCCTGTTAACGGCGCTTACCACCGCCATCGGCGCCTTTCCCATCACCCTGGATCCGGTTTTTTCAGGACTTGCCTGGGCACTGATTTTCGGGCTTATGGCATCCACATTATTTACGCTTTTGGTTATCCCTGTGACCTATTATGCTGTTTATTGCCATGTTTATGAAAAAAAAGGAAACGATTGATATGAAGATGGAACAAGCCATCCGGGCGATTGCCGGACTTTTTATTCTGGTTTCTCTTGTGCTCTCACAGGTTCATTCACCCCTTTGGCTTTATTTTACAGCCTTTGTGGGATTGAACCTGTTACAGTCCGCCTTTACCAAGTTCTGCCCCATGGAAACTTTTCTGGATAAGGTATTTCACGTCCGGCGGTAAAGCGGCAGGATTTCCAATGAAAAGGCAGAATCCGCACCGGTTTACACCTTTTCAAAAGAACGCGTCACATCGATCTGTCTTATACCCTTGGGTGTTTGAATAACATACAAAGGAATCTGCCTGCCGGAGCATGATCTTCGAATATGAGAGGCGATATCGATCAGCCGGCTGTCATCCACAACGGTTGGCCTGTTGTATTTTTTATGAACCGCATGACCGTCCACAACAAGGTGATGAAATTCAATGGATGCTTTTCGAAGCCGGCAGGCCAGTTCAACGATTCTTTGCGGCGTATCATTAATATTTTTCACCAGCACAACATTAGCATATATATTAATCCCCCTTGAAATCAATTGAGCCGCAAGCTTTTCATGGGGTGCCCCAGTTTCACCGGGATCTAAAAACCAGGTTTCCACCTCCACCCTGAAGGGGGTTGAAACAGAAAAGTCCATGACCTGGGCCAGCGCAGTGATCCACGCTTTGGTAAAAAGCGCGGGACAGGGGTTAATTTGGGGGCAGGACAAACGAAGGCATGTCACCTGAGAGCTGTCTTTGATCTGATTGATCCTGGTTATGACAGCTTCGGGAGCATCAAAATCCCCGGCTTCCAGGTGAAGAATGACATCGGTTATCACAGGGTGTTCTTCAAGATAATCCATGGCCTTTTTACCGGCAGCCATATTCATTTCAAGAACTGACGGATGAATCCGGGAAATCGCCCTGTCCGGAACCGGCATGAAGGACGGTTGTAATGGGGGTGTCGTTAAAAGATCCGAAAGAACCCGGGATTTTATTAGGGGGTGACCCTGCCCGGTGTTAACATCAGGCTTTTTCTTTTTTAATGGCCGGTTACCGGCAAACAGGGCATTATCCCCCATATCCACCCGGAACCTGGCATCAAGGGTCCCTTCTGTGTTCTGTCTGCATACCGGCATCCTCTTCTCTTCTTTGACAAACTGCTGAAAATAGTCCCGGGTGTAAGGAGTTCTGATCCAGACGAACTGTGGGTTTTCGCTGTCCTTTTCAGCGGCCCAGCCACTGGTGCCCCACTCTATTTTCCCTAAAGGCGTGGCCGTGCATAGTTTGGGTATGCTCCTGTCGGAAACACTATTTCGCAATTCGTCCAGGGCCTTGATGGATGATGAAATAGGGGCCCAATACGGTTTGGTACCGTGAATGGGGCTGCACGGGGCAAATATATAATAGATCTTTGCCCCGGCATTGCGCAGCAGACTAAACAATTGTGCCAGTTCTCTGCCGGTTGTGTTCAAGGTGTTCAAAAAAGGGGTCTGCACATAAACCTGAACACCGTTTTTAACCAGTGCGGTGATAATCTCAAGGCTTTGAACAGTGACCTCATCCGGATGGACAAAATGAATCCCCATTTCAATGCGTTTGCCACACTCTTTCAATTGCCTGTTTTTCTCAACAAGATAGTGAATATACGCTTGGTTGTTTTTTAAAAAAAGATCCGGATAATAGGCTATTGACCGTGTGGCAATCCGGATCACATCGACATGGTCTGCTTTTTTCAACCCCTCAAGTGCGGCATCAAGGTTTGGCCGGTTCACCATTGGCTCTCCGCCGGTAATCAACACCTCCCTGATGGCGGGTCGGCGTATTACTTTTTCCACGGCGCGCCGGACATCTGAGACGCGGGGTGTCATTTCCTTTCGGGTGGTTTTATGTTTTCGAAAACAGAACCGGCAAAAGACAGGACACTTCATATCCAGCAGAAAAATGACCCGGTTTTCGTACATCTGCTCAAAAACACCATGTTTCAAGTGACCGTCAAAGGTGATGGGTTCGCCTGTGGTGTCCAGTTCCGCTGCAAAGGGCAGGTATTGTTTTGCCACATTATCAGACACCATGGCCTGCCGGATGACATGATCGGACAGCCGGACCGGGTATTGGTCAATAACCTGTGCAATGTCCGGTCTTTTTTCCATATTGGTGAATACGCCCAGTTCTTCCAGCTGATCCACACAACTTATCCTGTGAAGAGCATTTCCGGGTAATAGGATCTGCAAAAGATGGTACAGGTACAACAGCGGGATTTTGATCTTGTTTATCGTGACAGGTTTCCCCGACTGTGAGAACATTTGTGTCAAAAGCGCTTTAAAAAAATTTTGCAGATCATCCTCATATCCGCATCCGACAAGAATATCGTCAAAATCCAGGGCATGTCCCTTTTTTTTAAGACTTGCAAAAACCGATCTCCCAAGCAGTGTTCCGGATCCGAATTTCTCAAAGAACAAACAGCTTTGGTGTTCAAGTTGCCGAATGTTGAACAGACGATCTCCAATGGTCAATTGATCCAATTTTTTCATATCCTGACAAAAAGTCCCCTTTATGATGTTACCGAGCATGGCCACAAAATAGGTGGTTTTAAACCATCTGAATAAAGATATCACGCTTTTTTTAAACCATCGATTCTTTTACAAATATGCGAAACCCAAAAATAACCTTGCCTGCAAACAAAGAATCAGTATATTTTATAGACACCAGAAAATTGTTAACAAGAATTCAATCTTGAATATGCAGAATTTGAACAATGGATAGACGAACCTTTTTAAAACAGACAGCCCTGGCCTTAACCCTGTGTGCCCCGCCCGCATTTGCAGGCGTAATAGAGCCGTCACAAAAAAACACCTTTATGACTGTGGATTCCCACATCAAAGACCGGTTGGCCAAAAGCAAGATGTTTGATACGGTCTTTAGTGAGGACGTCTTTTTAAATTCCGAACAGGTCAATCTGCTTGGGTCATCGCTGCGCCGGTTAAAAAAACTTCAGGCCACCGTGGGCTATGCCAATTTTTCCCTGCTTGATTTTGATCAGGCTATCCGCATTTCAAAATCATATTCACGCGTGGGCTCTTTCTCAAAAAAAGAGCTGGATTTCCTTGAATCGATTTTTTATTCGCAGGTACAATCATATGGTTTCATGGGTGAAAAGCCCATCAAAAACCTCACAACAAAAATAAATAAAAAAGATGTCAAAAAAATCCCATACACCGGCAACTACCTTTACCGGGGCAAACCCATTGAGATGTATGACAGAATCACACAACAGGTCGGCCGGGATGTGGTCCTTACATCCGGTGTTAGAAGTGTTATGAAACAGTTTTTGCTGTTTTTGAACAAGGCTAAAAAAAGCCGTGGCAATCTTTCAATGGCATCACGGTCTCTGGCACCCCCGGGCTACTCCTTTCATGGTGTGGGAGATTTTGATGTGGGACAGAAAGGATACGGTATCCATAATTTTACAGAACGGTTTACCCAGACAGCTGTTTATAAAAAACTGACTGACCTTGGATATATTAAATTCAGATATGAACGTGATAATGATCTTGGTGTAAGATTTGAACCCTGGCACATTGAAGTGGTATAGACTACCGTTTTTCCATATTATTTTAGGGGCAGGCCTGATCGTTTTGGTGCTGGCATCCGCCGGCCATGCTGACGCCTTGAAAATTCCTGATTTCAGTATCCATAAACTGGATAGCAAAAGGCCCGGAAACACGATCCTGATTGTCGGCGGCATCCAGGGGGATGAGCCCGGCGGGTTTAATGCTGCCGCCCTGATCATCACCCAGTATAAAATTCTGTCCGGCAGCGTGTGGGTTGTTCCCAATCTCAATTTCCTGAGTATTATCAAACGCTCCCGGGGTGTCTTTGGGGACCTGAACCGAAAATTTGACCGGCTTCATCCCACGGACCCTGAGTTTAGAACCATCCGCCGCATTAAAGAGTTAATTGTCGACCCCCAGGTCAATCTTGTGCTCAATCTGCATGACGGATCCGGATATTTCCGCCATGAATACATGGATAAAATGAGAAATCCCCGGCGATGGGGCCAATGTATCATTATAGACCAGCCCCAAATGGACAGGGGAGCTTTTCCCAACCTGGCCTTAACAGCCCGGAAAATTGTAAGCCAGGTAAACCAGAACCTTATCAATCAGGAAGAGCATTCTTTGGTCAACAACACCCAAACCGATAAGGGAAACAGTGAGATGGCCAAAACCCTGACCTGGTTCGCCATTAAAAACAACAAAGCCGCATTCGGTATTGAAGCCAGCAAATCTTTCCTGACACCCAAAAGAACCTATTACCACCTTCTGGCAATAGAGTCCTTTTTCAGACAGGCCGGTATTTTGTACAAACGGCAGTTTAAACTGTCCCGGCATCATATTAAAAAGGCCATTGACGCCGATATTCAGGTGGCATTCAATCATCAGAAAATCCTGTTGCCCATTGAAGACATCAGAAAACGGCTGGCTTTTATTCCATTGCAAAAGAATTCAGGCCTCAAGTTCACCGTCAGCCATCCGTTGATGACCATTATCCCCACCGGAGATGCTTTCAGTGTTATTCACGGGAACCGGCGGATGACACACCTGTCCCCCCAGTACTTTGACTATGATTTTGGTTTAAACAACATAAAAATGACCATTGACGGCCATACCCGGACCGTACCTTTCGGCGGTATTGTTCCTGTTAAAAACTGGTTTCGTATACCTGCTCTTGAACATCACCGTGTAAATATCATCGGGTACACGCAAAAGGACAGATCCAATGAAGCCGGTCTCATCGTCAAAAAAGAGGAGATCCTAAAAAGATACTCCATTGATAAAAAAGGGTCTGTTTTCAGGGTGGAGGTCTATAGAAACAAAAAATTCTCCGGTATGATTCTGGTGGATTTTGGTGGAAAAAAGAGATCGGGGTATAAAATCGCATTAAAAACCCCGGCCCCGGAGCCCCACCCAGGCATTTAGACCCATTATAGTGTAAAATTATAAAAACCACGGTTCTTTGTTTTTCACAGGAAAATCAAATCATATGGACATTTTTTTTGCACTGTATCGGTTTTTGATGTAATCTTAAATTTATATTCACCACAACGTTAGCATTATGGGTATCGCTGATAATTAAAATTTTGTTTTGAGTTCAAGGTGCAGGAAATCGGAACAAAAGGCTATTATTAGGGGTTGCCTTATTTCTTTTCAACATACCATATGGAGTGTCATGGAACCCATAGCAGGCTCATTTACATCTGAACAGCTTAAACGCATCCTTGACCTGGCCTTTGACTACCTGTCCATTGATCCCGATGAAAAAGAAAAAATCATTACAAAGCTCGAAGATCAACCTGAACAATATTTGCATACCAGTATAACCGACATCTTCCAACAGGAGAATCTTGTCGGGGATGAAGAATTAGCGATTCTAAGCATCTTTGACGAGCATCTGCAAACCCTGTGTCTGGACCTTCAATTCGGGAAAATTGCCGTGGCCAACAAACTTGCCACAAAACAGGATGTGGCCAAGGCGCTTAAATACCAGGAAGACTACTTTACAAAATACCGTATCAACATGCCGATTGGTGACGTTTTGATTGACAACAAGTCGATTACCCAGAGCGACAGGGTCTCCATATTGTTGACACAAAACCGCATTAAAAATGAGAATCTTTTTGACGCCTTAAATCACATCGGCACAACGCTGCTGCAAAAGGATGCCGTCAACAAACGGTTCGGCGTTCTTGCCATCAAAAATGAACTGGTAACCATTGAGCAGGTCAATGCGGCCCTTGAAATTCAAGAAGAAGAAAAAAGCGCGCAGAAAAAAGCGCGCTTTATAGGACAGATCCTCCAGGAAACTGCTGATTTGTCTGATGACGATATCGAGCCGATACTGGTAGAACAAAAATTGTTTGAAAAAAGAAGGCTTGACCTTGAAAACGCCCTGTACACGTTTAAATCGGAAATAAAAATTTCTAAAAAACTCAATCGCCTGCTCACATACACTATTAATGAGGGCGGTGTTGAAGTATTTGTAAAAAAGACAGCCGAATCAGACGAGGTGATTCCCACGTATGAATTTCTTCTCTGGCTCAGACGGGTGGGGGTTATCTTTGGGATCGTCAATGATGCTGTTTTAGAAGAATTTCTTCAAAAAGCTGAAATAAACAAAGAGGTCCTTGTTGCCAGAGGGATTGCACCCAAACCGCCTGTTGATGAGGACATCCGGTTTACTTTTGAAAATGAATTTACCAAAGCGTCGCAAGAGTCTGCCATGGCCGATTCCGATCAGGTGGAAACCGGGGATGACAAAGAGGCCGGCCAGGAAACCGAGCCGGAAAAAAAACCGGATGACCCAGAATCGGATGTACCGGAAAATGATGCGGTTGAGGCAGACAACGGAGAGGACGCTGAAAAAGAGAACATCGAAGAAAATAACAAAGAAAAAGAAGACAAAACTGTGGCTGACGGCGACAGTGAGAGTGATGCAAAGGAGAATGGGGACGAGCAGGTTGAAAACGATTCCATTCTTGTAAAGAAAGGGGCTCTTCTGGCTGCCATCATACCGGGAAAAAACGGGAAACCGGGAAAAGACGTCCTGGGAAAACCTATCCAGCCGGGCAAACCCGGTACCTGCCCGTTTAATGCCGGAAGCGGTGTTATTCGAAAAGGCAAAAATTTTTTTGCCCGCATTGATGGCTGCCCTGTTTTGATAAACGACACCACCCTGGTGGTTGAAACAATTGAACAAAAAAGCCGGATCAAAACCATTAACGGCAGCATCAGCTATGACACCAAGGAAAATTATGTGTCCCAAGATGTAGAAATCAACGGTGACATTGCCCCGGGTGCCGTGTTACGATGCCACTCCCTGCTGCTTCGCGGAAATCTTCACGGGTGCGTGATATGCACCGGTGACATTGAGGTAAAAGGGGAGATCCGAACCCAGGAAAAACAAGAGGATGACAAGCCCGATGATCAGACAGCTGTTTTATGCCAGGGGTCGGTTAACGTTTCCAAATCTATCATCAACACGAAAATTCAGGCAAAAGGTGAAATTATAGCCTTCAATTCTCAGGTTGTCGGATCCGAACTGCTTGCGTTTAAAGGGATGACAATCAAGGATGTGGTCAAGGGTAAAGAAAAACCTTCCACACTGCTATTCGGCCTTGAGCCCGGGGATAAAACCATTGCCCTGGACAATACAATTGAAACCAAAAAAGCGGAACTGCCTGTATTAAAAAAAGAGGCCGAAATTGCCGTGTTGACGCAAGAATACAAAACAGAGCTTGAAAAAGAAGAGACCCGGCAGATGGAACAGGACATATTGAACAACCTTGTTGAAATAATTGATGCACCAGAGCTTTATCAACACGAGACACTTGAAAAAAAAATCCGGTACCTGAACCGGCTGCCTGACTTTTCATCCATTAAGGCCTACTATCTTAAATTACCGGAAACAGAAAACGGCATGACTTTTTTTAACCGGATGATAATGTCATCAAAAAATATGTCCCTTGAAGACCTGTTAGAACAGATTAAAAAACAGCTTGAAACGAAAAACCAAACACAAGCAGAAACTGAAACGGTAAGCGAATCGGAAACTGAAGCAGGAGATGAAGACGGTGTTTCAACTATTGAACACATTGAAATTCAGTATAAATCCCGGTTGGCAGCCCTGGAGGCGGAAGTGGGGGGCGCATCAGAAGAAATTGAAAAAATAGAAAGCGAAATCAGCAACCTTCAGGCGTTAAAAGCCAAGCTAATATCCCGGCATTTAAATTCAGTTTCTCAATCAAATTGTGCTATAAGAATAAAAAATGAGTGCGAAAAAGGAACCATCATTCAAGGAAAACTAGCCAGGCTTGTTGTTGAAAAATCCGTTTATAACAGTCAGTTCAAAGAGGTGACGAATCCGGCAACCCAGTCGGCATCCATTCTCATTACATCCGGATAGTCCAAAAAGTTCATAACGAAATAAAATAGAAAAAAAGCCGGTTTTTAACCGGCTTTTAAGTTTTACGATTTGCTATATATCACTATTTAGTGCCTGACCGAAAACCTGTGTTTCGGCGAAAAGTTGCCCATATGCAAGGCACAAGAAATCCTGAAACCGGAGTGTACTACTGTACATGAGGCCCGATTTATAATTTGGCAGGATTTTGCAGCAACGCAGCAGATGGGTGAGTTTGTGAGCTTTGCTCCTCTACGAGCCGTTCAAACGCTATTTGGGTGCAAAGATAATAATCAGTGATTTTGCCACACCATCAACTCCGCGCAGGGCGTGGGGAATGCTGGAATCAAAATATAGGCTGTCCCCTTTTTCAAGGATATGGGTCTGCTCCGCACTTCGAAACTCAACCTTGCCTTCCATCACAAAATGAAACTCTTCCCCTTTATGATCGTTGTAGAGCATTTCATTCTCATCCCTGGGTTCAATTTCCACAATAAAAGGCTCCATCTGTTTTCCCACCATGGGATAGGCCAAAGATTCCCACCGGTATCCCACCTTGGATTCATTTTTATGATGAAACAACTTTTTTACACTATAGCGTTCATTTTTTTTGACCACCACAATGCGGTCGCCCATTTCATGATCTCGAAAAAAATGACTGATTTTTACACCCAGTGCCGTGGATATTTTAATCAAGGTGGCAATGGGAGGCGCTGCAATATTATTCTCTATCTGCGAAAGCAAAGGCTTTGACAAGCCGGTCAGGTCAGATACTTCCTGCAGGGTCAGTGCCCGATGTTTTCTTAAGTTTCTGATTTTATTGCCCAGGTTGAGAGCAGCCACTTCTTCTTTAACTTTATTTTCCATTTGCGGCGACATTGTTTTTTGTTCTCTTTCTCCTTAAACCTTATGGGATCTCGGTTTTTTAAAATAATTAAAAAAATGAGAAAAAAGTTTAGCACGATCAAACTTTCATATCAAGACCCTAAAACCAGCCCCAAAAAACAGACCGGATATCACCCTGAAATTGCATTGAGCAGGTCAAAAAACGGGGTGTTCACTTCTGAAAATTCTGGAAAAACAGTTGCTTTACCGATTCTTTAAGGACCTTTCCCATGCTGTTCTTGGGAATACTTTTTGAAATAATCACGGTTTTGGGACATTTATATCCCTGTAGCTTTTGTCTGCAGGCATCAATGATGTCCGGTGGCGTAAGGTATATCTTTCCGGTGACATGAACCAGGGCCGCCACTTTTTCACCCCATTCAGGGTCCTTAATGCCGACCACGGCAGATTCTTTAACACCCTCGATCTCATTGATGACAGACTCCACCTCTTTTGCAGATACATTTTCCCCGCCGGTGATGATGATATGCTTGATTCGATCGGTTAAAAAGTAATATCCGTCCGGATCTATCCTTCCCAGGTCCCCGGTTTTAAACCACTGCCCTTCAAAGGTCTGTTTGGTCTGATCCGGTTTTTTGAAGTATTCATCAATAATGGACGGGCTTTTCAGCCAGAATTCCCCGATATTTCCCGGCACCACGTCGTTTTTTGTGTCAGGGTCAACCACCCGCACCGCCACATTGGGCATTGGCAGACCGATGCTGCCGGGTTTTTTTTGACCGTGCAGGGGGTTTGAAAAATTCATGCCGGTTTCCGACATCCCCTCCCGCTCCACCGGCTCTTTTCCAAAAAGGGTATTTATCTTTTCAAATAAACGCTCCAATAACGGGGCAGATCCACAGGTTAAAAGACGCAGATGGGAAAAATCGATCCTCTGGTCTGCGATACAATCTATTAAACGTGTATACATGGTCGGGACCCCCATGAAGACGGAAACAGTCTGTCCTGTGGTGCGTGATGACAAGCGTTCAAGAACCACATCCGCTGAAAACCTGTCTGTCATAACAATGTGCGCCCCGCTGATAATAGCGGTGTGAAGGGCAAAACAGAGCCCGTGAATGTGGAACAGCGGCAGGCTGTGGCAGAGCACATCATCCTTTGACAGCTCCCAGGCGCCAATTATATTTGCCGCGTCATATCCCAGGTTTCCATGGGTCAGCACCGCTCCCTTTGGATTGCCGGTGGTGCCTGAAGTATAAATGATAAGTGCCGGATCATCCGAATCAATGTGGATGTTGCCGGGACCGGGAAACTTATTTGTGAAAAAATCAAGCGTTTCAAACGGGATGTGGGTCGGGATGTCAATCACGGAACATCCCGGTTTGATTTCTTCAAGACCGGCTTTTCTTTCCAGGTCCGCCAGGATCAGGGCCGGTGCCGAATCTTTGATCAGGTATGCAAGCTCCTGTTTTTTAAATCCCGGATTTAACGGGACTGCCACCATTCCCAGCCGAAGAAGACTAAAGTATGCCACAACCCAGATTATAGATTTTTCCATCAGCAGGATCACCCTGTCCCCTTTTTTCAGGAGTTGGGTGGATTGGTCCCGGGAGCAAAGATATCGGGTAAAAAGAGTGATCTGCTCATCAAGCGACGCATAGGTGATGCTGGTTTCCAGCCGGCTTCCCCTGTAAAAAGAAATCGCTTTTTTCTGGCCGGAACCCTCAAAGGCTTTTTCAAGTTGAATACCCACATGGGCCTCAGGCATACCCCCCCCTTTTTTTAAAAAGGTAAACAGATCATAGCGCATGGTAATCCATTGTTTCCCTGATGAAAAGAGAAATGCTTTTTTCTATGAAAAAAACAAAAGGAGGGGGACAATTTTTAAAGGACGCGTTACGTGGCGGGCTTTTCTGAGGACACTGTCTGGCTGGCCGTAAGAATCTGCCGGGACAATGCCAGGGTTTCAGACTGGAAAATTTCCATTTCATCCGGATTAACGGGTTTGGCTGAAGGCGCCCGGTAGGTTAAAGGATCAACATGTTTCCCGTTTTTTATCATCCTGAAACAGAGGTGGGGGCCGGTGGCATATCCTGTTTTGCCAACATACCCGATGACATCACCCTGGACAACTTTCCTGTTTTTTTTCATTTTTTTAGCAAATTTTGACATGTGATAATACCGGGTCGTATAGCCGTTGTAGTGGCGGATAACGATAAAATTACCCATTCCCTTATTATAACCGATCTTTGTGATCAACCCATCTCCAACCGTCTTTATGGGGGTGCCGGTACGCGCAGCATAATCCACACCGTTGTGGGGGCGGTATTCCTTAAAAATGGGGTGCAAACGTTTCTTTGTAAACTTTGAGGATATTCTTGAAAAAGCCAGGGGGGCTTTTAAAAATGCTTTTTGAAGCGAATTTCCCCGGTCATCATAATATCCGGAAACCCCTGTCTTATCTGTGTGTAAAAAGGCCTTGTAAACATGGCCGTTATTGGTAAAAAAAGCAGCCTTAATTTTTCCGTAACCGCAAAGGCGCCCATCACGATATCTTTTTTCCACCAGCACCCGGAACCGGTCTCCCGGCCGGATATCCCGGATAAAATCGATATCCCAGGCAAAAATATCTGCCAGGCGCCATGCCAGCTCACTTTTTTCACCAATTTTTCTAACCGTTCCATTAAGAGAGTACTGAATGGTCGCCGATACCAGCTCGGTTTTGACATCATAATGAATCGGCTTTTTGTCCACCGCAAAGCCGGTTTCCTGCTTCTTGACCACCAGCCTTTCTTCCCTGTCGATCTCATACTCAAATTCGATGAGTTCGTTCTCTAAGGTTAAAATCCGGTATGGCTGGCCTTTTCTGATTCGGCTTAATGGATAGATATCTGCTGACTTGTCATTGATTTTGTAAATGGTTTTTAACGGCAGATACCTGTTAAGAAGAGATGATGCGGTATCCCCGTTCTTGATGCGGCCTTTTTCAACCTGGAAATCAGATCGGGGAAAAGGAGTGGTATTGGATGCGGATGCACTTGAAAAAGTAAATAATAGAAAAAAACTTAAAACCCAAACCCAATATCTTACCATAACCCATCCTTAGCAACGTTGAAAATTCAGCCAAAATTTCCTGGCACAATATATAATCAATCCCCTTTAGTAAAGAGAATTATCAACTTTTATGCCAAGGGGAGGTTTTAAGAAAAATACGTTGAACCGGGCCACGGGCAGGCCATGGAGCCACCTTGCAACAAAAAACACTATAAAAACAATTTAATTAAATATAACAACTGGTGTTTATATTTAAACCAACAACTATATATAAACAAGATTTTGTATATCGATCCTGCTTATCCGAAATTTCCGCCAACCCTGGAAAACAACCCATCAGGCTGAAAGGAGTACGGTTCACCGTAAATCATCCGCATGGCCGTAGATTTGTGATGAAAGCCTCTTTTTTCCAGAAACCGCACACCTTCCCTGTTTTGTTCCGGTATGACCACCTGGCGGGTGTTTATGACTCTTGCTTCCATCAGTGCCAGGCCCGCGATATCGTTTGACGCCACCACCAGTCCCTCGCCAAGATCGGGCAGATAAAATCCTTTGATCCTGTTTTGGGTGCGATAAACAAGCCCTGTGGCCAGGGTGTGCCTTAACAGCGTTTCCCTGTCCTCGCCGCTGATCCGGCGGTCCAGAGTCAAAATCTGATTTTCATCCCGGGGCCGGGCCGGGTGAATACACGTTGACCGCTGCCCTTTTTGAATATCCATGGGTGATGTGAAAAACAGATACCGGGTCTGCTCCACAAACCCCGCTTTTGCATAGACCGGCGCCCCAAGATCTGTGGCAATCAAAGACAGGGTCTGATATCCGTTTTTCCGGGCCAAAGAGATCAGGTCGGTTACAATGTCAAACCCCAGGCCCTGGTTCCGATATTCAGGATCAACAATGATATGGGCCAGCCAGGCCGTCTGTTTAAAACAGACCATTGCCCCGATACCGACTATCCGGCCATTGATTTCAAGTTTGTACGGATCACAAAACCCAAAATCAAGGTATTGTTTAAAATTGACCCTGATATCCGGCCACCCTTGGGGCTGCAGCCGCACCAGTGCCTCCAGGTCATTATGATGAAAGGGTTTTATTTTCATTGATCTCTTGATTCTTAATTTTCATTGTTTTGTATCATCGCTTTTTGTACCCATAATAGGGACATTGATCAATGTTTTTCGGATGATAACTGACTTTTTGGAATTCCTTTTTTAAGCGGTTATACTTGTGTTATGATCCGTTTTTATTGAACAGCCTTATGACACAAAGGGATATTAAAACAATATGAGCATACCATCAAAACTGCCCCATGTGGGCACCACTATATTTTCCGTCATGACCTGCCTGGCAAACGATCATGGCGCCATCAACCTATCCCAGGGATTTCCCGATTTCGATGTAGACCCGCAGCTGATCCATTTGGTGGAAAAGCACATGCGCCAGGGGGCGAACCAGTATGCCCCCATGCAGGGAATCCTTTCACTTCGCGAAAAAATAGCGCTCAAAGTAAAAAAACTCTACAACCGTACCTGTGATGTTGAAAACGAGATCACCGTCACCACCGGTGCCACAGAAGCTCTTTTTGCGGCCATCACCGCCATTGTCCGCAAGGGGGACGAGGTCATCATCTTTGAGCCGGCCTATGATTCATACGGCCCGGCAGTTGAACTGTGCCACGGCCGGCCCGTGTTTATAAAAACCACCTATCCCGGGTATACCATTGACTGGGATCTGGTAAAAAAGAAAATCAGTGACAAAACCCGGATGATCATCCTGAACTCCCCCCACAATCCTGCCGGCGTTACATTGAAACCTTCGGACATCATTGAACTTAAAAACATCGTGGAACAGCATGACATCTATATCTTAAGCGATGAAGTTTACGAGCACATTGTCTTTGATGACAAAAGACATGAAAGCATGTCCTTATACCCCGAGCTTTCCCAAAAGAGTTTTGTGGTCAGCTCATTTGGAAAAACATACCACGCCACCGGCTGGAAAACAGGGTACTGCCTGGCACCGGAACACCTGACCCGGGAATTTCGAAAAATTCACCAATACCTGACCTTTTGTGTGAACACCCCGGTTCAGATGGCCTATGCCGATTTTCTGGATCATGAGGATAAATATCTGGACCTGGCCGCTTTTTACCAGGAGAAAAGAGACCTGTTCCTGTCAAAACTGAAGCACTCCGGGTTTACTTTTATTCCCAGCCAGGGGTCCTATTTCCAGATGCTGGATTATTCAAAGATCTCCGACATGCCGGATGTTGAATTCTCACGATACCTGACCATGGAACACAAGGTGGCCTCCATCCCGCCTTCCGTGTTTTATCAAAACAACGATGACCACCGGGTGCTGCGGTTCTGCTTTGCTAAAAAGGATGACACCCTTGTGGAAGCTGCCGAACGGCTCAGTGCGATCTGATCCTTTTTGCTAACCACCAAAAACACGGAAATCGGACAAAAGAGGCCGTTTTTCTACGGGGACTATTTAAACAGCGCACTCACACTTCCGCCGGTGTGAATCCTTAATATCGCCTGGGAAAACAGAGATGCGATGGACAGAACCTTTAATTTGGAAAATAGCTTGTCCTCAGGAATATGCACGGTATTTGAAACCACAATCTGTTTGATGGCCGATCCTTTCAGATTTGCCACGGCATTCCCGCACAAAACCGGGTGGGTGGCTCCGACATAAATATTGTTCACACCCTCTTTTTCAAGGGTTTGCACAGTGGCCACCAGGGTGCCGCCGGTGGAGATTTCATCATCAAAAACGATGACATCCCTGCCTTTTACATCACCCACCACCAGGCCCTGTTTCACATCGGAATCCCCGATGCGCCGCTTGTCGATAATGGCCATGGAGCTGTCCAGCCGTTTGGCAAATTTTCCGGCCCGCTTTGCGCCCCCGGCATCTGTCGCCACCACCACCGTCTTTTTAAGGTCAAGTGTCTTTGAAAAATAGTCGCAAATGGTTGGTATGGCGGTCAGATGATCCACCGGCATGCTGAAAAAACCGTGAACCGATTCAGCATGCAGATCCATGGTCAGAACCCGGTGGGCACCTGCGGTTTTTAATAGATCTGCAATCAAACGCCCTGCAATGGATATTCTGGGTGCATCTTTCTTATCGGATCTTGCATAGGAGCAATAGGGGACCACGGCCGTGGTTCTTTTGGCAGATGCACTGCGCAGTGCGTCCAGGGTAAGCATGAGCGCCATGATATTATCACTTGCAGGCTGGGTTAAAGACTGGACCACAAACACATCCTTTTCCCTGACACTTTCCTTGATCTGGACAAATAGATTGTCGTTTGAAAACCGAGATATTTCAAGCCGGCTTAAAGGGATATCGATATGGTCACATATTTCCCTGGCAAGAGCGGTATTGGCGCCTGCAGAAAACACTTTCAAATCATCATTCATAAATTTTAAACCTCTAATATTTAATTACAGCTAAATCATCCGGTATGCCGGTACAGTTACTGCATACATCACGCCCCGGGCCTATTTTGCACACCCTTGTCTTTGATGATTTTCTCCATCAGGATGGTCTCCTTAAACGGCCAGCCGAAAATACGGTTTGCCGGCCACAGGGTTGACCGTTTCTTGGTGACAAACCCCAGGCGCTCATACAGTTTTTGTGCACGCGGGTTTGTATCGATCACCTCCAGACTCAGTTTACGACAGCCGCCTGTTTTAGCGAAACCTTCAAACGCTTTAAACAACATTGTGCCGATCCCTTTTCCCTGGGCTGCTTCGGCCACTGCAACCCCCTCAACATAGATCTCTTTTGGCCCGGGGTTATATTCAAGCAGATGCAGTGCCGCCCCTCTGGTTGCGGCTCCCCAAAAACCGAACAACGCAGCGAGGTCTTTAAAACGCAGGTCTAAAAATTTGCGATCATCCGTCTGAACCGCCAGAACACCAAGCAGTTTTTGGTCATCCACTGCTGAAAAACAACTCTCCTTCACAATACCGGATTCAATGAATTGCCGTGCTTTTAAACCGTTGCCAAATATGGGCACAAGCTTCTCGCCAAGTTTTGATAAAAACAGGTCTGTTGCGGTCTTTACCAGCGCCTGCGGTAGTCCTCTGTGTATGGTAACCATATCACTTTTCCCGATTCCTGAACCGGACACCCACCCCTTGTCCAGATGTTCTGACCACCTTAGCGGTATGGCATTGCGAAACTTTGTTTTCATCCTCAAAGGTGACGCGCACAGAGTCCTGTGGCCGGTATTGCTCCGGATAATTTGATCTGAAAAAAAGGCCGGTAAGGCTGTAATTTCCAACCTGCTCGGTGTTCTGAAGCTTCTCTTTTTCCACCGTTACCATGGCTTCAAGGCTTTTTCGAGGGGATGTACGGCGGTCTGCTGTCTGATCTCCAGGATTTTTTTTAAACATACCGGACCTTTCAGGTTTTGATTCAATCGAAGATCCTTTTATACGACAATACATCAATCTTGACAACCAACCCCCCTGTGCCGCAGGTATCTGTGCTGCTAGTCCATATTCAGCATCTTCCTGGCCACGGCTATACGTTTTTCCATATTGTCATCTTCCAGCTCTTTGGCGGCCTGGGCAAGAACTTTGGGTATGTCTATATTCTGGGGGCATTTATCCAGGCACTCTTCACATTGAACGCAGTCTGATGCGAATACAGGGTCGGTTTTCCCGGACAACATGCCGCTGCACCGCAGGGCATAAATAAATTTAGCCTCCTCCTCGTTTGCGAAAAGGTGCCGTTTGTTCAGGCTTTCAAAAACACCGGGGATGTTTACCCCTTCAGGACAGGGTTTGCAGTATTCACATCCCGTGCAGTCCACCTTCATCAACCGTTTATAAGTATTACCGACCTCTTTAATCAAGGCCAACTCTTCAGGCGCCAGAGAATGGGGGTGCGCCTGTCCGGCAATGGCTATATTCTCCTCCAGATGTGCCTGCACATTCATTCCGGACAGGACCGTTGTCACTTCAGGGTGGTCCATGACCCAGCGAAGGGCCCACTCAACCGGGGTTCTTTTAACAGAGGCCTTTTCCCATATTTCAGCCACATCCGGCGGCGGCTCGGGAAGCCCGAGACTGCCGCCCCTTAAAGGCTCCATGATAATAATGCCAAGATCCTTTGACGCTGCATATTTCAAACCTCTTGTCCCGGCCTGGTGGACTTCGTCCAGAAAATTGTATTGAATCTGGCAGAACTGCCAGGGGTATGCATCCACGATCTTTTCAAAATCATCCACAAGCCCGTGAAATGAAAACCCGGCATGCCGGATTTTTCCGCTCTTTTTAGCGGTATCAACAAATTCCAGGACATTGTTCGCCATCATCTTGTCCCATATGGGCCCTGCCAGATTGTGGATGAGATAAAAATCAATGTGATCGGTTTGAAGCATTTTCAACTGCTCATCCAGAAAGTAATCCATGTGACTGCGGTCGTTCACCATCCAGGAGGGCAGTTTTGTGGCGATATTCACCTTATCCCTGTACCCGTCTTTCAACGCCCTGCCCAAAAGAGGTTCACTTTCCCCGCCATGGTAGGGCCAGGCAGTATCAAAATAGTTCACACCATGGTCTGCAGCATACCGGATCTGTCTTACCGCCTCCGGCTCATCAATCGTATAGTCCGGATTGACCGGCAGCCACATGCACCCGAAACCGAGCAGGGATAATTTGTCATCGATTTTAGGCATGGTTCGATACAGCATGTTTCCTCCTTTATAATAACCGTTTTTAAAATATGGATCTAAAATTTACAAAAAATCTGTACTTTTTGCAATCCTGACCGTTCATGTCCGTTTTTTTATATCCACCGTAACCTTCTGGCGCCATGATGCGTCTTACAGGTAAGTTTAATTAATTTTAGGGAGGTGTTTTATGGAACCGAAAACCGAGGTAATGATTGCATTGGGCGTGGCCATTGGGGTAAACTGTATACCGTGTTTCGATCATTTGTACGGCAGATCAAAGGAAGTCGGCCTGGATGAAGAGGAGATTAAAAGGATATTTCAGATCGCTGAAAAAGTAAAAGGCGGTGCTGCTCTTTTTATCAAAAAAGCGGTCAGTGATGTGGCCGGCAACATGGGTGAAAAAATGGAAACCTGCGGATGCCCTGAGGGCGGGGGATGCATGTAGCATGGGGGATGTTTCAGACAAAAAGTTTGCAAAAGTTTACCATGAATATTATCGTCGTATCCACGGATTTATCCGGGCCTGTGTCAGGGATGCATTTTATACCGACGACCTGACACAGGAAACCTTTATCCGTGCCCGCAAACATATGGAATCATTAAAAGACAAAAGCAAACTTAATTCCTGGCTGTTTCGCATAGCCTATAATGTCTGTCAGGACCACTTTCGCTCGGTCAACGGTTCGAGAAAAAAGCTGACTGCCCTGGACAGATCCATGGGACTGACGAAAACCATCCTGCCGGACTTCCAGCTTGAGCAGCAGCAGATGAACGCCTGTGTTTATAAGCATTTTAAACTGCTCCCCGAGAATTATAGAACCGTTATCTGGTTGTTTGACATCCAGGGATTTACCCACCGTGAGATGGCCCAAATCCTGTCAATTGATGTAGGGAATTTGAAAGTGCGGCTTCACCGGGCCCGGAAAAAAATGAAATCCATCCTGGAAAAAGCATGCCGGTTTGAGCGGGATCATCGGGATACGTTTGTCTGTATCCCGAGATCAGACGCTAAATAGTCCGAACGCTATATCCTGCCGATTGTTCATTACGCATGAAGACCTGTCTATTTTTTCACTAAAAGATCAGAAAAATGGGCATCCGCGATGATACACAGTATTTCATACATCAGGGTTGCAGCAATCAAGGCGGTGTTACCCGACGGATCAAAGGGCGGTGAAACTTCCACAAGATCGGCGCCAATGATGTTTAACCCGCGCAACCCCCGAATCAGTCTCTGGGCCTCCATGGGCAGGATGCCGCCTATTTCAGGCGTGCCGGTTCCCGGCGCAGATGCCGGGTCAATACCGTCAATATCAAAAGAAAGATAAGTTTTTTTATCGCCCACTATCTTTTTGGCTTCCTGAATCACTTTTTCAACGCCCAGGGCTGAAAACTCCTCAATATAGATAATCCGGATTCCATGTTTTGGTCCGAACTCCCAGCACTCATCAGAGTTGGCCGCGCCCCGGATGCCGATCTGTATGGTTCTTTTCGGGTCCAGCACCCCCTCTTCCACTGCCCTTCGAAAGGGCGTGCCATGACTGTATTTTGAATTCATCTCCTCGTCACAGCAGTCGGTATGGGCATCCACATGAATCAGACCCACGGGGTTGTCTTTTCCAAGGGCTCTTAAAATGGGCAGTGTAATGGAGTGGTCTCCGCCTGCACTGATGGGAATAACCGATGCACTAAGGAGTTTTTCAATAAAGGTTTGAATATCTTTGTGGCTTGCCTTTACATCAAATATCTTTTTAAACGGTACATCCCCGACATCCCCCACCCGGCACAGATCATAGGGGTTTATCCGCGTGACATGGTGAATTTTTCGCATCATACTGGAGTAATCCCTGATCTGCCGTGGCCCCTGCCTGGCACCGGAGCGGGCTTCCACCGCACCGTCATAGGGAATCCCGAGAAAGGCAATATCAATGTCATTAAAATCCCTTATATACGGTGCTCTCATAAATGTCGGTATCCCGCAGTAACGCGGGTCTTCCATTGCATCATATAAATTGTTCATTTTACCAGACCACCTTTCTGTAATGTTGAGGGTCTGTATCACCCTCGGTTGAAAAAAGCAGGATTTTTGAATTCCCGTCAAGATTCAACCTGGTTTTAAATTGTGCATATTTTTTATTGCACAGCAGATAATAGACAAGCCCCAAAGTAACAGCCCCGGATTCTCCTGAAATAATGCGGCTGTCATTTTCCATGGGGTTGCCAAGTATCCGCATGCCCTTTTTGGCCACCTCATCGTCACAAACCGCAAAGGCATCGGCACCTTGCTTTAAAATATCCCATGCGGTTTGGCTTGGCTTTCCGCATGCCAGACCCGCCATAATGGTTTTCAAATCCCCATGCACTGTGTGGGGATTCCCATCACCGATCTCCATGGATTTAAAAAAACAGGGCGCACCCCTGGCTTCCACCAGGACAAAGACAGGTCTGGGTTTATCAATAAAGCTGCACAAATATGCCAGTATGGCCGCTGCAAGCGATCCCACGCCGGCCTGCATAAAAACATGGGTGGGCCAGATCTCTTTGTTCTGGGACAGGGCCTCTGTCAGCAGGGTAAAATAGCCCTGCATGATATGGTTGGGGATTTTCTCATATCCGGACCAGGAGGTATCCTGCATCAATATCCACCCATTTTCTGTTGCTGTATTTTCAGCATAAACAACAGCCTGGTCATAATTGCAGTCAAGTATTGACGCTGTTGCACCCAGACGACGTATTGCCACAAGCCGGGCCTTTGACGACCCTTTGGGCATAAAGACCACGGCCTTGCAGCCAAGCTTTTTGGCCGCCCATGCAACAGCCCTCCCGTGATTTCCGTCTGTTGCGGTGACAAAGGTTAAGTGGCTAAATTTTTGGGAGTGCTGCAAAATTTCATCAAATGTAAATTTTTTTAAATCCAGATGAAGGTCGGACAATATAGCCATGGCCATAGCATAGCTTGCCCCAAGCCCCTTGAACGCATTTAAGCCAAATCGTCTGCTTTCATCCTTTATCAAAAGCTCTTGAACACCCATATGCCCGGCAAGCGAAGACAGCTGAATCAAAGGGGTTGGGCTGTACCCCGGCAGACTTTCATGAAAATGCGCCACAGTCCCGGCAATTTTTGAAGTCGCTATTCCAAATCCATCTGAACGGGAACCTTTGTCTGCATCATTAAAATGGCAGTCAATGATTGGTTCTTTAATCGTGCTCATTAAGCCTCCGGGAAATAAAGTAAGGTTTATGAATACTATATTTTATCACTATTCAAAAGATAGTGATGCCACTTTATGAACATCTCCACTCACTAAAATATTATGAATCACATTTCTTTTTGCCTCTATGAAAACAGTCATTATACTGGGCCTGCCCACCATACGCCCCTGATTTATTTGGAAAGATCTGTTCGCCTGTACAAGCTGCGCTTTAAACAAAAAGGCGGCTGCGGGCCCTGCGGCACTGCCGGTTGCAATATCCTCAACCTTGCCCTTGTTATCCCATGTGCGCCCTTCAAACGTCTTTACGTCTAAAACATAGACAAATTTGGCCCCAAACCGATTCAAAAGTGGTTCAAACTTTTCAAACTTTATTATTGCCTTCTCTAACCCATTAACGATTGGAACAATTAAATAAGGAAGACCTGTTGAAATGACCTCTAAAGGCATGTCGGCCGCATCATTTTTGTCCAGGTTCAAGGCCGGCAAAATCTTGTGGGTTTCCCTCGGCTTTAAAGTGCTGATGAATTCAGGGATGCCCTGGTCCATTGTTGCCGAATAACAGCAGCCCTTAAAATGGCTGATTAAGCGAACCTTTTTGGATTTAAGCTGAATTTTCCATTCATGCCTCTTTTTTGAACCATACTCTTCGTGCAGATGCGCTGCCAGCCCGATAAGGGGGTGACCTGCAAAATCCAGCTCCTCTTCCATTGTGAATATCCTGGCTCTAAACTCATTTGATCCCGGCCCTTTTTGAACAAAGATGGACTCAAATTGACGCATCTCCCGGGTTAGAATCTGCATATCCGTTGAAGAAAGATCTGTATAATCCCAAAAAATGGTTAACCCGTTCCCGGTTAATTTGCTTTGGGCAAACACATCAACCAGCTTTGCTTTAATACCTTTGAGCTTCATTTTTATTCCAATGGATGAACAACCCTGATGAACGTGCAATTATTAATAGTATCTGTTTTCCCATCCCTATGTTGTATTTTAAAAAAAATGAACTTATGGAAATTTGGGATACACACTAATCTTTCGTACACTGTTCTTTGCCATAGCGCAATAAGGCCCCTCTATTTCTGAAGAAAATGAATCGTTTTTAACCAACAAAGAATTACCAAACAGGGTATTTGCCTTGATGGGCCGGTAGAGGGCTTGCACCGCCAAGTCTCACAACAACACCCATAGCTGTTACTTAGTGATATGCACGCACGCCGTACCTGGCGCACCAAAAGAAAAGGCCGGGCAGCTATTAAGCTACCCGGCCCAAATTTGTCAGCACCAATAAGAACATCAGGATCAACAGCCGTATGAGAATCAGAATTAACAACACCGGTATCAGCAGGAACATCAACTTCAACAACAACGATTGTACGAACGGGAAACACAATAAAGGTTCAAAAGCGCAAGGTCAAGAACAATATTTACTTTAAAAGAGACCTGTTCGGTTAAAATCATTCGTAAAACCCTGTTGCCCTTTTGCCTTCACGTTTTCAATTGCCTTTTACCCTTTTTCAGATGTTTTATTTTCTTAACGTTGTGAAATAAATTTTCAATAACAGGGTTAAAAGAACCAGCAGATATTAAAATATCCTGACAGTAGGAATGGGAAAAATAAGGTTTACCCTGCATATTCTTTTATTTGGGATAGCTTCGATGAACACAAGATCTTGTATTCTGTCTCATATAGTAAAAGAGAGCTTTAGTACAATAAGTATGGGGTTTCATCTTACTTCATTCTATTGAGATTATTGCTTTTTATGTCAGGTTGTGTAATTTATACACGGTTCTGCAAAAAAATAGCAGCTAAAAGGTTGCATATGGTTATTGCGTTATAAATCCTTAAGTTGGCGGCTAATAAATGATAAGAGCTACGCTTCAAAATTTTAGTTCAAGCGAAATAAATCAACTTTTGTCGATTATTGAAAAGCTTTCTGGTACGTTGGATCAATATACCCTGCGCCGAGAGATCGGCGAGGATATGCTTCGCTTATTTAATTCCGATTTCATCGCTTCGTATATTTGGAATGAAGACCTTGGGAAATTCATAGATGCGGTTTTTCTAAATATGAGTCCTGAGAATATTAACCAATATGATACCTATTATCAGTTTTGTGATCCTATCACATTTCAGCTGCAGAAAAAACGGAGGGCAACTCCTGTGTGTGAGGTGATGCCTCAAAAAGAGTTGGAAAAGACTGAATTTTTCAATGATTTTTTAATGAAAGATGGACTTCATCATGGGATCAATGTTTACGCCTATGACGGAGACCTCAATATCGGCGATCTTCGTATTTGGAGAACAAAAAACAAACCTGCGTACGGGGTGCATGAAAAAAGGATTCTCGACACTCTGCTTCCTTACTTTCGGAATGCCATGCGAAATGCTGGTGCGCTCTCGGATACAAAGAAAACGGTTAATATATGGAAACGACTTTTACAAACCGAAAAAACATCCGTTTTTCTTTTCGATGAAGACGGACATTTGAATTATCAGAATGCCTCTGCACGTACATTAAAAAGTACATTAAATCAAGAAATGTACAGGTCTCTTTATAAACAAATAGAATATCTATTGAGGGGAAATTTGTCACATACTTTATGGGGAGCATTCTCATTATCAGTGCTTCTAATACGCTCACAGAACAGAGGACGAGTCTATAAAGCAATTTTACTCAACCCTACAAATCCAAAGCAATTGAGTAGAGATTATTTACAAGGTAAATACGGTTTGAGTCCACGAGAGGCTGAAATTTCTCTTTTAGTTTGTAAGGGATTGACGGATAAAGAAATTGCCTCTGTTCTTGGAAATTCATTCTCTACAGTTCGAACCCACCTAAAAAGAATTTTCCACAAAATTGATGTAACAACACGTACAGAATTGGTTTTCGTTCTTATCGAAGATCATGTGACTATAGCCTTCTAAGCATGTCCCCAATATTGGGGATGTTTGAAACCTTCCCTATATGCCATAAATTGTTTGAGATTTAATTAATACCGGGCATATTTTTTTAACGACACATCAATTACGTTTACATAATTGATGTAAAATAGGGAGGTTGTCTATGAAATTTATCATAAAATTTACCGTTAGCTTAATATTAATCGTATTACAGGTTTCGTTTTTCGCATGTACCGTGAAACAACCCATGTTGCCAGACAGCACCTTGACAAATGCTATAGAAAAATTTGGTAGTGTTGAATTGGCTGTACAAAATTCTGTGAAAAAAATATCTGAAAATAAGGGATTAAATGCATTTATTCATATAGATCATGATGGTGCGCTCAAGGCAGCGGTGGCGTCAGACAATCGTAGAAAAAAAGGAAAATTAAAAGGGCCTCTTGATGGCGTATTATTAATAGCAAAGGATAATATCCATGTGGCGAGAATGCCTAACACAGCTGGAACACCTGCTTTGAAGGCGTTTGTTCCAGAGCATGATGCACCAGTTGTTGAGCGATTAAGGAATGCAGGAGCTATCTTCCTTGGTAAATCCAACATGCATGAACTTGCTTTTGGTATTTCAAGTTACAACAGTGCTTTTTATGAAAACCATATTGGGGTACGCAACGCCCATGATATTGAAAGAATGGCAGGCGGTAGTTCTGGTGGGACAGCAGCAGCAATAGGTGCTGGTATCGTATTAGGAGGGTTAGGTACAGACACCGGTGGCTCAGCTCGTATCCCTGCAGCTTTAAACGGTATCGTCGGTTTTAGGCCGACTGTAGGCAGATATTCACAAGAAGGTGTAACACCGATATCTCACACGAGAGATACAATTGGTCCGATGGCTATAGATGTGCGCAGTGTAGCCCTTTTGGACTCAGTTATAACCGGCGAAAACTTTTCGGAGAAGGCAGCGAAAAAAGAAGGCTTGCGCTTAGGTGTTTCAAATGATTTTTTAAAAAATGTGGAACCTGAAATTAAAGCACTTTGGGATAAAACGATAACAGCATTTCAAAAGGCTGGAATTTCTATTGTTGAAATAAATGCATCTGAAATATTTCGATTGAATGCATTGATTGGTTTTCCAGTGGCTTTATATGAGGCTGGGAATGATATGCGTTCCTATTTAAAAAAATATGGTATTGGAAAAAATATTAAGCAATTGGCCGCAGAAATATCCAGCCCCGATGTATCCGCTACATATAAGGGTCTGGTTATTCCCGGGAAATTACCAGGTCCGGACGGCTTACTTGATGGAGCTCCAATATATGAGGCCGCGATTAAGACCCACCGTCCTTTATTGATTCAAGAGTATAAAAAAATCTTTAAGAACCATAACCTTGATGCTTTGGTTTTCCCAACAACCCCAGCAGTAGCCAAAAAGGCAGACGAAAAATCAAGCAGTTTAGAGAACTTTGTATTATTTATTCAGAATACCGATCCAGGAAGTAATGCCGGCTTACCGGGGTTAACAATACCCATGGGTTTAGCCAAAAACAACTTACCAGCTGGGTTGGAAATAGACGGGTTTCCTGGAAGTGATTCCAAGTTATTGTCTATCGGACTTGCTTTGGAGGAAATTCTCATGCAGTAAATTGATTGCTTTTAATAAACCTCGTCCCCACTTAAACAAGGGGACATGCTCACATGAAGTAAACGATTTGTAACCTATGTAAAGAAGCGAATAACAGAGTTCATTTTTTACTAAATGGGCACCTCCACTGCTATCACTTTAATAAAGAGTTGAGATCAATTCTCAGCTCTTTATATTTTTATGGTCCATTTAAAATTTTTCACTGTTGACTATGTCTATCATTGATGACTTTTTTATAAAATTATCAACCACAGTATCTTGTGCCTGAATAAATTGCCCACTATTCATCTTTATGGAAAATAATCACTCTCTGCCAAGGAAAGTAAGAATAGCTTTTTTACATACAAGCTTTGATCAATATATAAGGGTTTCAGGGTCTGTCAATCTATTCTCGCCTGAACTCAGTTTTCAAGTGATCATAGTTCACTTTGCTAATTGGCATGGATCGTAGCAAAGGCAGTATAATCCAATCCGGTTAAAAAACCAGGCAGTCCAGTTCCGGGGTGTTTGCCTTGCCGGGCGCCAATAAGTTGGTTATTTTGTAAAAGTTCTTGATGTTTAATGAAGTAAGTTTAGAACTTATCAAAATGTTCAACCGGCGCTGGTAGGACGAATACACCGGAACGGGTATATATAGGAAGGATGAAAGGGTATTTTAAATTCAGGGTCTGATTGTGGCAGGGAAAAATAAAAAGGGCCGGGAAATTAGCTTCCCGGCCCTTTTGCTTATATTAAGTTATGTTAACTTATTTTTCTTCTTTTCCGGCGTCTGCCATCATCTTGAGCATGGTGTATTTATCGGTCACCTCGCCTTCGATTTTAGCTCTCAACCGTTTGGACTCATCCGGGTCGCTCTTTTCAAGGGCTGCAAAACGGGTTTCACCACCCAGGAAATCCTGGAGGGTTCCGTCCGGTGCTTTTGAATCCAGGGTAAACGGATTCTTCCCATCGTCAATGAGCAGGGGATTGTATCTGTACATGGGCCAGTATCCGGAATCAACCGCAAGCTTGCCTTCCAGCTGGGATTTTCCCATCCCTTTTCTGATGCCCTGGTTGATACAGGGAGCATAACAGATGATCAGAGAAGGTCCTGGGTATTTCTCCGCTTCAAGGATGGCTTTCATGGTCTGGTTCTTGTTGGCGCCCATGGAGATGGATGCCACATAAACATACCCGTAACTCATGATCATCCGGCCCAGATCTTTTTTACCGATCTTTTTACCGGATGCCGCATACTTGGCAATGGCGCCGGTGGGGGTTGCCTTGGAAGACTGCCCGCCGGTGTTGGAGTAAACTTCGGTATCCATGACAAGGATATTAACGTCTTCCCCGGAGGCCAGGACATGGTCCAGACCGCCGAAGCCTATATCATATGCCCAGCCGTCACCACCGAAAATCCAGTGGGATTTTTTGGTAAACACATCTTTTTCATCATAGATGTCTTTGAGCAGACAATCGGTTTCACCTTCAAGCAGACTCTTTAATGCTGCGCCGTATTCACTTGATCCTGCTGCATCGTCTTTATTGTCAAGCCAGCCTTTTAAGGCGTCTTTAAGCTCAGAAGAAACATCTGTTTCAAGGGCCTGCTCCATTTTGGAAGCCAAAGTTTTTCTGCGGGTAGAGGTGGCCAGCATCATGCCGTATCCAAACTCTGCTGCATCTTCAAACAGTGAACTTGCCCATGCCGGGCCTTCACCGTCTGCGTTGGTGCAATAGGGTGTGGAAGGTGCAGATCCGCCCCAGATAGATGAACATCCCGTGGCATTGGCAATGGTCATTCTTTCGCCGAACAACTGGGTGATAACCTTTACATAGGGTGTTTCACCACAACCGGCACAGGCGCCGGAGAACTCAAGCAGCGGCTGCCACAGCTGGCTGCCTTTTACGGTTTCCCGTTTCAGGATATCGGTCTTGAACGGTATATTTAAAGAGAACTTATGGTTGTCTTCCTGGCCTGCCACCTGGCTGGCAAGGGACTTCATTTCAAGGGCCACAGTTTTTGAAGGACAGATATCCGCACAATTACCGCATCCCTGGCAGTCTAAAGGATTGACCTGGATTCTGAATTTATACGCATCCATTCCTTTGCCCTTGCCCTCAATCACGGTGAAGGCTTCAGGTGCATCGGCAAGCTCATCATCTGTGGCCACTATCGGGATAATGGCGGAATGGGGGCAGACAAAGGCGCACTGGTTACACTGGATACAATTTTCAGGGAGCCATTCCGGGACATCAATGGCCACACCGCGTTTTTCATACTGGGCTGTGCCCTGTTCAAACACACCATCTTTTGCAAACACACTGACAGGCAGCTCATCACCGCGCTGGGCATTGATCTCTTTCATGACATTGTCGACAAAGTCGGTGGTTTTTTCTGTTTCCACAGCAGCTTCAGCTTCGCCCTCTTTCCAGGATTTGGGAACAGATACTTCAACCAGGTTATCAAGGGTTTTATCAACCGCTTCAATGTTCATATTAACGATATGATCGCCTTTTTTACCGAATTTGGCTTTTATATCGTCTTTCAGAAGGCTGATGGCTTTTTCCACGGGAAGCACATTGGCAAGGTTAAAAAAGCAGGTCTGCATGATCATGTTGATACGACCGCCAAGACCAACGTCAGCGGCAATTTTAACCGCATCAATATTGTAGAATTTAATCTTTTTATCCACAATGGTTTTTCTAACATTGCCGGGGATGTTTTTCTCCATATCCTCAACAGACCAAGGTGAATTTAAAAGAAAGGTTCCGCCCTCTTTTAATCCTCTTAATACTTCATACAACTCTACATAATTGGATTTATGAACAGCGACAAAGTCTGATTCATCAATCAGATAGGTCGATTTAATGGGGACATCGCCAAATCTTAAGTGAGAAACAGTCAAGCCGCCTGATTTTTTGGAGTCATATGCAAAATACCCCTGGGCATATTTATCGGTATTATCGCCGATAATGGCAATGGCACTCTGGTTGGCCCCAACGGTTCCGTCAGCACCAAGACCCCAGAATTTTGCAGCAATGGTTCCTTCGGGTGCCGGGTTAAATCCCTTTTTAACATCCAAAGAGGTATGGGTGACATCATCAATAATCCCTACCGTGAAATGATTCTTTGGCTGGAGTGACTTCATGTTGTCATATACCGCTTTAATCATGTTGGGATTAAACTCTTTGGAAGACAGACCATAGCGGCCGCCCACAATTTTCGGGCTGACACCATGTTCCATGAATGCCGTGCAGACATCTGTGTATAAAGGATCACCAAGCGCGCCCGGTTCTTTTGTCCTATCCAGTACTGTCAGTGTTTCACAGGTGGCCGGAACGGCCTGCAAAAAACTTTGTGCATCAAACGGTCTGTAAAGACGTGCTTTTACAAGACCCAGTCTTTCACCCTGTGCATTAAGGCGTGTGATGGATTCTTCAATGGCTTCACAACCGGATCCCATGGCAACAATAACCCTGTCAGCTTCGGGGTCCCCCACATAATCAAAAAGATTGTACTCACGACCGGTCAGATCGGTGACTTTTTTCATGCACTCTTTAACAATCGCGGGAATTTTAAGGTAGTAAGAGTTAGCAGCTTCTCTTCCCTGGAAATAGATATCCGGGTTCTGGGCGGTTCCCCTTGTATCCGGATGTTCCGGGTTGATAGCGCGTTGTTTAAACTCTTTATATTTTTCATAATTGAACAGGGATGCCATATCCTCATATTCAATCATCTCAATTTTCTGGATTTCATGGGAGGTTCTGAAACCATCATAAAAGTGCAGAAAGGGTACCCGGCCTTCAATGGTTGCCAGATGGGCAACAAGCGCCAGGTCCTGGGCTTCCTGGACCGAGTTGGAAGCCAGCATGGCAAAACCGGTCTGACGGGCAGCCATGACATCCTGGTGATCACCGAAAATAGACAATGCATGGGCAGATACGGAACGGGCGGTAACATGGAAAACACTGGGTAAAAGCTCACCGGCAATTTTAAACATGTTCGGAATTTTGAGCAGCAGTCCCTGGGACGCTGTAAAGGTGGAGGTCAGGGCACCGGCAACAAGAGAGCCGTGTACAGCACCGGCAGCGCCGGCTTCAGACTGCATCTGTTTAATGTTCAATACCTGTCCGAAGATATTTTTTCTGCCTTTTGATGCCCATGTATCGGCAATTTCACCCAACGGGCTTGAGGGTGTAATAGGATAGATGGCGGCCACCTCACTCATGGCATAGGCCACGTGTGTTGCAGCCGTATTTCCATCAATGGTCTGCATTCTTTTTTTCATAAATTTCACCTCGTATATATTTTTAAAAGGTATTTTTAAAATCCCAATATAACCTGTAAGTCATACTAAAACTTTTCAAATATGTAAATAATTAAGAAAATAGGTACTTAAGATGATTTTTTGTTTAGAATGGTCTAACCAAATATTTTGTGAAATATCCCGGCGTGCTATTGACCTTTTTGAACGGGGTATCTGTTTTTTATCCACGCTTTGATACCGCCTTTTAAATTATAGATACGGTTGAACCCGTTGTTTGACAAAATATTTGAGGCCGTCACAGACCGGTTGCCGGAACGGCAGTAGATCAGTATTTTTTTATCTTTATGGGCCAATATTTTTGTGTAATTGGTTTTTAACACCTGAACCGGTATTAAAACAGAATTTTTTATATGCCCTTGGGCATACTCTGCCGGTGTTCGAACATCCAGCAGCAAAGTATCATTCAGGATTGACATCTTATAGGCCGTTGGTGCATCAATATTATGATAGGTTAAATCCGTGCTGCCGCACCCGATAAATAGAACCAGCACCATAATACCGATGACAACACCATATTTTTTAAAAAGTTTCATACATTTATGGTAACTATTTGATCACAGGTGTCAAGGAGCCTGAATTATTTGTATTAGTGTTACCTGTGTTGGTATTATCCGGGCTTTATCCTGTTCATTTTTCTATTTTTATGATAAAAGGGTTCCTGCTTTAACACTATAATTTTATTAATAAAAATAATTATTTATACTTTTAGACAAGGAAATACCCATGGGATTAATCTCTTCCAGTCACGCCATCAGCCGATACCACATTGAGGGGGAAATAGAAGGCCCGGTTCTTGAAGAAATACGGAACGCTCTGATTAAAAATGCCATCCCCAAGATCGACAGTGAGTATGATGAAATTTCTGCCGGGTGGACACCGGTGGAAAGCCCTTACAATCCTGACTTTGAAAAATTTTCATTTCAATTCGGCACCTATTTTCTCTTCTCCTTGAGAATTGATAAGAAATCGATTCCGGCCAAACTGGTTCAAAAACATATGGCCGTGGAAATCCAAAAAAAACTGGAGAAGTCGGGCAGGGATTTTATTTCCAAAAATGAGAAATCGGAAATAAAAGAGCTGGTCATGGATGTTCTGATGCACAAGATGCCGGCCATCCCCAATATATATGACGTACTCTGGGATTATGAACAAAAAAATCTATACCTTTTTACCACCCAGAAGGCGGCCAATGAATTTTTTGAAACGATTTTTTTTAAATCCTTTCATGTAAAACCGATCCGGCTGTTTCCCTATACCATTGTTGAAAAAAAATCATCCTTTAAGGCTGATCAAAAAGACAGGGTCTTGTCCTTAACCCCATTTAAATATTCGAGGTAAATCATGCTTGATATAGCAACCGCTTACAATAAATACACATTTCTTGGAAATGATTTTTTAACCTGGATCTGGTATCTGGTTGAAACCAACCAGAGTATATCTGCGCTGATAAATACAGGTGATTCTGTCACCATTGACATTGGGAACTCTCTGGTGCTGGAAAATAAACTCGGGGATAAATCAAAGGAAAGTATCACTATTAAAGGGGACCAGGCAGGCCTTGAAGAGGGGACCACCGCACTTAAAAAAGGTGCCCATGTCACACAGATGAACCTTGTGTGTAAAATAGGGGAAGATGAATACCGGTTTACCATCAAAGGTGAAAGCTTGAATGTCACAGGTCTTAAACCACCAAAAGTAAGCCTTTCTAAAAACGAAGATGAAATTGAAGGGCTGGTGCTGGAAAAATCCTTTTTCTGTTTTAAAATTTTTGAAGTTATTGACAGTCTGTTTTTAAAATATCTGGAAAAAAGAACGTCTGATGAATGGAAATCCAAAGAATTACAGGCGATTAAAAACTGGATAGGGTCTGTTAAATAAAATGTTCAAAACCGGGCTGTTTTGAACACCTTTTAAAAACCTGATAAAAAAGATGGGGTTATCAAATAAGTTTGAACCGGGTTTTGAACATGCAAACTAATAAAATTTACAAATGAAATCAAAATATTAAATAGTTTTAAACATATGAACAGGTTTTATTAATATTATTATCTTATTTAAAGTATTTAATTAATAAATCCATATGGTTTTATTAATTGATAAAACCATAGTTTTGATATAGATTCGTATGGATGTATGGCGTTTGTCATAATAACTTTTGATTAGAGCTGTTTAAGATAGCACCGTGTAGTATCAATGCTGTCCCAACAGCAAACTTAAAAACACATAAAAAGGGTATCCTCCTTTTATGCGTTTATTAACGGAACATATTAGTGACAAGTACGGTTACATAACTTTAAACGAGGAACATAAATGAAATTCTCATTCGATAAAAAAGAAATTGTAGATGTTCTTTCAAAAATCCAGGGGTTGACCGGCAGGAAAACCAACCTGACCATTACATCTGATATTCTTATTAAAGCCGTAGGGTCGACAATAACCATGACCGCCAATGATCTGGAAACGGTTTTTTTGGGAACCTACGAGGCACAGGTGGAAACAGAGGGCGTCTTATCCATCAATTCTAAAAAATTTTTTGAAATTATCAGAGAATACCCTGAAAACCAGATTCTGGTAAATGAAGTGGAAAACAGATGGGTGGAGATCGGTAAAGGTGACAGCGTCTACCATATTGTATCCTCCGATTATGAAAATTTTCCGGAAACACCGGTAATAGAAAATATAGAGTTTATAGAGATTGGTGCTAAGGATCTGAAAAAGATGGTGGATGTATCATCCATTGTTAATTTTTCCGGTGAAGAAAAAAGAATTTATGTCCTAGGGTCTTTGATTGAAAAATTTTCAGATGAAAACGGAGACAGATTACGGGTTGTTTCAACGGATTCCAGGCGCCTGAACTGTTTTGATGCACAGTTTAAGGGTAATCTTTCAATGCCGGATGAGAGCGTTATTATACCCAAAAAGGGATTATCGGAACTTTCCAAGTTTATCGATTCAGGCAGCGAAACCATCCAGGTGGGGATTAAAGAGAATCATTTTATTTTTAAAACTAAAAATGAGTCCATCATGATCAAACTGCTGGAAGGTGAGTATCCTGATTATAAACCGGTGATCAATTACCAGGATATGACGCCCGTTGAAATGGATCGGACCATGTTTTCCACGTTGATGAAACGGGTCTCTATTTTAACATCGGATGATTATAAAAGTGTGGTTTTAAACTTCAAGGAAAACGAACTGGTGGTCACCATCACCAATCCTGAAATCGGTGAATCAACAGAGAGAATGATGATCGCCTATTCAGGTGAAGAGATTAAAAGCGCATTTAACCCCAAATATTTTATGGATGCCTTAAGTGTTTTTGATGACAGTATTGTTGTTTTGAATATTAAGGACAGCAAAAGCCCCTGTATTATCAAAGGCTTTAATGATGATAACCTTATCTGTGTAATAATGGCAATGCATATATCATGAATGATAAAAACAGAGTAGATAAAGACTATACCGCAAATAGTATCAAAATTTTAGAGGGTCTTGAAGCGGTTCGCAAAAGACCTTCCATGTATATTGGAAATGTTGATCTTCAAGGGCTTCATCACCTGGTGTATGAAGTCGTGGATAACAGTATTGACGAGGCTATGGCCGGTCACTGCGATACTATTTTAGTGACCATACACCCGGACAATCGTGTGAGTGTGGAAGATAATGGCCGTGGTATCCCCGTTGAAATGCATGAAACCGAAAATATTCCGGCCTGTGAAGTGGTCATGACCAAACTGCATGCCGGTGGAAAGTTTGATAAGGACTCCTATAAGGTTTCCGGCGGACTTCATGGTGTGGGTATTTCTGTTGTAAATGCCCTGTCTCAAAATCTTGAAATGGAAGTCTACAAAAACGGGAATATTTATCATCAGACCTATTCCAAAGGTGAAAAATTAACAGATCTTGTCATTACCGGAGAAACAGACAAACAGGGAACAAATATTACATTCAGTCCTGATTTTGAGATCATGAATGAGAATGAATTTATTTTTGAAACCCTTTCCCGGAGAATGAGAGAGCTTGCCTTTTTAAACAAGGGCGTCAGAATTATCATAGAGGATGAACGGTCTGCTGAAAAAGATGATTTCTATTATGAAGGCGGCATTATCTCTTTTGTTGAATACCTGAACAGAAGCGTGACAGCTTTACATGATCCCATCCACATAGAGGGAGATAAAAAAGATGTCCAGATAGAGGTGGCCATCCAGTACAATGATACTTTCAAAGAAAAGCTCTATTCATTTGCAAATAATATCAGAACCATTGAAGGCGGATTTCATGTATCCGGGTTCAAAGGAGCGCTGACCCGAACCGTTAATTCTTATATTACGTCGGGCTCAAACAATCTGCCTAAAAATATGCAGAATATCAAGGTCAGCGGCGAGGACATGAGAGAAGGCCTTTCTGTTATTATTTCTGTAAAGCTTATGGAACCGCAGTTTGAAGGCCAGACCAAGACCAAGCTTGGAAATAACGAAGTCAAGGGCATTGTTGAATCCCTGCTCAATGAAAAATTGGGACACTATTTGGAAGAAAATCCCCAGGTGGCCCGAAAGATCATTGCCAAATCAGTGGATGCGGCAAGGGCAAGGGATGCCGCCAAAAGAGCCAGAGAGCTGGCCCGGAAAAAAGGAACCCTCATGGATTCCTCCCTGCCGGGCAAACTTGCCGAATGCCAGTATGCTGATCCGGCGGAAAGAGAGTTGTTCCTTGTGGAGGGAGATTCTGCGGGCGGCAGCGCAAAACAGGGCCGGGACAGACGATTTCAGGCAATTCTGCCGTTAAAGGGAAAAATTTTAAATGTTGAGAAAGCCCGGTTTGACAAGATATTAAGAAGCGATGAAATAAAAAATATTATTACAGTTCTGGGCACCGGTGCCGGTAAAGAAGAGTATGATATTGAAAAAATAAGGTATCACAAGGTTGTGATTATGACGGATGCCGATGTTGACGGTTCCCATATCAGAACCCTTCTTTTAACATTTTTCTATCGCCAGATGCCGGATCTTGTGGACAAAGGGTATCTTTATATTGCCCAGCCCCCGCTGTTCAGGGTCGGGTCCCGAAAGAGCGGGGTCTATCTTAAAAACGAAGAGGAATACGCCGACTATCTGGTTAAACGGATTACCGGTCAGAAAGAGGTTTTTTTAAATGGTCGGGATGAACCTTTAAAAGAGGATGAATTCTACTCTTTTTTGACGGACTTGACCGATTATTACGGTGTTGTTTCCATGTTAAAGAAGAGAGATTTTGACACAGACCTGCTCCTGTTTTTGATTAAGAACGGGGTAAAAGATAAATTCTTTTTAGAGGACAAAAACCATTTTAAATCGCTGTCCGATGACCTGATTCAAAAGGGGTATGTTCCGGGTGAAGTGGAGTATGACCAGGAACGAAATATCTATGAAATGGATATATACACCAAAGACAACAATATACTTGTTTTACGTGTGGGAAGAGAGCTGCTTAGGACCGCAGATTACCAGAGAATGGTAAAAGATTATGGAAAAATAAAAGATATGGATCTACCGCCGTTTAGAATTAGCGCCAAACAATCTGATGCCCAAAAGAAAAAAGAATTTGTAATGGACGATACCACTGACTTGTTTGAATTTATCATGTCTGAAGCCAAAAAAGGGATCGCAGTACAGCGGTACAAAGGTCTGGGTGAAATGAATGCGGATCAGCTCTGGGAAACCACGATGAATCCGGATAAGAGGATTATGCTCCAGGTGGATATAGAAGATGCTGAAAAAGCAGATGAAATATTTACGCTTCTGATGGGAGAAGAGGTGGAACCCAGGCGAAATTTTATCCAGAAACATGCATTGGAAGTATCTTCACTGGATTATTAGACAACTTAGGAATCGTACCAAAATAACTTGATCTAAATTGTTTCCAAAACCCCTTAAAAGACTCGCTGTTTACGGGTTTTTAAAAACAAAAGTTCAAGTAAGGCAATGCACAGCTTTGCCCCTGAGTAATTTTGGAGCCGATCCTTAAAATATCGTTAAGAATTAAAAGGGGTTGAATTATCAACCCCTTTTTTTTATTTTAACAGCTTTATTGCTTTCAAAATCAAAATCATTTATTATTTAGATACACCTCAATAGAACTTGTCATAAAATAGGTATTCTGCCTGAATATCACTATCTGTGAAGCGTCCCCCTTGTATAAGCGAAACGCTGAATAATCGGTCTGTAACTGTTTTGATGTAGTTGGCTTTGGCGATTGCCTCTGCTGCTTTGGTTGATTCTCACTGAAAAGACGGCAATCGCTATATATCCTGATAACCCATTTAATAAAGGAGTGTATCATGAGCAAATCAATTAACAAACTCATTGATGAACAGATCAAAAGATGGGAATTGGATCTTAAAAAAGAGGTACCGGTTCAAAAAAGTGCAACCGTGATTACAATTTCACGCGAATGCGGCAGCCAAGGATATGAAGTTGCCGAGCATTTGAGCAGACAGACCGGGTTTGATCTTTTCCATCATGAAATAGTTGAAGCCATGGTGGAGACATCTAAAAACAGCCGGATGCTGCTTGAAACTCTGGATGAGAAAAGTATGAATGTGGTGGATGATGTAGTGTCCTATTTTATAAATGCCCATCATCTCTGGCCGGATGAATATTCAAAGTTATTATTCAGGGTTATAAATACAATAGGCAGGCACGGCAGGGCAATTATTCTGGGCAGGGGCGGCAATTGCATATTATCCAACCAGGATATTTTCAGGGTCAGAATTGTGGCACCGCTGGCACATAGGATAGCGTCTATCCAGCATGACAAAGACCTTAACAAGGAAGACGCCCAAAAATATATCATCAGCACGGATGCCAACAGGAGTGCATTTGTAAAAAGGTATTGTAATTGTGAAACTGCCGATCCTGCCAATTATGATCTGGTATTAAACACCGGTACCCTGTCCGTTGAAAAAGCGGTGCAGGTGGTTATGTGTGCGTTAGATTAGTGTATACCTTAAAAAAGAGAATTATATCTAAAAAGGGGGATGAATAATCACCCCCCTTTTTTTTAGATTAGACAGTTTTGTTTAATATTTAAATATCCATTTTTTCCATGGCTTTTTTCATCTGTCGGACGGCCTGACGCAGACGCTCTTCGTTTTCCACAAGGGCCAGCCGCACATATCCTTCTCCCTCTTCACTGAATCCGGTACCCGGCGCCACCGCGACATTGCCTTTGTTCATCAGTTCAATGGCAAACTGCATGGCACCCATTTTACTAAAGGGTTCAGGAATTTTTGCCCAGACAAACATTCCGGCTTTTGGTTTTTGTATTTCCCAGCCGTTTCTCTCAAGACCGCTGCAAAGCACGTCACGCCGGGTCTGATAGATACCGGCAAGTTCCGGGATGCTGTCGTCACAGTCTCTAAGTGCAATAATACCGGCCACCTGGATAGCTGAGAAAATACCATAATCAAAATAGCCTTTGATTTTCCCCAGGGCCTGGACAATTTGAGAATTCCCCACGCAATATCCGATACGCCAGCCGGCCATGTTATAAGATTTGGAAAAAGATCCAAACTCAACCCCCACATCTTTGGCACCTTCAACTTCGAGAAAACTGGGGGCTTCGTATCCGTCAAATGTTATTTTTGAGTAGGCAAAGTCATTGATCACCATAAAATTAAATCGTTTGGCAAGCTTGACGATCTCTTTGAAAAATTGTCTGTCCGTGACGACCCCTGTGGGATTGTGGGGATAATTGAGCATCAATACCCGGGGGGTGGGGTAACAGGATTCACATATATTGATAATCCGGTCTAAAAAACTTTTCTCCGGTTCAATGGGGATTTTCATCACATTGGCGCCGGCAATAACCGCTGCATATATGTGCACCGGAAAGGCCGGGGCCGGCACGAGTACAGAGTCTCCCGGTCCCATAATAGCCAGGCAAAGATGAGATATTCCCTCTTTGGAGCCAATAGTGAAGTATGTTTCGGCTTCGGAATCAAGATCAATATTATAATGGCGGTTGTAATACTTGGCAATTTCAAGTTTTAAATGCGGCAGACCGGAACTCTCCGGATACCGGTGTGCTTTTGGATCCTTTGCCACTTCCACCAGTTTTTCTATAACGGCATCCGGTGTGGGGTCCATGGGGTTTCCCATACCAAGATCGATAACATCATCCCCCTTGCGCCGTTTTTCCATTTTCATCTTATTAATCATACCAAACAGATACGGCGGGAGCTGGTCCATGCGGCTGGCAAAGCGTATTGTATTATTATCTTCCAAAATTAAACTCCTTTTTTAAAAGATTATGTGAAAGTTTTGTGTTCATTAAAGAGATAACTTTCATATAGTGCTTTTTAGGCAGACACGGGTAGGATACCGGGACAGCCCATGACTGTTAATCCAAAAGCATCAAGGTAAAAACCATATCAGATTTTGAGTTGATAGAAAATTAAAAAATTGTTTTGTCAGAAAGGTTCATGTATGATTATAGGCATTAATCCTTACATTTGAGCCGGGAGTGATTTAAAAATTATCCGATTTGCTGCCAAAATTTTATTTTTCAGCCTTATCTTTGGAAGTTCTTTTTATATCCAGATCCATTCAAGTTCTGCACAGCAGGACGTTGCGCCTGATGCAAAACGATTAAGCTTTTCTTTAACAGAAAAGAACTGGCTTAAAACCCATCCCAAAATTCGTATTGCCGGACCCAAAGCCTTTCCACCATTTTACTATTATGAAAAAGGCCGGTTAAATGGAATCAGTGCCGACTATATCAGATTGATATCCAAAAGGCTGGGTATTACCCTTGTCATCCAGGAACCTGAACAATGGAACCGGGTTTTAGAAAAGGTAAAAAATAAGCAGGTCGATGTTATAGCCTGCATTGCCAAAACCAATGAACGGGAAGCGTACTTGAGTTTTTCGCAGCCCTACCTTTCTTTTCCTTTGGTTATCATCACCCGAAAGAATGCCCCCTTTATCAGCGGCATCCAGGATTTGTACAATAGAAAAGTAACCGTTATAAAAAAGAATATAATCCCGGAACAATTGGAAAAAGATAGGGTTGAATATATCCCATTTTATGTTTCTTCTCCTTTAGACGGTTTAAAAAAAATATCCTTTGGCCGGGCGGACGCCCAGATCGAAAACCTTGCAGCGGCCAGTTTTTTAATCCAGAAGAACGGCCTGACAAACTTAAAAATTGCCGCACCCACCCCTTATGATGATTACAGACTTTATATGGCTGTCCGGGATGACTGGCCTATACTTACAGGGCTTATTAACAAAAGCCTGGCTGCTATGACCCGGGAGCAGCACAACCGGATTAAAAACAACTGGCTGTCCATCCGTTATGAGCACGGTGTTGATAAAAAACAGGTGGTTTTGTGGATAACAACCATTGTATTTTTTTGCGCTGTCTTGATAAGTGTTGTTCTGTTCTGGAACCAGCGGCTTAAAAAAGAGGTGCAAAACCGTAAAAAAACAGAGAATAGGCTGCGCCGCAGTGAAAAACGGTTTCGTGAGATCATAGAAGAGGTGTCTGAAATTGCCATCCAGGGGTATGATGAAAAAAGAAGAGTGACCTTCTGGAACAAGGCCAGTGAAGATCTGTACGGGTTTTCTCAAAATCAGGCGCTTGGCAAAAAACTT
This sequence comes from uncultured Desulfobacula sp., assembly GCA_964562385.1. Lineage (GTDB taxonomy): Bacteria > Desulfobacterota > Desulfobacteria > Desulfobacterales > Desulfobacteraceae > Desulfobacula. Next base: position 48,421 of record CAZLTD010000017.1, read on the forward strand.
GAAGATCTTATTATCCCCGATGATATGAGAGAGCAGGTGATCCAGTTTCATCATGACTGGATAGACAAGGGTAAAAAAATACCCGCCGGTGCACTGGAGCTCATTGATAAACATAAAAAGATGGTTCCGGTTTTTTCTTCCCATGTCATGCACAAAACAGAAGATGGCCAGGAAATGTTCTGTATTGATTTGAATTTAAGGCCCATTCAGGAAGCCCATAAAGAAAAAATAAAAGCCCAGAAAATAGCCAATGAACAGAATAAAATGGCATTGGTCGGCCAGATTGCCGGTAAAATAGCCCATGATTTTAATAATATTTTAAGTATTATCCTGGGGACCACCGAACTTGCCATTTTGGATTGTGCGGACCCGGAATTAAAAAATGCCCTTAAAATGATATTTGAGCAGTCGATCCGGGGGAAAAATTTAACCCGGAACCTTGTGATCTTTGCCAAAGACCAGGAACCGAGACAGGAATTTTTCTTTATCCAGGATAAGATACACCTGGTCACCGATCTTCTTAAAAAAGATCTTTCTCCCATTGATGTGACAATTGAAAATGACCCCAAAACCCCCCGGCTTCTGGCAGATCCGGGCATGATTGAGCATGCCATGGTCAACCTGCTGCAAAACGCGGTACATGCCTTAAGTAAAACCGAAAAACCCAAAATTCATATTAAAACATCAAGTGTCGATGATCAGATTCGCATCTGTATTGAAGATAACGGCTGTGGTATCCCCGCAGAACACCTGGCCCATATTTATGACCCCTCTTTCACGCTCAAGGGAAGTTGTGATATCACAAAATCCTACAAAGCGGCCATCAAGGGGACCGGATACGGTATGTCCAATGTTAAAAAACATATTGAACAGCACCATGGCAGTATTATGGTTTCCTCTCACACAAGAGAAGGAACCCGGTTTACCATTGAACTGCCGGTGGCCAAAGAAGAGTTGTCCCTGGATGATATTGATGAGCTGAAAAAAAAGAGAACCTTTTTTCAAAAAAACATCCTTCTTGTGGAAGATGAAATCACTGTTTCCAATATCCAGACCCGAATACTGTCCCAGGCACCCTGTCATCATCAAGTGGATGTGGCCCGGGATGCCAAAACCGCGCTTGAGATGTTTGATCACAATCCTTATGATCTTATCAGCCTGGATTATATTCTGCCCGGTGAAAAAAACGGTCTGGATGTCTACCATGAAATCAGAAAAACAGACAAAAAAACCCCCATCCTTTTTATTTCAGGGAATATAGAGTTTTTAGAATCCATAAAACTGCTGAAGCAAAAAGATCCCTTTATAGAGCATGTTTCAAAACCCTGCCTGAACCGGGAATATATCAAGCAGATCAATCATCTATTTGAAAGAGTTTCGTTGCCAGACCAACCGGTTTAATGATATTCAAAAAGGTCAGTGCAGTTTAAGTACCAGGATATTCATTAGCACAATTATGAATAGAGGTACTTATTATTTGAAGAAATTGCTTTGTGAAATATTCAGATTAACCATCTAAAAAACAGGAATATATATATGAAGCCCCAGCAGATAGAAGATTTGAGTTTTAAGATTATTGAAAAAGAGGCCGGCAGCCACGGGTTTTATGATAAAAAGTGGCCAGTTGTCAGAAGAATGATACACACCTCAGCGGATTTTGAATATATTGATACAATCCGGTTCTCAGATGGTGCTGTTGAAAAAGGAATCAATGCCATACAGAACGGGTGCCGGATTTTCACCGATACCAATATGGCACGGGTGGGGATCAGAAAAGGGGAAATAAAAACCTTTGGCGGCCGTGTGGACTGCTTGATGACCGATGAAAAAGTGGCCCAAAAAGCAAAGGAAAACGGGACCACAAGAGCCCTGGCAGCCGTGGATCTGGCCTGTGAAAACTTGGATGGCGCCATCTATGTGGTGGGCAATGCGCCCACAGCCCTTTTGCGCCTGATCGAACACCTTGAAAAAGGGAAAATAAACCCGGCCCTGATCATTGGGTTCCCGGTGGGGTTTGTCAATGCAGCTGAATCCAAAGCGGAACTGGAAAAAATCTCCGATATTCCCTATATCACCAATCAGGGAAGAAAAGGCGGCTCCAATATTGCGGCCGCGGTCGTCAATGCCCTGGCCATAATGGCGGTTAAAGATAAGAATGAAGGATAAAGGCGGAAGGATGAAAGCTTTTGTAATCGGAGCTGCAGGCAGTAGCTCGGGCAAAACCACCACCACCATTGCTCTTTTGTCCTGGCTTAAGGAAAAGGGATACAGTGTAGCGCCTTTTAAGGTGGGGCCGGATTTTATCGATCCGGGCCACCATACCAAGGTGTCCGGCCAAACCTGCTATAATCTTGATTCCTGGATGTTGAGCAAAGCGTATAACCGGCAGTTGTTTGCCGCTCAGACTTCAGATGCCGATATTGCCGTCGTGGAAGGGGTCATGGGGCTGTTTGACGGGTATGACGGATTGTCTGAGGCCGGGTCCACCGCCCAGATGGCCAAATGGCTGAACCTGCCGGTGGTGCTTATCGTTAACGCCAAGGGTATGGCAAGAAGTGCTGCCGCCATTGTAAAAGGGTTTGAAGAGTTTGACCCGGATTTGAATATTGCCGGGGTTATTTTCACAAAGACCGGCACTCCCCGTCACTATAATTATCTGAAAGCCGCTGTGGAACAATCCTGCAATGTCAGGTGTCTCGGGTTTTTGCCGAAAAATGAAAAGATCGTTATGCCGGAGAGGCATCTGGGGCTTGTCACAGCAGATGAGCTGACCATCGGCAGCGATGTTCTGGACCTTTTAACCTCCATGGTGGATGATCATGTGGATATGAAAGGCCTGCTTGAGTGCCTGCCTGAAATTGAGAAACCGTTGGATAACCCCGAAACAAAGACGGCGCTGTCATCACAGTCATCTCCCACCATTGCCGTGGCCAGGGACAGGGCTTTTTGTTTTTATTACCCGGACAACCTTGAGATGCTTGAAAACAGCGGCGCTAAAATTGTGGAATTTTCGCCCCTTGAGTGTGAGGATCTGCCGCCGGATATTGACGGGATCTATTTTGGCGGCGGGTATCCGGAGCTTCATGCGAAAGAATTATCCGGGAAAACACGGCTTTTAAATCAAATCAGGGAATTTAGTGAAAAAGGCATGCCCATTTACGGGGAGTGCGGCGGGTTCATGTTTTTATGCGGGCAGCTGTCCGGTATGGATGAATCTATCAAATATCCCATGTCCGGATGCTTTAACTTTGATGTGACCATGTCAAAGCGGCTTAGATCCCTTGGATACCGTCAGATTACATTGAAAAAAGATACCATTATCGGCAACAAAGGCGATCTGCTTCGCGGTCATGAGTTCCACTACTCATCCATTGATAATCCCGCATCCCAGTATGAGGATGTCTATCAGGTGGCGTCCAGGGCCGGGCAGGATATTTCCCTGAAAGGGTATGGTCACAACAACACCCTGGGCAGCTATCTTCACATCCATTTCGGCAGCAATGAAAAAAGCGCCCGTTGTTTTGTGTCTGCCTGTCAAAAATTTAAAAAAGAAAGACAATCATGGCCGAAAAAGTCTTAAAAAAAGGATTTACCACCGGTGCGGCCGCAGCCGCTTCTGCAAAGGCGGGGCTGTTTTCACTTCTCACTTGCCAGACCCCGGTCAAGGTTGAAATTGTCTTTCTGACCGGTGAAAAACGGGTGATTCCCGTGCACAATGTGACCACTTTTTCCAGAACCTTTTGTGAAGCGTCCGTGATCAAGGATGCCGGAGATGACCCGGATATCACGCACAAAGCGGAAATCGGCGTCACGGTTGAACTGAAATCAGGAGCCCCGGGTGTGACCATTACCGGTGGCAAAGGGGTGGGACTTGTTACCAAGCCGGGGTTTGAGGTACATGTGGGGGAACCGGCCATCAATCCGGGGCCCGTAAAGATGATAGAAGAAGCGGTGTTTCAGACCTACCAGCAATTGTGTATGCCGTTTCGTCATCATGTTCATGTTGAAGTATTTGTTCCCAAAGGCGAAGAGCTGGCAAGAAAAACCCTGAACGCCAGACTTGGAATCCTCGGCGGCATTTCGATCCTGGGCACTACCGGTATTGTTACCCCCATGTCCCATGATGCCTATATTGCAACCATCAAATCGGGCATCAATGTGGCGGCGGCCAATAATATCGACACCCTGGTGTTTACCACGGGCCGACGAAGTGAGCGGTTTGCCATGGAACGCTTTGACCGTTTTAAAGAGGAGGCCTTTATCCAGACCGGGGACTTTTTCAAGGCATCCATTGATATGGCATTGCCGCAACCTAAAATTAAGCAGATCACCTATACGGTATTTTTTGGAAAAGCCGTGAAAATGGCATTGGGCTTCCCGCATACCCATGCAGCCAAATCGGAACTGACCCTTGAAAAACTGTCACAATGGGCCATGGATGTAACCAAAAATAAAACTCTGGCAGAAAATATTGAATCGGCAAATACCGCCCGCCATGCATTTTCTTTTATTTATCCGGAGTTTCCTGAGCTGATAACCCTTGTGGGCCAGAAAATCAGAGAAAGCGCGCTTAATTTTTGCGATCACAGACTTGACATCCGGGCCATAATTTTCGATTTTGATGGTAATATCGTTTTTGATTCGGAATAACTATTTCAGTGGCCTTTGTGGAAGGTTTTATTTTGTTTTAGTGCAAGTAAGAAAAAAATTATAACCGGAGGGCTCTAAGAGGAGCTGAGGATTATAATTTTTTTCTAATGTAGCAATTGGGCAAAAGAATGGCTTATTCAAAGGCCACTTCAGGAGAGATCCATGACTGATTACATCGGCGCCATCGACCAGGGAACCACCAGCACCCGGTTTATTATTTTTGATAAGCAGGGCCATATCATCAGCATCGGCCAGAAAGAGCATGGCCAGATCTGTAAGCAGCCCGGATTTGTAGAGCATGATCCGCGCCAGGTCTGGGAAAACACCAAATGGGTGATTCAACAGGCGTTGAACAGCAAAAATATAACAGCCGATGACCTTGCCGGTATCGGGATTACCAACCAGCGGGAAACAGTTCTGGCCTGGGATAAAAAAACAGGAAAACCCTATTTTAACGCCATTGTCTGGCAGTGTACCCGAAGTCAGGAAATCTGCGACGACCTGATTAAAGAGGGCGGGCAGGACCGGTTCCGGAAACAGACCGGACTGCCGGTGGCCACCTATTTTTCCGGCCCCAAAATAAAATGGCTCATGGACAATGTTCCCCAGATAAAAAAAGACATTCCCAAAGACCGCGTTCTTTTCGGCACCATGGACAGCTGGATTACCTGGAATTTGACCGGGGGCGTGGACAACGGTATTCATGTCACCGATGTGACCAATGCCAGCAGAACCCTTTTAATGAACCTTGAAACCCTGGCCTGGGATGATGATATCCTGTCGGTGTTAAATATACCTAAACAAAGCCTGCCAAAGATTGTCCCGTCATCGGACGGCAATGCCTTTGGTACGACAAAAGAGTCCGGCGTTTTTAAAAAAGAACTGGTTGTGGGGGGGGCGCTGGGAGATCAGCAGGCAGCGCTTTTCGGACAGACCTGTTTTGAAGTGGGGGAGGCGAAAAACACATACGGGACCGGTTGTTTTTTATTGTTCAACACCGGATCAAACATACAGATTTCAAAACACGGCCTTTTGACCACACTGGGATATCAGATTGGAAAAGAGAAACCGGTTTACGCCCTGGAAGGCTCCATTGCCTATGCCGGGGCGCTTGTCCAGTGGGTTCGGGACAATTTAGGGCTGATTGATACCTCCCCGGCTATTGAGGCTTTGGCTCAAGGTGTTCCGGATAATGGGGATGTTTATTGTGTCCCGGCATTTTCAGGGCTGTTTGCCCCGTACTGGCGCTCCGATGCCAGGGGGATTATCGCCGGGCTCACCCAGTTTGCCAACAAGGGCCACCTGGCCCGGGCGGTCCTTGAGGCGGCAGGATTCCAGACAAAGGATATTGTGGATGCCATTAATAAGGAGTTTGCCAAAGACCTGACCTCTTTAAAGGTGGACGGCGGCATGGCTGCCAATAATCTTTTAATGCAGTTTCAAAGCGACATTTTAAATGTTCCGGTTATCCGGCCCAAGATCCTTGAGACAACTGCGCTTGGCGCAGCCTATGCTGCGGGACTGGCTGTCGGATTCTGGAAAGACAAAAACGAGCTAAAGAAAAACTGGGCCGTGGAGCATACCTTTAATTCTCAAAAAGACGATGCATGGCGCAGCACCCATGAGCAGGGCTGGAAAAAGGCGGTTGAACGAACCCTTGGGTGGAAATAATAGACATGCCTGATTCAAAAAAACTTATTACCCAGGTGTTGATTATCGGCGGCGGTGTGACCGGCACAGGTATTGCCCGGGATCTTTCTTTGCGCGGCATTGATTGTATTGTTTTGGAAAAACAGACCATCAATGCCGGGGCATCGGGTAGAAACCACGGGCTTTTGCACAGTGGGGCCCGCTATGTTTTATCAGATCCCTCCTCGGCCCTGGAGTGCAAAATTGAGGGCGATATTTTAAAAAAAATTGCCCCGCACTGCATTGAAGACACTGGGGGGCTTTATGTGGCCTGCCGGGATGATGAGGGCCCTTACATTGATCAGTTCCCCCAATTGTGCAAAAAGGCGGGCATTCCCTGCAAGCCTTTAAGCGTTAAAGAGGCCGTGGAAATGGAGCCCGCCTTAAGTCCCGATATCATTGCCGCATACCGGGTACAGGACGCTTCTGTGGAGCCCTTTCATGTCAGCCTTGAAAACATGAACCAGGCCGTTGAAAAAGGGGCCCGATATTTTAACCATTGCCGGGTGGACCGGTTTATCTGCTCATCCACGGCAATCAAGCGCGTGCTGGCCCGGGATCTGGTCCATCACCGGATGTTTGATATCAAAGCAGACATTGTTATCAATGCCGGGGGGGCATGGGCGGGAATCATCGCTTCAATGGCAGGGATAAATTTAAACATGCTCTATTCCAAAGGCAGCCTTTTGATCACCCATAACAGGCTTACCAACCACGTGATAAACCGGCTGAGACCTCCGTCTGACGGGGATATCCTGGTTCCGGGCGGTACGGTGTCCATCTTTGGAACCACCTCCTTGCGCGTTGATGATCCGGACCGGGTCCGACCCAATATTGATGAGACCCGGCAACTGGTGGAGGATGCAAAAGCGATAGTACCACAAATGGCGCAAGCCAGATATATAAGGGCCTATGCCGGGGTCAGACCCCTGGTGGATGACCATCACGCCAAATCGGAATCTACAGGACCGGAATCCGGTAGTGACGATCGATCCGTATCCCGGGGATTTGTCCTGATTGACCATGAAAAGGACGGGAAAGACAATCTGATTACCATCACCGGCGGGAAAATGACCACCTTTAGGCTCATGGCCGAAAAAACATGTGACCTGGCCGCAGCAAAACTGGGGGTGACCACGCCGTGTGTCACCCACAGGTCAGCCCTGAAATCAGATGCCCCCAGTGAGCTGACCGAGGCCGGGATGGCCATCAAGCTTCGCTCTCTTAAAAAAGATATCAAAGACATCACCATGTGCGAGTGCGAAATGATCACCAGAGGCCAGTTTAAAACCCTTATCTCATGGCTTAAAAAGCGGAAAAAAAAGGCGGATTTAAACACGCTTCGCATCCATTCCAGACTGGGCAAAGGTGCTTGCCAGGCGACCTTCTGCAGCCAGCGGGTCACAGCGTTCATGTATGATGAGGCTTATTTAAAGGATGATGACGGTATTTTTAATATCAAGGATCTTTTAGCAGAGCGGTTTATAGGCCAGCGCCCAGTGCTCTGGGATGCCCAGTTGGCCCAGTTCGAACTGAACGAAGCCCTTTACTGTGGGTTTTACGGCCTGGAGCTGGAAAAGGGAGATTTTCAATAATGATGGCCATGACCCCTGGTAAAGCACCCCAAGTATTCGAGACGGATCTTCTGGTCATCGGCAGCGGCATGGCCGGGATGGCAGCAGCCGTGTTTGCAGGCAACCGCCACATAAAGACCATTGTGGCGGGCGCGGCCGGTGGGTTTGAGTATGCCAGCGGCTTAATGGACCTTTGGGGGCTTTCGTTGACAAATAAGAGGATGATTTCTAAAAAACCGTGGGATATGCTGGCGCGCTTGAGAGATCAGCCGTTGCTTCACCCTTATGCAAAACTGGAAAACAAGGAGATATCTGCCGCGTTTTTCGAACTGACAAAAACCCTGAAGAACAACGGTCTCACCTACACGGGGTATCCCAGATTAAACCACGGAGTCCTCACCCCGTTCGGCACGGTTCATCCCACTTTTCGCCTGCCTTTGGGATTAAAGGCCAACGCAGATGCCTTTAAACGAAAACCGGCCAGCCTGATCCTCGATTTCAGGGGGCTGCGGGAGTTTTCCGCACAATTCTTCTGTGAAATGGTGAAAAAAAAATGGCCAAACCTTTCTCCTGCCTGTATTGAGTTTCCCGGCAGTAACCTGCGTGCTGAAGTGTTTACCCCCTTTTTAGCCAGGGCTATGGAAACCAGACAGATCCAGGATCGGTTCATTAACCAGGTAAAGCCCCTTTTAAAGGGGAAATCCTGTTTAGGCGTGCCGGCCATACTGGGGGTGCAGTCCGGTGAAAAGATCCGGCAGCGGATGGAAGAAGAGTTGGGCGTTACGGTGTTTGAAATCCCCACCTCCCCGGTCTCCGTTCCCGGTAGCCGCCTTAAGGAAGCATTGGTGAAATCTCTTGAAAAAACAACGGTTACCGGGATGTTCAACCACAGGGTCATCCAGGTTGAAAAGATATCGGGAAACGGATTTGGCTGTATTCTTAAAACCGGTCAGACTAACATAAAGGTCAGGGCAAAGGTCATTGTCATCGCCACGGGACGGTTTTTGAGTAAAGGCCTGGTGACAGAAGAATATCGAATAAAAGAACCGCTGTTTGATCTGCATGTGAACCAGCCTGAAAGCAGAAGCCATTGGCATGCCAAAGAGTATTTCAGCAGGAACGGCCATTTGATTAATCGTGCCGGAATAGAGACGGATGAACTATTCAGGCCGGTTCATACTCACAAAGGTGTGGTTCATGAAAACCTGTACGCAGTGGGCAGTATCCTGGCCCATCAGGACTGGGTTCGGACAAAATCAGGATCCGGGCTGGCCATTGCCACAGCGTATAGAGCCATCAAGTCCTGCTTTCAAAAGTTTTGATCAATGATGATTACGATATATTCCCACACTAATCAGAAAAGCGGATTTAAGGAATATGAATAATCCTAATACAGCTATTATAAGATTTGAAATTGCTGCAAATAAAGCTGCACAGCGTGTCCGGAAGTGGCCCCAAAAGAATGTCCTGCTTTTTCATCATAATGATGCCGACGGGTTGTCCAGCGGTGCTATTTTAAGCTGTGCATTGAAAAGGGCTGGATTTTCTGTGTATAGGACCTGTCTGGAAAAACCGTACCCTGCAATTTTGAAAAAGATCCTCTCCAGCAACGGGCGTTTGATTATTTTCGCCGATTTCGCCGGCCGCATTACACCGTTAATTTCCAAACTGAATACCGGGAAAAATATGGTTGTAATTGTGGATCATCATCCAGCAGTCTTCTCATCGGACCCTTTGGTCATTAATATAGACACAGAGTTGTTCGGGCTTAAGGGGGACCGAGATATCTCCGCTTCCACTGCCTGTTTTTTGTTTGCCAAGGCTTTGGATCCATCAAACACTGATCTTGCATGGCTGGCTCTGGTGGGTGCCGTGGGAGACGGGTTCGGTATAAACGGCCGGTTGACCGGGCCAAATCGAATGGCTGCAAAGGCAGCCCAGCAACAGGGAATGGCAACCCTCCGGACTTTGGATAACGGAGAAGAGTGGATATTAAATACGATGTCACCCCAACTCCCTATCTTAGTAAATGATTTAGTGGACATTCTGGATAATTTGGGAGGGGTGGGCTATTGCTCTAAGGGCGCTGATACAGGTGTCAGCCTGCTTTTGGACGGCTGGAGTGACGCTGCTGTGAACCGGGCTTGTGAACTGGCGGCTTTTAAAACCCGGATTTTTTCTGAAGAAATCCACAGGATTGAAAAATCGGGTATGAACCGATCTCATCGGATTCAATGGGTGAATGTCGGGAATCGGTTTTCGCCTATGGGTGTGAAAATGATCGGCCTGTTCTGCCAGGGGCTTAGAACTCTTCCGTTTACCGATCCTGACCGTTATATCCTAGGCGCCATGGATCTGCCAGCGGATGTTCCGGGTTTTGGTGCCATGAGCGGACGGTTTTCCAAGCTTTCCATGCGCCTGCCCCCCGACATGGAGACCGCTGTTCAAAAAGGCAAAACCCCCGGTGTGGATACTTTTTTTCCAGAGGCGACCACAGCCTTGGGCGGTTTTTCCGATGCCTGCCACAGCCTGGCAGCAGCAACCGTCTTAAACCGGGGGATGGTGGGAACGCTTGTGGAGGAGATGGAGCGTCTGCTGCGCGATTTTTTTTAACGGTCTTCATACTCCGGTCTGGACCGAAAAATACCGCTAAACAATAGGGCTATGCTTCGGTTGATATCAGAGCAGCTCTGATTTGAAGTTGTTGCAATCCTTTTTCCCCACTCCGTCATTGACAAACACGTATTAACAAGATAGTGACTTGATGAGTACTTTAAACATCAACCCTGGATTTTTAACATTGTTATTATGTGTGGAGGTAACACTTCCATTTGATCATAAGATATGTCTTACAAACTAATTCTATCTATAAAAGGGGGACCGTATGAAAAAAATTGTTAGGCTACCCGTTATGACGGGATTTGCTGTATTGGTAATGTTTTTTATGGGGCTGTCACTGGCTTTTGCGGCAGACTGCAACAATCCGGGGACCATGGATCCCCGGTATTGCGATAACAATGGGGATCTGGTTGCGGACACGCCGGACGATTCCAGCAACTGGCTTGATCCAGATGTCCTGATTTTTTCCTATACCCCGGTCGAAGACCCTTCAGTGTATGAAAACGTCTTCACAGAGTTCATGGCGTATCTGTCTGAAAAAACCGGTAAAAAGGTTAAGTGGTACGGGGCGGAATCTTATGCTGCCCAGGTAGAGGCGATGCGCTCCGGCCGGTTGCACGTGGCCGGTATCTCCACTGGTCCCACCTGTTTCGGGGTCAATCTAGCAGGCTATATTCCCTTTGCCATCATGAGCGGCCCCAAGGGGTTCGGGTATAAGCTTCAGCTTATCACCCACAAAAAATCGGATATCCAAAAGATTTCTGATTTAAAAGGAAAAAACGTTGCTCATGTGACACCTTCCTCCAACTCCGGGAACCAGGCACCTCGAGCCCTTTTCAAAGATTTGGGAGTTGAACCGGATAAAGACTACAAGGTCACCTATTCCGGAAAGCATGATAACTCCATCATGGGCGTGGCCAACATGGATTATGATGCCGCACCTGTCGCCTCCAGCGTTCTGGACCGGATGGCGGACAAGGGAGTGGTCAATGCGGATGACCTGAGGATCATCTGGGAGTCCGATCCTTTCCCCACCACCTCTTACGGATATGTTCACAACCTGCACCCTGATCTTGCCCGCAACATCATGTATGCTTTTTACAGCTTTGACTGGACCGGAACGGCCCTTGCCAAAGAGTTCCAGGCCAACAAATTCAACCAGTTCCTTCCCATCACTTATAAGGACTACTGGAAGGTGATTCGGACCATCCAGAAATTCAATGGTGTGGTCTATAGTGATGAGGCTTTAAAAGGGATGAAGGTTAAAAAGAAGAAGAAAAAGAAAAAATAATTGAACCTTTAACAACCAACCGCCTGCCGCTCCTAAATTAATTTGGGGGCGGCAGGACTTTTGCGAGAGCCCATGCTTCAGGTTATCGATCTAAAAAAAACATATCCCGGCGGTAAAGTTGCCCTGGAAAAAATAAGCTTCACCGTAGACCAGCCTCAGGTGATCGCTATTATAGGCCCTTCCGGGGCTGGCAAGAGTACATTGATTCGCTGTATCAACCGGCTGGTGGAACCGACTGACGGTAAAATTCTTTTAGACAAAACAGATGTTACGGCTGCCGGAAGGAGTGCCTTGCGAAAAATCCGCCGCCGGATGGGGATGATTTTTCAAGAATACAACCTGGTCGATCGATTGACGGTGATGGAAAATCTTTTTTCCGGACGGTTGGGTTACGTCTCTTTCTGGAGGGCCTGGCGACGAAAATTCCCGTCAGAGGATGTAGAAAATGCTTTCCGGCTTCTGGAACGCGTAGGGCTGGAAGGCTACCACAACCAGAGGGCCGACGCCCTTTCAGGTGGACAGCGCCAAAGGGTGGGTATTGCCCGGGCCCTGATGCAGGCCCCCGAGCTGTTGCTGGTGGACGAACCCACCGCCAGCCTGGACCCCAAAACCTCCCGCCAGATCATGCGGCTTTTGGTGGAACTTGTGGCTGAGCAGGGAACACCCGCCCTGGTGAACATCCATGATGTGGCCCTGGCCCAGTCCTTTTCCGATAGGATTATCGGGCTGGCAGCCGGGAAGATCGTTTTCGAAGGTACGGCAGATGAGGTTGATGCCGATGTTCTGACCCGGATTTACGGAGAAGAGGACTGGAGTACCACCATCCGAAAGGCTGAAGAAAACGGCGATAGTGGTGAAGAGGGTGGGGATACTGAAAAAAGGCTTCCCAAGGAGGCCTCACGCTCATGATGACAGGCAAATCTGTAGAGGCTCAGGACAGGTCCTGGAGCCGCATCCGGATGATTGAAAGCCCCAATGTGCGAATGGTTCTAATCTGTCTTGGAATCGCCTATCTGGTATGGTCTCTGGCCACCCTGGACCTGAACTGGCTCAGGATCTCCAACGGTATCCCAAGAGCAGCCAATATGTTCAGCCGCATGGTACCGCCGGACTTCTCAAGGATCACTCTTCTGACAAAAGGATTGCTCGAAAGTGTCCAGATGGCCCTGGCCGCCAGTGTGTTCGGAATGCTTTTGGCTGTCCCCTTAGGTATTTGCGGTGCCAGCAACCTGGTTCCCAAACCGGTCTATCTCGCTGCCCGTGCCCTGATCATCCTTTCGAGAACTTTTCATGAAATCATCATCGCCATTTTTTTTGTAAAGATTTTTGGATTCGGTCCTTTAGCCGGGGTTCTGACACTGATCGTGGCAAGTACCAGTTTTATCTCAAAAATGATTGCTGAGGATATAGAGAATATGCCTCCGGGTCAGATTGAGGCCGTCAGGGCTACCGGATCCAGTTTCCCTAAGCTTTTGCTTTATTGTGTGGTTCCCAATGTTCTGCCACGGTATCTGGGGGTTTCCATATACCGTCTGGACGCCAACATCCGTCATTCCACCGTTGTGGGCATCGTTGGCGCAGGTGGCATAGGTCAGGTTCTGGCAGCCAGTTTTTCAAGGTATGATTACGATTTCAGTCTGGCTATTCTGTTAACCATTATCTCGCTGGTATTTGCAGGAGAATTTTTCTCATCCTGGGTTAGGAGCTATTTGCGATGACAGTTTCCAATCATGCAAAAAAATACCCGGATGTCTGGAAACGATTTTCCCCCAAACAGACCATCGTTCGCTATATATGGTATGTGATTATTGTGGCGGTGTCGGTCTGGTCTGTCAGTTTTCTGGACCTGCCCTGGTTCTATTTTTTAGACGCCCACGTTCAGGCCGCAGATCTGTTCGTTAGAATGTGGCCCCCTGATATTGAATTTTTCAATGCTCTTTTAGGGCCCCTTATTGAGACCATACACATCGCCACGTTAGGAACAGCCATTACCTGTCTGATCGCTTTTCCATTGGCCTTTATGGCGGCCCGAAATACGACTTTAAACGCTTTTACCTGGTTTATCGGCAGATTCCTTCTAGTAACTTCCCGCTCCGTCAATACTGTGGTCTGGGGACTTCTTTTTGTTGCCATTTTTGGTCCCGGCCCGGTAGCCGGAATCTGTGCCATTGCCGCCCGCTCAGTCGGTTTCATGGGAAAGCTGGTGGCAGAGGCGATAGAGGAGATCGATCCGGGTGTGGTGGAAGCTGTGGAAGCCACAGGGGCGTCAAGGCTCCAGGTCTTGTGTTTTGCCGTTCTGCCCCAGGTTCTCCCGGTGATATACGGCACCACTGTCTACCGGTGGGACATCAATATCCGGGAGTCAACTGTCCTGGGATTTGTGGGAGCAGGTGGTATCGGCATTATATTGTACTCCTCCATTAACCAGTTTCTGTGGCAGGAAGTCTCCCTGATTCTGCTTTCCGTATTTGGTGTGGTTCTGGTCAGTGAGTTCGTTTCAGCGGCCATTAGAAAGAGAATTACTTGATCGGAATTATGGTCTCTTAATCAATTCCCAAAGCTCTGAAAGTAAAGGTGTTGACTTCATCCGACAGTTTTTAGGATAGTGTCCGGCTTCCCTTAAACCGAAAAAAACAGGTAATTAATCTCAATAATTAAAGTATTCGAATGAAAATATCAGACAATTGTTACGTAATCTCAGGGCTTTGTGGTCCGGAACACTGGGTTCCCATTGCAGGCTTTGTCACGGGCAGCTTTAAAACTTTGGTGATTGATACTGGAATGACTTATATGTCAGGCAGGACTATTCATGGCTATGCCCAGGGGGTTAAGCCGGATAATAGCATTGTGGCGGCCGTTACGGAACCACATTTTGATCATATGGGCGGCATCTGTTTTTTTAGTGAACAGGGTATTGATGTGTTCGGGCACAAAGAGGTCAACCGTCCCGGGGACCTGATTGACCTTGCAAAAGGAGAGCTGAACGATCAGATAGATAATGCAAGCCGCAAAGCCGCACATGAAGAAGAGGCATATTATATTAATTCCTATATTGCTAATCCGAACCGGGTTGCTAAACCTGGAGACCGGTTCAATCTTGGCGGCATTCACGTGTAGATTGTCGCGTTTTTATCCCAGCAAAATGTCAGGCTATCTT
>CAZLTD010000018.1:0-59508 GCA_964562385.1 uncultured Desulfobacula sp.
CTCTTCGTTGTTGGAAAGGGCATGACGCAGTTTTGTTCCGGAAAGGATAACCCTGTCATCTTTGCCATGCGGGCAGGTTCTCATGGAAGCCATGCCGTCACATTTGTAGCAGTAGAAAGTCCAGTCAATTTTCAGGGCTTCGCAAAGAAGTGCTTTTCCGGCTTCTTCAGGCTGAGGAATAATATCAAAAATTTCCTGAGCTTCAAACAGTGTATAGAAATCACCAACGCCTGCATGGTCACGACCGATGATCATTCTGTTGACACCGTAGTTCTGGCGGAATGTTGCATGGAGAAGGCCTTCACGGGGACCGGCATATCTCATATCCAGCGGATAACCACCATTAATTACATGCTCCGGTACAAAGTAGCCTTTGATCAGGGTATCAATACATTCGATACGTACTTCTGCAGGGATATCGCCGGGTTTCAGGTTACCGATCAGAGAGTGAATCAGAACACCGTCACATACGTCAAGGGCGATTTTGCAAAGATGCTCATGGGATCTATGCATCGGGTTTCTCAGCTGCATGGAAGCAACGTTTGCCCAGCCTTTTTCATCCATGATAGCACGGGTTTCGGTCGGGGTAAGATAAACACCTTTAAATTTTTCAGGGAATTCACCTTCGGAAAGAACTTTTACAGGACCTGAGAAGCAGAACTCTTTTCTGGCCATAACAGCCTGAACACCCGGATGATCTTCCAGAGCAGTTTTCCAGAATACATCGTCTTCTGATTCTTCGCCATGACCTTTATATACTTTATCACATTCCCATTTTTTCTCGTCTTCGGTCATTTCAAATTTTTCTTCAACTGTCATGGTGGCATAAGTTTCACCATCTCTGACGAGAGCAATTTCATCACCGACATTGACGCTGTCTGCATCATCTTTAGAAGCATCAAGCATTACAGGAACAGGCCAGAAAGTACCGTCAGCCAGCAGGAAGTCAGCGCAAACGCCTTTCCAGTCAGCTTTGGTCATGAAACCGTTCAGCGGAGAAAAACCACCGATACCGAGCATGATCAGGTCACCTTTAACCTGGGAAGAGATTTCGATCTGTTTCAGACCGGCTGCTTTTTTAACTTCAGCTTCAAGTTCTGCGCCTTCGAGTTTACAAATAACGAGGCCTTTTCCACCATGAGGGGCTACTAATTTAGACATATACTTTGTCTCCTTGTTTATGTTTAACTTTTGATAAATGTTTTCCCTAACATTTATCCTGAATTTTAAACTAAAAAATCTTGTAAGATTTAATGATGATTGACGAATTTGTCAAGAAATTTGTTCATTAATCTTTAAAACCGCACCGATCTCGTGCATGGCATTAACATTGATATCAGCCTTAAGTTTCGGGCTCTTAAAGGCAGCGAACCATGTACCGGCTCGCTTAGCCGCAATCCTGTCATAATCGGAATCCCCGATAAACAGAACCTGAGCGGGCTTTAAATTATATTTTTCCATGATCACCATGAGCTGCTCCGGGTCTGGTTTGGGCTTTTTAACCTTGGCTGCCGTCATTACCACATCAAAATGTGCTTCCAGGTCAAAATCGGCCAGCACCTTTTCCATGGTATTGGTTCTATTGGTGGCAATCCCCCTGATATAGCCCTTGTCTTTAAGCGAGATCAACAATTTTTCCAACCCGGTTTCCATTTTCATGTATTGGATGAACTTTTGGTAACCAATGATCTTCATACATTGATACACCGGGATGAGATCATCTTTTTCCGGAAACAGGTAAGAAATGGCCTCGGCAACCGTCATCATGTGCACATTAATGAACTGTTCCTCGTCCAGACAAGGCTTCTTAAAACTTGCCAGAATCTCATCATAAAATTTTCGATTGGCCATGGCAGTATCGAACATGACACCGTCACAATCAAATACCACGGCCTTGATTGCTGTGCTATCCATAATAGTTTTCTTTTTGTTAATTTGCCCGATCAGGAATCCGAACTCTGCTGATCAATGAACATTATTGAAATCCGAATATATAAAACAGGCGTATATTTACTGTCTGTTTTCAAAACGATATTATCATACAGCTTTGTTACCGTGGGGGCCATACCGGATATTTTCACCTGCCATGGCCCTTTACCTTTTTCAGGTTTAATCAGCTCTGCATCCACTTTGGACCCGGGTAATTGTTGCATGGACTTTATGGAAAAAGGATATTTTTGTGACGGCGTGATCGTCACTGTCTTTTCCAGCGTATCTCCCGGTTTACCATACAAACTCACGGAGACAGGATCAATTTTGGCCACCTGCTCCACCATCCCTGTCACGGCCAGGCTGAATTTTCTTCTCTTGGGATCATTGGTTCTTACACTGATGTTCTTGGTCATCTTGGAACCGCCGTACCCGCCTGTTTTTAAACTTAACTTTATTTTGCCTTCCCCGCCCGGGGGAATGATCCTGTCATAGGAATCCATTTCACACCCTCACGGCGGTACTATATTCTCAATCTTAAGATCAACATCCCCGCTGTTTTTTATGACAAACGCATGATGAATCTTTACGCCTTCAGGCACGGATTCAAATGTATACACCGGAGATTCAACAACAGCAACCGGATCTGCCGCAACCCAACCCGGCAGGAACACTGCCGCCATCAAGCCTGCAACGATCAGTAATATTTTTTTCATTGGCCTCAACTTCTTGTTAGAATTATTATTCTGTTATAAAATATAGCGTTCCAGAGGCAAAATCAAGCGAGCATGTGATTACTCTTTTTTAAACAACCCTTTTAACCCTTCAGTGGCGGATTTAACGTCAATACCTGATCCGTCAAGCACCTTTTCTACTTCTTTGCTTCCCGCTTCAAGGCCGGCAGCTCCTATATCCTTCAATCCGCCGAGCTGTTTCAGCCCGTCATTAAAAATCTGTGTAACGGAATCGGCACTGATGCTGCTGTAAAGTGATGCAAAAATCTGTTCAAATGCTTCTGCCGGTGTTGCCCCCTGTTTTTGTTTTCCGATATCCTTTAAATGGATATCCGGCAGCGGTGCTGTGATCTCTTTGCCTCCCAGCGCTGCCATGGTCAGATTGACCTCACCGTCCTTTATAATGACGTTATTAATGACAATCTTCTTGCCCTGTGCATCATCGGATGCAGATTTGCTCTGGGCCTTTTTTTCTGATTTGGCACTACCCTGAACATTTTTCAGCAGCGCCTGAAAATTATCTGTCCCGGCAATTTTCTCATAGGTGATCTGCGGTGCAATAATTTCAATTTTATTGATCACAATGGGATTCTGGGTAATCGTCTTCTCATCGATATCCACGGAAACCGATCCCACACGCATGGCCTGATCAGATTTAAATCCTTTGGGATTTCCCAGAAAGAAATCTTTAATGGTTGCTTCTCCGCCAAACAGAGATACACTGACATCGGCAACGGTCACATCTGTTTTGGTTACTTTGGGACCCACAGTGTTGACTGTCTTTTTAACGATGGGACCAAGATTGGAAAGGGTAAAAAATATAACGGCTACAATAATTACAACAACAACGCCACCTGCAATAAAAATTTTTTTCATGCCATTGCTCCCTGATTATTAATTAAGTATTAAACAATTGTTCGTTTATCTTTGAACAGATGTCAAGATCATGTTTTATCTCTTTGCCATTTATATGCAAGACCTTTACAGCTCCCATTAAAGAATTTGTCAGAATAATGTTGGAAAGGCTTGTCAGATCATGATTGAACACTTTCTTTTTTTGAATCTCATATCCCTGGTGTTCAAGTATTTCAAGTGTCTTTTGAAGTGTCAGACCACCCAGTACATGCGCTGAATCAGGAACAATCACCCGACGGCCTGTTATCGCCAGGATGTTGGCAGTATTGGTTTCTGACACCGAGTTATCACCATTTAAAATCAATGCTTCATCCGCCTGATGTTGTCTGGCATACCTGCCGGCAAGATCATAAAAAAGATAATTGGCCGTTTTATGATCTGCTAAAAATGTCTGCCTTGGACAGGGGTATGTAATAAGGTCCAGCCCATCTTTTCCCAACTGATCCAGCCGATGGACATATTCCCTGGCAAAGACTGCCAGAAAGACTCCCCTATTATTTTCAGGCGTGTCCTGTGAAAGGATAATTTTGACGGCAAGATCTTTGTGATCAAAAGAATTTTCCCGGATCAAAAGGCGGATAACACTGTCCCAGCAGATATCCGGTGCGGCAAGGCCAAACAACTTTTCCCATGACCGGTTCATTCGATGGATATGTGCGTCCAGAAAATAGATATGCCCGCTGCAAACTTTAATGGTTTCGAAAAGTCCGGCACCGTATTGGAACCCGGGACTTAAAGCTGATATCTGCGCCTCTTGCGGGTCGACAATTTTGCCGTTCACCCAGGCCTTTGTCAGTGGCCCGGCACCGGCTGCTTTTTTCCCGGCAAGAGACTCCATCAGGGTCTTTCCCTTGTCCAGGGTCTCCTGGTATTCTTTTTCAGGATCTGAGTCATACACAATACCGCCCCCCACAGAAAAATAGACCCGGCCATTATAAATGGTTGCTGTGCGGATGGCGATGGACAGATCCATGGTATCATGGAAACTGACATACCCGATGGAACCCGTATAGACATGCCGCTTTACCGATTCAAGCTCATCAATAATCTCCATGGACCGGATTTTGGGACACCCGGTGATGGAGCCGCCGGGAAAGGTCGCTTTGACCAGGTCCACGGATGTTTTGCCCGCCTTAAGCCGGCCTTCAACAATAGAGACCAGGTGGTAGACATTTTCATAGGGTTCCAGACGCTTATGCTCGGAAACATTTACCGATCCGTGCCGGGTTACCCGGGATAGATCGTTGCGCATCAAATCCACGATCATGGTCAGCTCGGCATCGTCCTTGATACTATTGGACAGTGTTATTCCGTTTTGAATATCCTGATCCCTTGTTTTTCTACGGGCAATGGTCCCCTTAATCGGGCGTGTTTCAATGGCATCTCCATCCCGCTTGATAAACCTCTCCGGTGATGTGGAGACAACGGTATGGTCACCGGCATTCACATAGGCAAAAAACGAGGCCGGGTTGCGTTTAAACAGATCCATGAACAGGGCATAGGCATCTCCTTTAAACCCGGTTTCAAACCGCTGGGAAAGATTGGCCTGGTAAATGTCACCTGCTTTTAAGTATTGGATGATTCGATTGACGGCACGAATATACTCGTCTTTTGTAAAACTGGATTCAAATTGGGTACTTTCTACGGAAAACCCCGTTTTTTCAAGCGGGCGGTCCAGCTTGCAAAAAAACCACTCTTTAATTGTATCTATTATGTCGGACGTTTGTGGTGTGCGCGGTGCCACATCCAGTTGCGGAATGCAAAGGTGTGTTTTTTCAGCGACCTTATCACGGATCAGAATAAGACGTGGCGAAGCCAGGTACAGTTCCGGCAGATCTGTATCCATACAGGTTCTGGGAAGCTTCTCAATCCTGTCTTTTAAATCATATGAAAAATAGCCGAAAAGGCCGGACATTACCGGCAGATCCGAAGACAAATCCCTGCATGCGTACCTGTCAAGAAGCTGCTGGACTATGCCAAAAGCATCCTGCTCCAGACAAATCGACTCTCCCTGGCATTCAAGTACAACGTTGCCTCTCTTGACAAAAATCTCAAGCCAGGGATCAAGTGCCAGGATATGATACCGGGAGCAATCCTGCTTGGAACCGGACAGCAGCAACACGGTTCCCCTGTCATTGGAAAATCGAGCCGCTGCCTGTTCAATGGATATCGGCAGTTTTAATTCTTCCTGATAAATACCTTTAAGCAAGGGAAGCTGGTCTAACCATCTATCCTCGGAAGGGTCATTCATCTCAGGAAAGGATTCATTCTCTTTTCATTACCTATGGAGGTTTCCGGGCCGTGACCGGTATACACAACTGTTTCCTCAGGCAGAGGTAACAACCGGTCTTTGATACTGGCTATCAGGGTATCATAATCCCCCCCCTGAAGATCGGTTCGTCCGATGGATCCGGCAAAAAGGGTATCTCCGGCAAAAAGGTGCCCTTTGGTATAAAGACAGACTCCCCCTTTTGAATGTCCCGGTGTATGCATGACTTCAAGAGTGATCTCACCAAATGAAAGTGTATCTCCATCATTTAGTGTGATATCCGCCGGCGGAGAATTTTCAGCACTCAATCCAAACATCATCGCAGACTGAGACAATTGCTCCAGCATGGGTTCGTCATCAGGGTGAATTGCAAGCTCCGCACCGGTTGCCTCTTTCATCCGCTTGTTGGCACCCACATGATCAAAATGTCCGTGGGTATTAATCAAATATTTGACTTTCAGTTCGGATTTTGCAAGTTCCATTAAAATCCGGTCCGCATCATCACCCGGGTCAATGACAGCGGCTTGTTTGGTAGTTTCACATCCAATTATAAAGCAATTGGCCATAATCGGGCCAACTTCAAGTTTTTTAATAATCAAAACGTCTCCTTTACCGGACTATTCAATCTTCTCGGTGGATTTTATTCTATCCAGCACACCGTTTATAAACGGTCCGGAATCTTTTGTACCGAACTTCTTCCCAATTTCAACGGCTTCATTAATTGTAACGCTGCGGGGAATGTCCAACCTTTTTAACAGTTCAAATGTGGCCAACCGCATAATATTTCGATCCACTACAGGCATTCGTGATATTTTCCAGTTCTTGGCATATTTGTTGATCAGGTCATCAATTTGAGTTTTGTTAGACAGAACCCCTTTTACCAGATCCATAAAAAACGGTTCAACACTCTGAGTTAATTGCTCTTTATTTGTTTCACAAAAAGCATCCAGAGCGGTATGCGGATCCGATTTATCCATATCAAAAAAGAACAGGGCCTGGAGCGCCAGCTCTCTTGACAGCCTGCGGTCTCCCATGGTTCTATTTTACCTCTTTTAGAGTATCTGTCAGGTTTGCCATCTCAATGGCGCCCATGGCGACTTCAAAGCCCTTGTTGCCGGCCTTTGTGCCGGATCTTTCAATCGCCTGCTCAATGGTTTCCGTGGTCAGGACACCAAACATAACCGGAATACCGGTTTCCAGGCTGACCGATGCAACACCCTTTGACACCTCGGCACAAACATAATCATAGTGCGTTGTGGCACCACGAATAACAGCCCCTATGCAGATAATGGCATCATATGTTCCCATTTGGGCCATTTTCTGGGCTGCCAGGGGGATTTCAAATGCACCCGGCACCTTTAATAAAGCAATATCATTGTCATCGGCACCGCTTCTGGTCAAAGCGTCAATCGCACCTTCCGCCAGTTTGCCGGTGATAAAATCATTAAAACGAGCAACAATGATTCCAAATTTTTTCCCCTGTGCCTGCAACCCTGCTTCAATTATTTTTGGCATTTTCTTTTCCTTGTGATGATTGGTTTATTATACGCTACATGTGCAGCATATGACCCATTTTGGCCTGTTTGCACTCTAAATAATTCTGGTTATGGCAATTGGCTTCAACCTGGATCGGCACCTGTTCTACAACGCTTAGACCATATCCTTCAAGCCCGATCATTTTTTTGGGATTATTGGTCAGAAGACGCATCTTTTTAACTCCCAGATCCACCAGCATCTGGGCGCCCACGCCATAATCCCGCATATCGGCATCAAATCCCAGTTTCTCGTTTGCCTCCACCGTGTCAAGCCCCTGACGCTGATATTCATACGCCTTGAGTTTGTTAACAAGACCAATGCCACGCCCTTCCTGCCGCAGGTAAAGGATGACACCATTACCCTCTTCGTCCATCATGGCCATGGCCTGATGCAGCTGATCCTGGCAATCGCACCTGAGAGAAGAGAAGATATCACCGGTCATGCATTCCGAATGAACCCGGACCAGGATCTCTTTTTCCGGATCGACTTCTCCTTTGATCAGGGCGATATGGGTTAAATTATCCATATCATTCTCATAAGCAATAATCTGAAAGTCCCCGCCTACTTTTGTGGGGATAATTGTCTGGGCAGCCCTTTTCACAAAACTTTCCGTTTTCAACCGGTATTTCACCAGGTCAGCCACAGTACAGATACCAATCCCATGCTTTTTAGCAAATTTTTCAAGAGAAGGCATCCGTGCCATGGTGCCGTCATCATCCATAATCTCACAGATAACGCCGGCCGGTTTCAATCCGGCCAGCCGTGCCAGATCCACAGATCCTTCGGTCTGTCCGATGCGGACCATAACGCCGCCGTCCCGTGCTCTTAACGGGAAAATATGTCCGGGTTTGGCGATATCTGCCGGTGTGGTTTCATCCGCCACAGCTGTAATGATTGTTGTGGCTCTGTCTGCGGCTGATATACCCGTTGTCACACCTTTACGGGCCTCAATGGAAACCGTGAATCCAGTACCGTACTGTGATGTGTTGTCCTCTACCATCATAGGCAGATCCAGTTTATCTGCAATACTGTTGTCCAGCGACAGACAGATCAGCCCCCTGCCGTATGTTGCCATAAAATTGATGGCCTCCGGTGTTACGGCCTCAGCCGCCATGGTCAGATCCCCCTCATTTTCCCTGTCTTCATCATCGACAAGAATGACCATTTTACCGTTTTTAATATCCTCTATCGCCTCTTTAATTGTTAAGTGCGGCATACTGTTTATCCTTCAGTCTTTAGCTATTAGCCGTCAGCTATTAGCTCTCGTTGTCATTCATTTTTTAAGCTAACAGCTAATTGTTAACTGCTAACAGCCGTTTAATTTATAAAAATCCGTTTTTCCCGAGAAGTTCCATACTGATATCTTTCCTCCCGCCGGACAGAGCATCATTTTTTGAAACATTTCCCATTAATATTTTTTTTACGTACTTGCCGATCATATCGGTTTCAATATTGACCATGTCACCTGTTTTTTTCAAACCAATGGTGGTAATCTGCGCCGTATGCGGAATTATACTGACTTCAAAATCACTGCCCGAACACCGGTTGATGGTCAAACTGATACCATCAATGGCAATTGAACCCTTTTCAATCAAGTCGGCAGCAAGAGAATCCCCCACCTCCACCGTAATGATAACAGCATTACTGTTCTTAACGATGGAAGAGATAACCCCGGTGCCGTCGATGTGCCCTGAAACCAGGTGCCCGTCGATACGGCCTGACAATTTTAATGCCCGTTCAATATTCACCCGGGTTCCGGGCCCCATTTGCCTGAAAGTCGTACGGGATATGGTTTCCGGTGCCATGTCCACACTGAAACCGTTTTTCTCCAGGCTCACTGCAGTCAGGCACGCCCCGTTTACGGCAATGGAATCCCCGATCCGGGTCTCGGACAAATCAAGATCGCAGCCAACGCTCAATATCTTGCCTTCGCCGCTGGCGCGGATCTGTTTTATGGTTCCAAAACTTTCAATGATTCCTGTAAACATCTTACCTTGTCCAACCATTCACTGCTTGACAGCAGATTTTTTTATTTCAGGTACCCGTTAATGAGAATATCATTGTCAAACCGGGTAATTTCCATTTTTTTCAATTCAAATGCATCCTTTATAGCATCAGGGCCCTTACCTGAAAACACCGGGATGCCGTCACTGCCCCCTAAAATTTTCGGCGCCATAAAATAGGCCATTTTATTCACAATCCCCGCCTTCAGGGCCGATGCAGCGACCTGCCCGCCACCTTCAATCAACAGGCTTGAGACAGACATCTGACCTAACTTAATCATCAGTTTGTTTAAATCAAGACCACGATCTTTGATGGGAACCTCAATCAGCGTGGCGCCCGTTTTTTGAATCCGATCTTTTTGTGCTGCCGGCACATCCGGGCCAATCACAATAATCGTGGGCGCTGATGAGTCTAAATTGAGTACCCTGGCATCCTCTTTGATCGTTAAATGCGTATCCAGAATAATCCTTGCCGGATCTTTGGTTTTTACGCCGTCAATACGCGCGGTAAGTGACGGATCATCGGCATGCAGGGTGCCTGATCCCACAAGAATGGCATCTGCTTCGTGTCGCAGCTGATGGCCATGGGCTCTTGACTTCTCATTGGTAATCCATTTGGAGTCACCCGATGATGTCGCAATTTGCCCATCCAGTGTTGATGCACATTTTAAGGTAACAAAGGGGGTTTTATCGTTTTGAATGTACCAGATAAAATCTTCAATAAGGGTATGGCACTCATCTTCAAGAATCCCTGAAACAACCGTGATCCCCTTTTTCCTTAAATAGTCAATTCCCCCGCCGCTGACAAAAGGATTGGGATCCATGCAGCCGACAACCACTTTTTTGATGCCGGCCGCTATTATTTTATGGGTACAAGGCGGGGTCTTGCCAAAGTGGTTGCAGGGCTCAAGTGTGACATAAATGGTTGCGCCTTCAGCCTCTTGTTTTGCATCGTCAATTGCCTCAACTTCGGCATGGGGTAATCCACAGGCCCTGTGGAAGCCTTTGCCCACAATTGTTCCGTCTTTGACGACAACAGCGCCAACGCAAGGGTTGGGCGAGGTAAATCCCTTGGCTCGCCGCGCCAGAGAAATCGCTGTCTGCATATAGTCCGGATCTGTCATTTTTTCTTATCTGTAATGGAATCAAACTCAATAGGCTGGCATTCTTTGGGGATCAGGCCTTTTAGTTCAGATATAAAATCCGCCACATCCTTGAACTCTCTGTAGACAGAGGCAAACCGGACATAGGCGACATCGTCAATGAGCTTTAAGGCGGCTATTATTTTTTCCCCAACAATTTTCGACGGAATCTCTCTGTCATTGAATTCGCGCAAATCACGTTCAATGATATCAACGGTTTCCTCAATCTGGTCTATACTGATGGCTCTTTTCTCACATGCTTTTTTGATACCGGTCAGTACCTTTTCCCGATTGAACTCTTCACGGCGGTTATCTTTTTTGACAATCGTAATCGGGACCTGTTCGACCCGCTCATAGGTGGTGAATCGTCTGGTGCAATCCTGGCATTCCCGGCGTCGGCGAACTTCGAACTCTAATTTGCCCGGACGCGAATCAACCACTCTGGTGTTCAGTTTTCCGCAAAATGGGCATTTCATGTGGGCCTCTTTGGTTAGGTCTTAAGATTAATAAGTTCAACACCGGCGCTGTCAAACATCTCCAGCGTCAAGGGATCATCATATATATCTTTATAGAAGACCTTCTTAATTCCGGCATTTATGATCATTTTTGCACAGATAGAGCACGGCTGGTTCGTGCAGTACAACACCGAACCATTTACCTGTATACCGTGATATGCGGCTTGAATAATCGCATTCTGTTCGGCGTGGACCCCCCGGCACAATTCATGTTTTTCACCGGACGGCACATTTAATTTTTCCCGAAGACATCCTGTTTCCCGGCAGTGGGGAACTTTTGCCGGTGCCCCATTATACCCTGAACACAAAATACGCTTTTCCTTTACCAGAACCGCGCCGACTTTTCTCCTGGTGCAGGTAGAACGCTGTGATACCAGATCACAGATCCCCATGAAATAATCATTCCAGGAAGGTCGGTCAAAATCCGAATCCACAGCAAACGGTGTGATCGGTTGTTTCGGGTTCTGTTGGGTCATGGACGTATCATCCTTTATATAAAGGGTACTCGGTGCAAAGCGCCTTCACTTTTTTGGACACATCATCAATATTGGATTCTGAATCCAGAACATCGCAGATGTACTGCGCGATCAGCTGGCTGGCATCTTCTTTCATTCCCCTGGAAGTAACGAGGGGGACACCAATCCTTATTCCACTGGTTACAAACGGTCCTCTTTTCTCATTGGGAACAGTGTTCTTATTTACGGTAATACCAGCACGGCCCAGTCTGTTTTCAGCATCTTTCCCGGAAAAATCCTTTGTGGAAAAATCGACAAGGACCATGTGATTATCTGTCCCGTCAGACACCAGTTTATACCCTCTTTCCATCATCACCTTTGCAAGCACAGCCGAATTTTTAACAACCTGCTGCTGATATGTTTTAAACGAGACACTGAGCGCTTCCCTGAATGCCACGGCTTTGGCAGCGATGACGTGCATTAAAGGCCCGCCCTGAATACCCGGAAAGATCTGACTGCCGATTGCTTTTGCAAACTCGTCGGATGATAAAATCAATCCGCCGCGGGGGCCTCGAAGCGTTTTATGGGTTGTGGATGTCACGACATCGGCAAATCCAATGGGACTTGGGTGAACGCCGCCTGCCACCAGGCCTGCAATATGAGCCATATCCACCATAAAAAGAGCACCCACCGATTTTGCGATATCGGAAAAACCCTTAAAATCAATCACTCTTGGATATGCGCTGGCACCGGCAACAATAAGTTTGGGACGATGTTTTTTGGCCAGGGTTTCCACCTGGTTTAAGTCAATGCGCTGGGTCTCTTCACTTAGCCCATAATGAACAAAGTCATAGAGTTTGCCTGAAAAGCTGACCGGTGCGCCGTGGGTCAGATGCCCGCCATGGGACAAGTCCATGGCAAGGATTCGGTCTCCGGGGTTGAGCAATGCAAAGTAAACTGCCATGTTTGCCCCGGATCCGGAATGGGGCTGGACATTGGCATATTCCACATTATACAACTTTTTAACCCGTTCGATGGCCAGATCCTCTGCCTGATCGACAAATTCACACCCGCCATAATACCGTTTTTCCGGATACCCTTCTGCGTATTTATTGGTCAGTATGGAGCCTTGCACTTCCATTACAGCCGGGCTGACCGTATTTTCAGATGCAATGAGATTCAGCTCATATTCCTGGCGGTCCGCCTCATTATCAATTATTTTTGAAATTTCCAAATCCGAATGTCTGACATTTTCCATATCGTCTGTTTCCTTGACAAGAATCTCTACTGATCAATACTCTGGATTCGATCCAGATGCCGGCCGCCTTCGAATGCTGTATTCAGCCAGGTGTCAACCAGTTCAAACGCCAGTACGTCCCCGACAATACGACCACCAATCACCAGAATATTTGAATCATTGTGCAGACGGCTCATTTTTGCACAAAAAAGATCAGAGCAAAGCGCGGCTCTCACACCTGCAAACCGGTTGGCAACCATTGACATTCCAAGACCGCTGCCGCACAAAAGGATACCCTTTGTGTAGTCTCCCCGGGATACTGCACCGGCCACTTTCTTACCGTAGTCCACATAGTTTACCGAGGTTTCAGAATCTGTACCGGCATCTTCAACCTTGTATCCTTTCTGGAACAGGAAACCTTTTATCTTCTCTTTTAATTCAAATGCGGCATGATCACTGCCGATGATGATGGTTTTATCATTATCCATATTTTAAAACCTGATTTATTAGGATTTTTCTTTGATAAAATTGATGGCATCCTGAACAGTCACCAGTTTTTCGGCATCATCGTCATCAATTTCAATTTCAAAAACTTCTTCCATTGACATAACCAGTTCCACAATCGTCAAAGAATCCGCTCCCAGATCCTCAATCAAAGATGCTTCCGGAACAATATCATCCATATCGATGTCTGGTATCTTTTCAGCAATCACTTTTCTTACTTTGGTTTCAACAGTCATGGGATAGATGGTCTCCGTGTTTATTCGTCTTCTTCTGCCGGCTCATTTACGTTTCTGTCTTTGTAGGCGCCACATTCAGGACACGCGGTGTGCGGGAGTTTAGGCTCCTGGCATTCCGGGCAAACGCTTACTGTCGGGGCGCTGGTTTTGTAGTGTGTCCGTCTCTTTCTGCCTCTTGCCTTGGAACTCTTTTGCTTTGGTACTGCCATGGATCTCTCCTAACTATATTATATTATTTAACTTTCTATTATTATATACCAATATAATAAAACACACATATTTACCTTAAATTCAAATTAGTGTCAAGAAATTTAAAACAAGTCTATTTTGCCGACACCCTTGAAGAATGCCCCGTCTTATGATACTTAAACACCGGATATTTCATGACATTTAACCGCTTTCGATGATTTGCCGTTACCCTTGACCCGGCCCGTCAAAGTCGACGGCCAGAAAAATTGTCAGGTTGCGTCACCTTTCAAGCACATGGAATATTCAAATGGACAGCGCGATTTATTACCATATTTTTTTTACGGAGAACCAATGAAAACAATTATCACACGATTTCCCCCGTCCCCTACCGGATACCTTCACATTGGAGGGGCACGAACGGCACTGTTTAACTGGCTGTATGCAAGAAAGACAAAAGGGAAATTCGTTTTGAGAATAGAAGATACCGATGCTGCCAGATCCACAGAAGAATCAGTGGATGCCATTTTGCAGTCCCTTGAATGGCTTGGACTTGATTGGGATGACGGCCCCTATTTTCAGACCCAGCGGTATGATATTTACAGCGAATACATTGATAAACTAATTGCTTCGGGCCATGCCTACTATTGCTCCTGCACCCCCGAAGAGGTCAATGCCATGCGCGAAGAAGCCAAGGCAAACGGCAAAAAACCCATGTACGACGGAAAATGCCGTGAACGGGGATTAAAAAAGGGTGAAGATACGGTTGTCCGGTTAAAAACACCGGCATCAGGCGTTACCGTTGTTGAAGATATTGTCAAGGGAGACACCGCATTTCAGAACGCAGAAATTGATGATTTTATCATCCAGAGAAGTGACGGGTCTGCCATGTACAACCTGGCCGTTGTCATCGATGACCTGACAATGGATATCAACACCATCATCCGTGGAGACGATCACCTGATCAACACCCCCAAACAGATGATGATTTACCAGGCACTTGGCGTAGACCTGCCGGTATTCGGCCATGTCCCAATGGTGCTGGGCGCTGACAAATCCCGTCTGAGCAAACGCCATGGCGCCATGTCGGTGGGAGAATATCAAAAAATGGGTTTCCTGCCCGATGCCATGATCAATTACCTGGTACGGCTTGGCTGGTCCCATGGTGACCAGGAATTTTTTGAACGCAACGAGCTGATCGAAAAATTCGACCTTGAGCACCTGGGGCGTTCCGCGTCCATGTTTGATACCGACAAATTAATGGCCCTGAATTCAAAACATATCCAGAAAAAATCACCTAAAGAGCTTACGGAACACCTTTTATACCATCTGAATGAGCTTGGCATTGATGCCCGAAACGATATCTTTACACAGGGGGTTGTTGAAACACTTCAGCCCCGGAGTAAAACCCTCGTTGAAATGGCTCAAAGTGCTGTTTTCTATTTTAAAGATGATATTGAATATGATGAAAAGGCCGCCAAAAAATTTCTAAAAACTGAGACGCATGATGTTTTAAAACAGTCTGCTGAAGGTATTAACGCACTTGACAGCTATACCCAGGAAAATCTTGAAACCCTTTTCAAACAGATCATGGACAATACAGGACTGGGATTTGGAAAGATTGCCCAGCCGTTAAGAGTAGCGGTTACCGGCACCACCGTAAGCCCCGGTATATTTGAAATGCTTTTAGCCCTTGGAAAAGAGAAAACGGTCCAGCGGTTGAACCGGGCAGCAGCCTATATTCAGGACAAAGAATAGAGGATCCCCGAGTAACCGACAAAACTGTCGGATGCTGTCTTATCAAAACTTGTGGCGTAGTCAACCTCAATGGCGTTGGCTGCGCCCATTTTTTTGCAGGCAGCCGCTGTGGCGGCGGCGGCTCCCGGGCAACACATATTTTTATTATCAAGCCCCTGGGCAATGATTTGAGTTTCATCCATTTTCAGCATGGCTGATACTGCCTTGGGATCGTTTTCATTTGTCACCCAGTCCACAGACGGTTTACCTTTTCCAGCCGTCAAAAAACCAAAATCCGGACCGTAATGGGTCATGTCCGTCGATCCGATAATACGAATATTTCTCGACAGTTTACCGGCTTCTTCCACCACCATATTGCCGATAATAGAGGCAAAAAAGGACGGGGCAACACCGCAGATGATAATTTTTACATCCGGGAAAAAATATTTAATAAACGGGAGTTGCAGTTCCAATGTATTTTCATCCGGGAACTTTTGAGGCGTTCGGGGGCGGATACTGATACCGGAGATTATGTTCCCGGCCAGTTCTTCATCCACCTCAATCAATCCAAAGGGTGTTTCAACGGCCCCGCCCGAAAGGATGAACGGCTCGGACTGCTTGTGCATGTGGGCCCCAAACAAAACAATGGTATCGATGGACGATTTTGACTGCAACAAGGCGATTACCCTGCAGGCAATAGATCCCGAATAGTACCACCCTGCATGGGGAACAATTCCCCCGATAAAATCGCCGGCCAGGTCATCTTTTTTTTCAGTTAAAAAACTTTTTATGGAGGACTCACACTCTTTTGCACCGGCAGGATACCAGGATCCTGCAAATGCCATTTTCTTTATATCCACAATTTTTTCCCCCCACTTTAATTAATACTGACACTTTATATTCTCCCTCGGGTATGAGGGTCTATCCAGACATAAAAAAACTGAGTTTTTCCGATCCTTAAGGATCGGCTCCAAAATTACTTGAACTTTTGTTTTTAAAACACCCAATCTTTTAAGGGGTTTTGGAAACAATTTAGATCAAGTAATTTTGCAACGATTCCTAAAGTCCGTTCCCTGTTTTTTCAAACACCTTGACTTTCAGCCATTCAAGCCATGGTTCAAAACCCTGTTCGGTCTTGGCCGATATTTCAAACACCGGCAGGTGGGGATGCACTTTTTTCATATTCTCCACCGCCAGGGGCGCATCGAAATCAAGATACGGCAGCAGGTCAACTTTATTGAGTATCGCTACATCTGCCACGCGGAACATCAACGGGTATTTCAAGGGTTTATCCTCACCTTCCGTAACACTTAACATAACAGCGCGGGCATCTTCGCCAATATCAAATTCAGCCGGACAGACAAGATTTCCGATATTCTCCACGATGAGCAGATCAATATCATCACACCCGATCTCTTTGGCTGATGCCAGAATCAGGTGAGCCGCCAGATGGCAGTCACCCCCAAACTGATCGGTGTTGATCTGTGTCACTTTGGCGCCGGTCACATCAAGCCTGTCTGCGTCATTGGTGGTACATACATCCCCGACAATGACCCCCACCCGGACATTCGGCATCAATTTTGCCAGGGTTTTACACAGGGTTTCGGTCTTCCCGGAACCGGGTGATGACATCATGTTCAGGACAAATACATTTTGATCCTTAAAAAACTGCCGGTTCTTATCCGCTTCAGTTTCGTTGGCTTGCAGTACCCGTTTCTGGATATTAATTTCCATTCTTTATCTTTTCCTTATCAACAAAAAGGTTTTCAATCAGTCTGCCAGCTCAAGGGACGTTATCTCTATCTCCCTGCCCGTGAGCATCTTCACGTCCCCATCCTCGCAATGGGGGCATTTGAATACCGGCCCTTCAACTTCCCATTCATTTTTGCAATCATTACACCGTACCGTCACCGGTACAAAATCGATATTCACCTGTGCCGTTTCAAGGGGTGTATCCTTGGTAATGATTTCAAGACAAAACGTCAGGCTGTGGTCTACAACCGATGCCAGCCGGCCGATCTTCAGATTCAGCTTTTCCACAACCGGATTCTCAATGTCATCCGGGATGGCATCCAGTGCAATGTTTACCAACTGTTGGGCAATACCCATTTCATGCATGTGATTCTTTCCTTTTTCACCACCACTTTAATGGGGATGATTAAACTTAGTTATTGTTCCCGTTTATTATAAAACTCTTTTTTAAAGGAGGCAAACCGCTCTTCGTTTATCGCACTTCTCATTTGGGCCATCAAATCCAGATAATAATAGATATTATGGATTGTATTTAAGCGGTAGGCCAACAGTTCTCGGGATTTATACAAATGTCTGAGATAGGCGCGTGAATAATTTTTACAGGTATAACAATTGCAATCCGGATCAATGGGATCTTTATCAAGCTTAAACCTGGCATTGGGTATATTAATGGTTCCTTTAGACGTAAACAACTGGCCGTTCCTGGCGTTTCTCGATGGCATGACACAGTCAAACATGTCACATCCCATCCCCACAAGTTCCACCAGATCTTCGGGTGTACCGACCCCCATAATATATTTTGGCTTTTCATCCGGCAGCAATGGGAGTGTGAGATCGGCCATTTCATACATTAAATCCTTGGGCTCTCCCACACTTAACCCGCCAATGGCAAATCCCGGAAAATCAATTTCAACCAACTGCTGCGCTGACAGCTGCCGCAAGGAAGGGAACATGCCGCCTTGAACAATACCAAACAGATTATTGACGCTGCCCTTTTGCTGCCAGTGGTCAAATCCGCGCCTGGCCCACATGGTTGTTTTTTTCAGCGCTTCTTGTGCCTGTTTTTCTGTTGCCGGATATCCCATACACCAGTCCAGTGACATCATGATATCCGATCCTAAAACCATCTGAATATCAACCGCTTTTTCCGGAGAAAACATATGCCGGGACCCATCAATATGAGACTGAAACGCAACGCCTTCATCGGAAAACTTGGCCAGTTTGGCCAGGGAAAAAAACTGAAATCCCCCGGAGTCGGTGAGCATGGGTTTGTTCCACCTTATAAATTCATGAAGCCCCGCCAAATGCTCTATGACCTCGCATCCCGGCCGCAGGTAGAGATGGTAGGTATTGCCCAGAATAATCTGAGCCCCGCAATGTTCCAGCTCTTCGACACTGATCGATTTAACTGAACCCAGAGTCCCCACCGGCATGAAAATTGGTGTTTCGATGATGCCATGGGCCGTTGTCAGGCGCCCTGTTCTGGCCCGGGATGGTTCTGTTCCAATTTTTTCGGTTGACTGTTTTAAAACTTCAAATGTCAGCATAATTTATTCATTTACTATTTTAGGTACTCTTTAAAACTATCATATTCTCATGAAATATCCGGGTTAGTCAATCAGCATGGCATCGCCATAGCTGAAAAACCGGTACTCTTTTTTGACAGCCTCGTTGTAGGCGGCCAGCATTTTTTCACGGGTAAAAAATGCAGACACCAGCATCAAAAGTGTTGATTCAGGAAGATGAAAATTGGTAATCATTGCATCCACGCACTTAAACCTATACCCCGGATAAATAAACAGATCACACATACCGCTTTGCTCTTTTACCTGTCCATTTTCATCTGACAAAAACTCCAGAGTCCGCACGCTTGTAGTTCCCACCGCAACAACCCTGCGGCCTTGCGATTTTGCGTCATTGATTTGCTGCACACTTTCAGCCGACAAAGAGAAATACTCTGAATGAATCTTGTGTTCCCGTATATCATTCACCCTGACCGGCACAAAAGTGCCATACCCGACATGCAGGGTTATCGGCGCCAACTGGATCCCCTTGAGTTCAAGAGACTGCATCAGGCTGTTTGAAAAATGAAGCCCGGCTGTCGGGGCGGCCACGGCACCCTCATTTTTGGCATATACGGTCTGATAATCGTTTTTATCCGATCGGTTCTCATTTTTTTCATCGCGCTGAATATACGGCGGCAGCGGCACCTTGCCATGATTTTTCAAAAACGCAGGAAACCCGGTTCCATTCAAAAATCTTACTATGGAAATCCTGTCCATCCGCTTTACTACCCGTGCCTGAACACCATCCTCAAAAAAAATCAAATCACCTTCTTTTGGGCTTTTGGAGGCCCGCAAAAGGCAATCACACTGGAAAAAGCCGGTTTGATCCAGGTGCACCATACCCGATGCATAATCAATGATCAGCACTTCAACTTTACCGCCGGTCTGTTTTGACCCAAAAAGCCGGGCCGGAACAACCTTTGTATTATTGACGACCAGCAGGTCATCATCTTTGAGCAGATCAACGATATTTTCAAACCGGTGATGGGAAAACACTTGTGTTTCCCGGTCTATATGAAACAGCCTGGAATCAACCCGGTTATGACAGGGTGCCTGGGCAATCCTCTGTTTCGGCAAATCATAAGCGTAATCGGACAATTTAAACATCAGGTGACCTTCATTGAAAAATAGACCACACATAAACCTGCAGCCATCAGAAAAAATCCAAATTTTCTTAAATTGGTGTCATCAAGACTGATGACCATCCGGATCATCTCTTTCATCTTTTGAGGAAATGCAAAATAGGGCATCCCTTCTATAATCATCACCATACCAATGACGCAAAGAAAAAATTTCATATCATCAATCCTAAGTTCATACCAATATCTTTTATAACAATTTGGACACTACTTTTATCGGTTTAACCTTTATTATGCAATAAAAAATAATATTGATTATTGGTTATGACAAGGTTATAAGAAGGGTTTATGTTAGTGCTTAAGAATTAAAATAACAAGGAAACATATCTGTCATGCCGTTTGAACCTGTAATCGGTCTTGAAGTCCATGCCCAGTTAAAAACCAACACCAAAATTTTTTGCGGGTGCTCCACTGCGTTTGGCAAATTACCCAACGCAAACACCTGTCCTGTGTGCACCGGAATGCCCGGTGTGTTGCCTGTTTTAAACAAACAGGCGGTCAGTTTTGCCATCAAGGCCGCCCTTGCCACCAATTGTGTTATTAATGAAGAAAGCCGCTTTGACAGGAAAAATTATTTTTATCCGGATTTACCCAAAGGGTACCAGATTTCTCAATATGCCGCCCCCATTGCCGAGCATGGATATCTTGATATCGAAAGCAAACTGGCAGATGGCGTAAAGCGTATCGGGATAACAAGAATTCACATGGAAGAGGATGCCGGCAAACTGATCCATGATCCTGACAGGGGAAAAAGTCTTGTTGATTTAAACCGCACCGGTGTACCCCTGATTGAAATCGTCAGTGAACCCGACATCCGGTCTGCCCAGGAGGCAGGGGCCTATCTGAGAAAACTGCATGCCATCCTCAAGTACATTGATGTATGCGACGGGAACATGGAGCAGGGCAGTTTCAGATGTGATGCCAATATCTCCCTGCGCCCGGCAGGTCAAAAAGAGTTCGGTATCAGAGCTGAATTAAAAAATTTAAATTCATTTAAAAATGTCGAAAAAGCCATTGGTTATGAGATCGAACGGCAGGCCTATGTCCTGGAAGAAGGCAATGCCGTTATCCAGGAAACCCGGCTGTGGGATCCAAACAAGAATAAAACCTTTTCCATGCGGGGTAAAGAAGAGGCCCATGATTACCGGTATTTTCCAGATCCCGATCTGGTCCCTTTGATCGTGGACAATCAATGGATTGAATCTGTCCAAACACAGATGCCGGAACTGCCCGATGAAAAACGCCAGCGGTTTATCACCCAATATGGTTTATCAGATTATGATGCCGATGTTCTCACATCAGCCATCGAGCTTGCCAACTTTTTTGAGCAGGCAGCCGCACCGGTAAAAGATAAAAAACAGGCTGCCAACTGGGTGATGACCTCTCTTTTAGGACTGC
The DNA here is from genome assembly GCA_964562385.1 of uncultured Desulfobacula sp. Lineage (GTDB taxonomy): Bacteria > Desulfobacterota > Desulfobacteria > Desulfobacterales > Desulfobacteraceae > Desulfobacula. The sequence goes on from CAZLTD010000018.1 coordinate 21,253, forward strand.
TTAAATCCAAGAGCCTGACCATTACTGAATCGCCCGTAAATGCAGATGCATTTTCCCGGCTGCTGAGGCTTATTGAAGATGGGAAAATAAACGCCAATGCCGCTAAAACTGTTTTCGAGGAAATGGCTCTCTCCGGCAAAGACCCGCAAGAAATCGTGGCTGAAAAAGGGCTGGAACAGGTATCAGATCAAAGTGAACTTGAAACCCTGGTGATGCAGATAATTGAAGAGAACCCTGCAGAAGTGAATGCCTACCGGGAAGGGAAAACCAAATTATTCAGTTTTTTTATGGGACAGATAATGAAAAAAACCCGCGGCAAAGCAGACCCCAAAATAGTTGGCCCGCTTTTAAAAAACAATTTATAACTCATGGAGATTAAAGTGAAACGTACTATCACATGCATGATTCCCCTAATTTTAGTCCTAATTTTTTGTGCACCTGTCTTGGGAATCGAAAATCAGACAAACCAGATCAAAACCGTAGCGGTTTTACCCTTTGAGACCAATTCACAAAAAGATATTTCCTTTATCTCTTCAGGCATCGTAAGCATGTTTCATTCAAGACTGCTGTGGAAAAACAACGTCCGCGTGGTAAACAAGAATAAGACCACAAATGCCCTGAAAACAGGCGATGGTGATTCCGACCAGCAGTCCATCCGCCATATCGGGCAAACAACCCGGGCCGATTATGTGATTGCAGGAAACATTACAGAGTTCTCAGGATCTTACAGTATTGACACCAAGATTTATGATATCAAAAAAGGTTCATTTCTAACATTTTTTGAGCAGTCCGAAACCCTAGACGACATCATCCCCCAGGTGGATGTTGTGGCGGCCAAAATCAATAAAAAAGTATTCAACCGAACAACTGTGTCCTACGAGAAATTCAAAAAAGACAATATCATCACCGAAGAAGAACTCAAACGAATGAACCCTGAACGGATGATGCCGCTAAGACAATTTGAAGAACAAGAAGAACCCTGGTGGAAAGTCTGGTAGGCAAAACAGAATAATATTTTGTTCCCTGTGCACCCGCATGCGCCATCTGTTCCCTGGAATCTATGACAAACGCCCTTTTAATCTGAACAGGCAGCCGAATCATTCCACAGCAAACAGTGATTTGCTGATTGGATTAACAGCATGACGTGTTTGCCGTAAAAACAGTTCAAACCATTATGCATCAACGCTGTCAACGATGGCCTTGAACTTATCGAGCAGCTTGCCAACCTTTTCTGAAAACGGTGGTTTGCTGTCTTGCTTCTGAATTTCAGATGTAAGGTCACTTTTTAAACCCAGCAATTTATAGATCTGTTCAGCAGAATAGCCCTCACCCCTGAGAAGCCGGAAAGTTTCCCATACACTTACCTGGGGCTCATGATATCCGTACTTGACATTTTCAACCATTTCCACCATTAATTTTGAGGCCGTTGCCGAATCCATGGTGTTATGCTTCCAGGTTAAAGCCAGCCCGGTCAGACCAAATTTTTCCTGCTCATTGGCCACTCCCATCTCTTTGGAAAAATAAAAAAGATTGGGCTGAAAATAAGGCAAACGGCTTTTGTTGACCAAATCCAGGGTATCTTCAAACGTTGCCTGTGTCTCACCGGGAAAACCGAGGATAAAGCCGCCTTCACCGTATATATTATTGGCATTCAACCGTTTGATGGCCTCGATAACCTGTTCCCTGTCCAGGCGTTTATCCATGTTGTCAAGGATGGTCTGACTGCCCGATTCAATACCCATATTCACAAATTCACACCCGGCCTTGCGCATCAGCGGCACTATTTCGGATGTCAACGATCCTGCGCGCGCATAAGTGGACCAGGTAAATGTAAAACCTTGGTCCATCATCATCGCGAGCACTTTTTTAAGCCGGTGCCGGTTGGCTGTAAAGTTATCATCCGTAAATCGGACATGTTTGACAAAGCCTTTCTCCTGGATCTGAATAAGCTCATTTTTAAGGGCATCTATGGACTTATAATGCACCTGGGGACATAGTTTCCAGCAGGTACAGAACTTACACCGAAATGAGCATCCCCGGCTGGAGGTGACGGGCACGGTCTTTTGCAGATACGCGTCAGGAATTTTCTGCCACTCAACACAGGATTTGTCCATATCCAATGGTTCAAGTTCCCGTTGTGTGAAGTGCAAATCCCCTGCCTTATCATAAATCGCCAGGTTCGGTACCCGGGTAGGGTCACCCCCCGTCTGAAGGGTCTGCAGGCTTTTAACAAGGCTTTGTTCCCCTCTGAATTCAACAATGAACTGGTCTATGCTGCCCTTGAAACCTTTGAGCCATTTCATGGTTTCCGGGAACATGCCATGGCCTTCGTTTAAAACCTTCTTAACCAGAAGACCGCCGGCAATAATCGGGATATCCGGATCTATTGCCTTGATTTTGTCTGCCATATCCGCCATTTCATCCAGGTATATAAAATTTGTGGGTATGCAGACTGCCAGTGGTTTTGGATCCAGATCTTTCTTCAGGTCGGCCAGTGAGAGGTTCTGGATAATGTGAGGCTCAAACCCTCTGTTTGAAAGATATTGGTACAGATAGATACCATTGAGGGTTATCATACCGGCATGGGTTAGATATTGGTCCGCATTGGATGGGGTAATTTCAGGCAGAGATCGGTCACACTGGACAAAGTTCATCATATCCAGCAGCCCAACATACCGGCCGTCAATTTTTGTCTGAAGTCGTGATACGTTTTCGTTCACTCTGGTCTGTAGATTAGGCAGATCCAGGGATGAGAACCGGTCCTTATGACGGACTGCTCGTTTCATAAGGTTGTCAAGTCTGTTTCGAAAATGCCTGTCATAGTTCACTGGATAATCTGCTGCAATTATTATCACCCTGTTGCTTATACTCATCATTGCTCCAATTATAGTTCAGATATTAATTTATGCTCAAATTCTATTTTGACCCGCAGGATGGTATCTATATTCAAACTCATCTGTAATTAAAAAAACGTTTTTACTTTAAATAGCCTTTAAAATCAATATGGCATCTTTACCCATATAGATTCCACTGAGAAACGATTCTCCGACGTTATGGCATTGTCAAATTGCCGGGTTATCGGCTTTTCGAAGAAGAGAGTAGATCGGCATGGGCTCTTTAACTCCCTTCAAGGTGGCAGAGCCAAGGCCATAAACAGGCCAGATGTTCTTGATTAACGCCATGGTTTCTTTGCCGATCAGGATATCCCCGCCTTTTGCCCGGTCAGACAGCCTGGAGGCCAGGTTGGTAACATGACCGCTGGCGGTAAACGTCATGCGTGTATCAAGTGCTCCTTTAAAACGGGTCATTCCGACGAGAGCCGACCCCGAATTAATCCCGATATTCACTTCTATGGGATCAATATCAGCCTGAATGGATTGATTGATGCTCCGGTTTCTCTCCACGATTTCAAAAGCAGCTTTCACGGCATTAATGGCATTGGTTTGTGCATCATGATTTTTAAAAATAATCATCAGTGCATCCCCGGCAGTCTCATTAATATCTCCGTGTGAACGGTGAATGGGATCCACAAAACTTGAAAACATTTTTTCGATAATCTCATTAACCATGTCATCGGGATATTCAGCGCTTAACCGGGTATACCCTTCCAGATCCAAAAACAGAATTGTCACGTCTTTTCTCTGCTTTGCCTGATCCAGAAGCTTGGGATTTGTTTGAACCATATGGCGAACCGATTCCGGGACAAAAGGCGACAGGTGCGCCAATGCCTGGCTGATACGTATTTTTTCCTGGGTTGTCTGCCAATGCTGCTTTGCCGCTAGGATAATACTGCCTAAAATATCTGAAAAATCCTGGATCAGGAAAAAATCTCTCCGGGTATAACGCGTCAATGGCTGTATCACGACACTTACCACGGCCACAACTTTGTCTTCTACAAAGACGGGAATGGCATACTCAGGCCCCACCGCTACGATGCTGCCATCAGGCCGTCTGACCGGTTCACTCTGGGAAACAACCACGGACTTTTTTTTGTTCACCGCTTTTTGCACTGCGGGCCGATCGCGCTTGCAGGACTGACAATTGACCGGTTCTTCATATAAGGCACACTGCAAAGGCCGGGTATACTGATCCGCTTGAGGATCCAGAACCAGAATACAGACTTCCATGGCATTGGGGATGACCGTTCGCAGTTCTTCTCTGACCTTTTCAATGATTTCATTGACTTCAACAAGAACGGATGTCTTTTTTATCAATCGGCGCTGTGCTTCAAATCGTTCTTTATAATATTTTTTCATAAGTTCTGTCTAACACCTATCGCAGTTGACCCACAAATTTTGAATATCGTTAAAATCGCGGTTGTACCTGGATCAATTTTTTTGTGTATGAATGCTGAGGATTTTGAATAATATTGTCCGCTGTGTTAACTTCAACGATTTTTCCTTCGTGGATCACTGCGATCCGATCACACAGGTACTTGGCAGCGGCCAGGTTATGGGTAATAAATAAAAAAGTCATATTATACGCCTGCCGAATCTCACGTAAGAGCTGAAACAACTGGATGGCAATGGTGGCATCCAGCATGGAGGTCGGTTCGTCCGCCACGACAAATTCCGGTTCCAGAACAATGGCCCGGGCCACGGCAACCCGTTGCCGCTGACCGCCTGACAACTGGTGGGGATACCGGTTATAAAAAGCCTCCCCGGGTGACAACCCCACAGTTTCAAGGGCGTGAACCACCTTTTTTTCAGTCCATTCCCGGGTACCCAGTTGGTGGACAATCAGAGGTTCCATGATGGTCTCGGAAATTGACAGATGCGGATTCAACGATTGGTAAGGATCCTGGAAAATCATCTGGGCTTTGGATCGAAATTTTTTCAATGACTGACCTGATATCTTGTTAATGGTCTCGCCATTGAGCTTCAACACACCGGAAGTCGGATCTTCAAGCTTCACCAAAAGCCTTCCTGTCGTGGTTTTACCACTCCCGCTTTGACCGACAAGGCCAAAAATTTCTCCCTTATTTATTGACAGATCTGCATGATCAAGGGCAACCACTTTTTTGTGGTCTTTTGAAAACAAACCCTGCTTAGCCTCATAAATCTTAGACACACCGATAAGTTCCACAACAGGGTGATCTGAACTGTTTTCGGACATCATGAATCTTCCTTTAGAACCGTGTGATCGCAGCAAAGTGCCTTATGGGTATTGGACAGTTCCACCCAGGCCGGTTCATTCCCGCCGCATCTGTTTTCCCGGCAATTGTTAAAAAACCGGCACCCGGCCTTACAATTAACCAGATCGGGTGTTTCCCTCATCTCGGGAATCACGATAGCGTCCTGCCGGTCAAGGCTGATATAAGAGGCCAGCAGTGTTTTGGTATAGGGGTGACGGGGAGATTTAAACACCTCCTCTTTTGTTCCGGTTTCAACGATCTGGCCACCGTACATCACGCATATGGTTTCACAAACCGATGCAACCACGGCAATATCGTGGGAAATAAAAATCAGGCTGGTATTGGTGGCCTGTTGAATATTTTTAATCTCTTTGAGTATCTGATCCTGAACAATTACATCTAAAGCTGTGGTGGGCTCGTCCGCAATAATCAGGGAGGGCCGGCAGGCCAGTGCCATGGCAATGATTGCCCGCTGCTTCATCCCGCCGCTGTATTCATGGGGGTAATCCTTCATCCGTGATTCAGGGATTTCAACCAGATTGAACAACTCTTTTAACCTTTTATCAAGTGCCTGTTCAGACAATTCCGGCTGATGGGTGGAAATGGCTTCCACGATCTGTTCTTTTATCGGATAAACCGGATTTAAAGCATTCATGGCGGCCTGAAAAATCATGGCAATATCCTTACCGCGCACAGAACGCCATTGTTTTTCAGATATTTGGGTTAATTGTGTGTCTGAAAACCGCATGCTGCCCTGCAACACAGTGGCATTTTCCGGCAACAGACCCATCAGCGTCATGCCGATGGTCGTTTTTCCGCAGCCGGATTCACCCACAAACCCCAGAGAACCGCCCTGCTCAAGAGAAAACGAAACACCATCAACAGCTTTGAGCAACCCCTTTTTTGTTTCATAACCAACGCTCAGATCCTGAACGGACAACAACGGTTTCGCCATTACTGCTGTCCCTCCTTTCTGAGCCTGGGGTCCAGCACCTCATCCATGGCCCGTCCCAGCATAAAAAAAGACAGGGTTAATAAAGAGATACACATCCCCGGCGGAATCAACCAATAGGGCGCCTGAAACATGTGGCCGGATTTCCAGACCCACTGGAGCATCATGCCCCAGGACACCTGGCTGGGATCACCAAACCCCAGAAATGACAATGCCGCCTCCACCAGTATGGCAGAGGTAACCCTGAAGGTCATATATAAAAATGCCAAAGGCAGTACATTGGGCATGATATGCCTGAAAATAATCCTCCGATGCGAGGCGCCTGCCACACGGGAAGCCTCAATAAAAGGCCGCTGTTTCAAAGACAGGGTCTGGGAGCGGATAATCCGGGACACCGCCGGCCAGCGCATGATAGCGATAATAAAAACAATGATCCAGATATTGAACTGTCCGAACAGCGACGCCAGGATCAACAGGATCACCAGGGACGGCATGACCATGATAATATCGGCCGTCCGCATTAAAAAGGCATCCAGCATACCACCGGCATAACCGGATATCATCCCGATGATGGTGCCCAGTACGATACTGATAAAGGCAGATGACAATCCCACAATAAAGGCGATCTTGGCACCCTCCAGAAGTTGGGTAAACAGATCGCGTCCCACATTGTCAGTACCCAGCCAGTGGGTCAAACTCGGCCCTGTGGATATTTTGATATTGGGATCGGTACCGGTCATGGGATCATAAACAGGTCCCAGAAGCGGAATAAAAAAACTGGCAATGGCCATGAGCATGAAAATGGATAATATGATCACCCCGGCTTTGCCCAGCGGATTTTCAATAAAAATCCTCCACCCTTTTAAAAACCGTTTAATGGTATAACTTTGCATCAGTATTTTATCCTCGGATCCAGGTAAGCATATAGAATATCAACAATCATATTGGCCGTCAGGACAACCAAGGCAATCAACAAAAAGCAGGCCTGTGCCAAAGGATAATCATTATTGCTGACCGCAAATATCAGTTCCCGGCCGATTCCGGGCCATGTAAAAATCTGTTCCGTCAAAGCCCCGCCGTTTATGGAAAAGGCAAGGCTCAATCCAACACTGGTGATGACCGGAAGTGCAGCATTTTTAGCGGCATGTTTGTTTCGAATCACTTTTTCGCTCAATCCTTTTGCCCGGGCCGTGATAATATAATCTTCACGCAGAACGCTGAGCATACTCGACCGCATCAGGAGCAGATAACTGCCAAGATGGATAACAAACAGGGTCATCAACGGCAGCAGCATATGATGCAGCAAGTCAAACAGTTTCGCAATCCATGAAGACCCTGCCACCCATAGTTCCGGAGAGATGATGCCCCCCAGGGGAAACAGTCCCAGTTTGAATGCCAGGATCCAGAGCAAAAGCAGTGCAAACCACGGAATAAACAAGGTGTGGCATATCAGGGCGGAAATGGACATGAAGGTATCCAACCGACCGCCTTTATACCAGGCCGACACCTTACCCAAAAAAACACCTGCCAGGGCAGCCAGCAGGGTCGATGTTGTGAACAATAAAATGGTCCAGGGAAGTTTGCTCATGATAATGCTGCTGACAGGCCTGCCATAATGGAAAGAGACACCAAAGCTGCCGGTAAAAAAGTTCTTCAGATATATCACATATTGTTCCATGACCGGTCTATCCAACCCCATCTGTTCTATCAGATGGCGTGTATCTTCCGGTGTGAGCATGGGATCCACCATTTTGGAAATAGGATCACCGGGCGACAACCTGAACAGGAAAAACAATACCGTCAGGATGATGAAAAAAATGACGGCTATCTCAAGCAGCTTGCCAGCAATAAAAGATTTTTTCATCAAAATAAATCCTGTTATTGTTTAGGTTTGACCATACACAGGGACCAGATATTACCGACACCATTCACCTTTTCAATCCAGCCGGTAAATCTTGTATTATTTGCCGCTTCAATGATGTGAGGATTGTACAATGGTATATAGGGCACATCCGTCATCAGGATTTCCTGCATTTCCCAAATCAGCTTTTTCCGTTCATTTACATCAACCAGACTCCTCTGGGCTTTGGCCAGTTTATCGTAATGCGGATTTTTGTACCCGCTCATGTTCCAGCCGCGGGGCTTGTCGTTTGATGAAGAGAAAAATGCCTTTAAATAATCCGGATCCAGATTAAGCTTGCCATACCCCAGCACAAAGGCATCGAACTGATGTTTTCCCTTAACGGTGTCCAAAAGGGAATTGAATGCCATGGGTCTTGCAAAGGCCGATATCCCAAGCTTTCGAAGCCATTCCTGGATCATGGTCCCGGCAAATGCCCGTTTGGGATCATAGTCGGCCGGCGGGGTCAAAATGACCATCTTCTTCATCTGGCTTCCATCCGGAAGTATTAATGCCGAAGGTTCTATAATATCTCCGGCATCATTAACCGGGGGCGTTTCCCAGCTGTAGCCTGCTTGTTGTAAAATCTCAACAGCCGTTTTCACACGCTGTGCCGGGTCCATATCCTGCCCGTATTTTTTAACATTGGGATTATACCACAACCGATTCCCGGACGGGATAATGGAGTGCATCGGGTTGCCGTAGTTCTGAAGAATTCGTGTCAGGATAAAATCCTTATCAATAATTGTGGCTGTTGCCTGTCTGAAAGCCCTGTTGTTGTAGGGCGCCTTGCGGGCATTAAACCCCATGTAATAAAGCGCACTTTTTTTGTTAAAAAACAGATCAATCATTGTCTGCTTTTTCAAATCTTCAATATAGCCGGGTTGGATGTCCCACCAGTAATAATCCACATCCCCATTTTTAAGGGCCATGATCGCCACATCGCTGGTTCCGTATATTTTGAACAGCAGACTGTCTACAAAGGGTCCCAGACTATGCCCGGCAATGGTGGTGCCGGTACCAAAAAAATGCGGATTTTTCAACATGTGGATATATGCGCCCTCTTTATGTTCATCCAGCATAAAAGGGCCTGTGCCCAGCGGTTTTTCAATGGCGTGATCCTGGAGTGAGCGCAGCGGTTTTTCCTTTGTTAGGGCATCAGAGGCAATCTGCTCCCACTCTTTTTGAGAAACAATCGGGGCTGTCAATACGCGGGACAGAAAAATCGCAGAGGGCTTTGACAAATGGAAAATCAGAGTATGATCGTCCGGCGCCTCCAGTTTCTTAATTGTTTTCCATTTGCTGTAATACCGTGGAATTTTAAAATCAAAGAATAATTTTCTGGTAAACACAACATCTTTGCTGGTGAAATCCGATCCGTCAGACCACTTGGCCTTTCGCAGTTTGACCGTATAGGTCAGGGCTTTGGCATCAAATACGGGATCTTTTTCAGCCAGCCATGGAATAATGTCCAGGGTCTCGGGATGACGTGTGTACAAAGGCTGGTAGATCAGGGATAGAATTCTTCTTGAGTTGGCGTCCGTGCCCAGCCAGACATTCAAAGAACGGGGTTCTTCTGGCAACCCGACTTTCAGGAGCGACGGTTTTTCAGATTTCTGGCAGGAAAACAAAATGAAGGTTGATAAAAAAACAAATCCGACCAGAAAAAGTGTTTTAAAAAAAACATCAGCCAGTTTGGTGGATACGGGTGAACGTCCTTCTTTTTTTTGATTCAACTATCTTCTCCTCAATGAAATTTACGACCTCAACTTCCAGTCTTTTCTTGTCAAACATGTTAATTCTCGGGATCCCTCCCGGGCTGATGCAATTTACCTCCACCAGTTTGTCACCGATGATGTCAATACCGACGAAATAGAGTCCGTCATGGATCAACCGGGGGCCAATAATATCACAAATTTCTTTCTGGGCTGCCGTAACCGTATGCTTAAATGCTTCTGCGCCGGCATGAACATTGGTTCTAAAATCGCCGGTGACCGATTTTCTTCCCATGGCACCAATAATTTTGCCGTTAAGCAACAGGATCCTGACATCGCCGTTTGTACTGACATTCTTTAGATATTCCTGAACCATTATCGGGGTTCTTTCCGGATATGGGCGTCCTGCCTGCACATAATAATTGATCAGGGAATTAAGATTTTCCTGATCCTTATTGCTGACCTTTATCACGCCATGCCCCCCATGACCCCGAAGCGGTTTGATCACCATATCACCGCCAAAATCATCAATCAGTTTTTTTAATCTCCTAGGGTCTCTTGATACATGAGTCTGCGGAATTATTTCAGGAAAATTTAAAATATAGGCTTTGCTGTTGCCGCTCATCTGCCCGAAAGTGTCATTAATCATAAAGACATTTTCACGGACCGGGCCTAAAAACTCCAATACTTCGTAATTAATTGGTGGATCTTTCCGCAAAAAAAGTACGTCAAGATCCGTAACAGTTTCAAAAATCAATTCCTCCATGGCAAGGCATTGTATCAACTCATCCCAGTACTCTTTCATGCTCAGACCGGGTTTGACCGTAATATCCCGCATCCTGGCCACGACCTGATTGTCGCGGATATAGATATCGTGGGGCTCTAGAAAATATACAGTATGCCTTCTCTGGTTACATTCATACATTAGATAAGCGGTGGTCTCCCAGATCGGATCGATATTTCTTAAATCATCCATCAAAAAGCCGATTTTTATCATGTATAGTTCAATCCCTATTTAAATATCGCAATTTGGCAACGTTATATTTTTATGCTAACCCGTATGGATTGTCAAACGGTTAATCAGTCTTTATGATGGTGCTTATACGCCTCCCAACCGGCCAATTGAATATTTCCCAAAGCAGGGAGCCCTGTTACTTGAAAATATCCATCTGGTGTACCGGTATAAAAGTCGGTGCAACAGGTACATCCTTACATACTAATTGATAATTTTTCAAAAGCTTAAAAATATCCTGACTATATTTTGACAAAAAACGAATGCGTCATAGATTAATGGCATTGAATGGCAAACAGCAAGCTGACCTGACAACCATATTTATGCAGATCACAGGGTGGAATTATGAGCAAGGCCGATACCGTATTTATCCAGTTCTATAGTAAAACAAAAAGCGGTTGGTACGATTTAAGCAACGGATTTTCAGATACCTGGGATCTGTGCAGCAATCGCGGCGATATTATCTGGATTGAGCATGAGGCAGATAATGACAAGTGGTATGATGAAACTATTTATGAGGACCGCCCGTTTCCCATTGATAAGGGCATAGCATATATCAGTGCCAGCTACGTCAACCAGTTATACCAGGCAGTTGTATGGGCAGGCCAGTACCCAAAAGTTGATTTTATTGTGGGCGGACCGGTGGCATCGGAAAGATGCACAGGTAAAGACAGCTGGCAGTCGGTCCATTTTAAGGTTGAAGGCGATTTACCCAAAAATCTGACTCTCACCGGCCAGAGCATGGAAAGCCTGTTTCAGGTACCGGAATTTTCCGGTGGATGGAAACTGCAACTGCCCGATGCGGTTCCGGACCATAACCGGATATATTTTTCCTATACACTGGAAAACCTCTGCTATTGGAAAAAATGTCCGTTTTGCTCCATTGCCCAGCACACACCCGATCATTTCAGAAAACGCGATCACATTGATCTGGAATTTAAAAATTTCGAATATGACGGACATAAAATTGTCCGAATCAATACCGGGTCCATAACGCCTGCGCATATCAAATCGGTCCTCCCCGGCCTTCCGGTCAAAGAGGATATGGAGTACCGGTTTTTCATGAGAGCTGCCAGAGCCGAGGCAGATGCATTGCAACAGGTGATCCGACAACTTGACGGACAACTGCCCGACTGCACATTGGGATTCGGAATTGAATTTCCCTCCCAGCGAATGTGGCAGTACCTGGACAAAGGCACGCACATGGCGGAAGTCATCGAGACGTTGACCTTGTGCCACCAGAACGGTCTTAAGGTAAACGCAAACGTAATCTTAGGCTGGAACAACCTGGTCGAAAAGGATCTGGAAGAACTGTCCTATTTTATGGACCACCTGTCAAAAGATGCCGTCACAACCCTGCAGCTGCGGTGGCTGTTTGCGCATCCTTTTACCCGTATTTACGACACCTACGACGGAGTACAAAACGCCTTGAGGCTGGGACCCTTTAATTGCGGATTTAATGTCCAACTGAACCCTGAACAAATGGCATTAAACCTTGCCGCAGCCGACATTATTCAAGATAAATGCATGAAAAAGAACATCAAACTCGAAGGCTATAAGAACCTTAAAAAAGGTCAGCAATAATGCACTGGTTGACTTCACCCTCCCCGTGGTTATAATGAAAGAATATATCAAGGAGGTTTCCTATGAAAAATCAAAGCCCGGCAATGACGATAAACTCTGTGGTCAGCATTGAACCGCTTCTGGATTTCTGGGAAAAAAACCTGATTCCGGAATGCCCTCACATGCGATCCATGTTTTCAGATATCTCAGAAAAGATCAGCCAGCGACCCTATCTGCAAAATTCAATCACGGATATCGGCCTGCTCAATGAACATTATGATGTCATCCGCCCATTGATGAGTGCGATTTTCCCGCCGGCATCCTTTAATTCTGAAATTGCAGGCACATTGACCCCGTGTGCATTTGAACCGTTTTTCGTCACCCCGCGATTCCAGCAACTATTTATTGATGAAAACCGGTTTCTTGAAAGTCTGAAAGACGATCATGAGTTTATGAATGTCGGCAGGCTGCTGAAAATTTACATGGTGATTCTGGAACGCGTTTACGGGATCAGCTGCATGGGAATGGACAAGACAAATATCAAAAAAGTACCGGATGAAACCACCGGTCTGGATAGATATTACAGAATGGTTCCTGACTTCCAGTTTGTCAGGGTTAACCCGCTTAAAGAGCCCCAGACCCTGTCGGATGAAGATCGCGACGTGATTGCAGAGCACATTACCGATGTCAATGTTCTCAGCCGGTACATCGATCTTGCCAACTTCGAGTTCTCCGGATTTACTGTGGTCCGCGCTTTCGACGTTACTGATTCTGAAATTATATCATCACTTGAACGCGACCTCATTGACCGGCACGCGATTTTTTCATCAGACGGTATCCGGCATCTTGAGTCCAGGCTCCAGGTTCTTTTCCAGCGCCCGGACATGGCCGTGGGTATTGGTGCGATACAAAATGATCAGGTAATGATTATAAAAAATGATTGCAACTCCAACATCAATTGCCTGTTCTCAAACTCCCATCACATTGGGCTGGAGGATGTTGAAGGTTCCGTATGGACAACAGCCTCCCGGCAATCAGAAGTGCTCAGAGTTCCGGATCTAAAAGACAAACCAGACCTGCTGCCGGTGGAAGCCCAGGCCGTTTCCGCAGGCGTTCGATCAATGCTCTTATCTGCCCTGTCCTATCAGGGAGAAGTCATTGGTGTCATTGAGGTGTTTACATCAACGCCCAATGACCTGGGACCGCTGGACACACTGCTGCTCAAACAGGTGGCCCCGATTTTTTCCGTTGCTTTAAAACGCGGACTGGATGAGATGAGTAAATCTGTCCAATCGATCATCAAGGAGAAGTGTACAGCTGTTCATCCGTCTGTGGAATGGCGGTTTGAACAGGCAGCGTTTAAGCACATGGAGCGTCTGCGCAACGGGGAGTCATCTGAAATGGAACCCATTATTTTTAAGGAGGTCGTACCCTTTTACGGCCAGTCCGACATCAGGGGATCCTCCAAGGCACGGAACACCGGCATACAGCAGGATCTGTCAAAACAACTGACACTTGCCCATAACATTATGGATGCCGGCGCAGATGAACGCCCCTGGCCTATATTAAGAGAGCTCAAGCACCGGATTGAATCCTGGATGGATCATATTTCAGACGGTGTGGACTCAGGAGATGAAAATTCGATTGCCTATTTTTTAAATCAGGAAGTCGCCCCTTCATTTGATGATTTGATACAGCTTGGCCCCCAGGTACAGCAACAGATAAAAAATTATCAGGATGCGATTGATCCGGCATCCGGCATGATTTACAACAAGCAGAAAGATTATGAACAAAGCGTTTCCAGGCTTAATGAAGTATTGTCCGGATATTTGAGCCGGGAAGATGGCATCACCCAGGAAACATTTCCCCACTATTTTGAAAAGCGCCAGACTGATGGCGTGGATTATATGATGTATGTCGGCAGTTCCATGATGAAGAATCAAGAGTTGACACCATTTCATACCCAGAACCTGACTTTGTGGCAGCTTGAGCTGGCCTGCGGCCTGGGCTGGCACACACAGAAGCTTCAATCGGAGCTTAAGGTTCCGCTGGATACCTGCCATCTGATTCTGGTAAACCAGTCACCCTTATCCATTCGCTTTAGGTTTGACGAAAAACGGTTTGATGTGGACGGTGCCTATGACATCCGCAATGAGATTATCAAATCCCGCATAGACAAAGCGGTTGTCAAAGGGAGCGGTGAACGGTTAACCCAGCCCGGCAGAATTGCCGTTGTCTATGCCCACCCTAAAGAAGGTAAACAGATACAACAGCATATAGATTTTCTTGTCAGCCAGGGCAAACTGCATCAGGACCTTGAGTTTCTGGATATAGACGATATGCCGGAAGTCAGAGGGCTGAAAGCCATCAGGGTGGGAATCAATCTGAAAGCCATGGCCAAACCCAATATCATTGAGATGAAAGCCGGATAAAATGGAGAACAAACCTCTTTTAAAGTTACCCGTCCGATGACAGACAACAATCAAAAAGGGCAGGGCGTCCGGGAAATCCTTTTGCGGGGCGTCTTCTGGAGGATACTGCTGATTGAGGCCATTCTGCTGATTTTTTCCCTGGCCTTTCGATGGTATACCCAGGGCGCGGATGCGACCGAATTGTTCTGGTACGGTCTCAGAATTATCGGATTGGTCGGCGTCATTATCACCTTCATGATGGTGACCCTGAAAAAGTTTCTGGACAAAAAAATCATCGCCCCTCTGGAAACGATCTCCAGGGCCAATAAAAAAATCCAACAGGACATGTCAAGCGTTCAACAGCTGGATATTCCGGACAATGCCCCTTTGGAAATAAAGAGTATTGTCTCTACCCGGAAACAGATGCTCAACACTATCTTCAATGTATCAGAAGAACGGTTGCGGCTGGTTAACTTTATCCGGGACACATTTGGCCGGTATCTGTCGAAAAAAGTGGTAGATGAAATCCTGGAATCCCCTGAAGGGTCACAGGTCGGCGGCAGCAGGAAAGTTGTAACCATCCTGATGAGTGATCTGCGAGGCTTTACCAGCATTTCGGAAACCCAGGATCCCGAACAGATGGTTTCGTTGTTAAACCGCTACCTTGAACGAATGTCAAAAATCATTTTAAAATACGACGGCATCATTGATGAGATTATCGGTGATGCCATTCTGGCGGTTTTCGGTGCACCTGACAGTCACGATGATGATCCGCAACGGGCCATTGCCTGTGCCATTGAAATGCAGAACAGCCTCATGGCACTTAACAAAGATATTGAGACATACGGTTATCCGCCCCTTGAGATGGGAATCGGCATCAATACGGGTACTGTTATCGCCGGCACCATTGGTTCAGAAGTAAGGATGAAATACGGGATTGTGGGTACCACCGTGAATACCGCCGCCAGAATAGAATCCAATAGCATCGGCGGCCAGGTATTGATCGGCCAGTCAACATTTGCTGTGGTCAAAGACGGTATCACTGCCGAACCACCCAAAAATATCATGATGAAGGGGATGAAAAAACCTTTGGTATTTTATTCGGTATCCGCCATTGATTCCGGATACAACGTATCATTGTCACAGCCGAGGACAGCGGATGTGGGGTTGGCAATCAAGTTGCCCTTCCAGTGCTGGACCATCACCGATAAGAAAATAGATCCTCTGGCACGATTCGGTGAAACCGTCCGGATTGAGGGAAGCCAAATTGACGCTGTCCTGCCGATGCCGCTAGAGCCTTTAACCGATGTTAAAATCAATTTTGACTTCTGTGTTGACAGCCATTGTTTTGAAGATATTTACGCCAAGGTTGCTTCCATCGAACCTTTATCCGATCAAAGTCTCCATCACCTGAACGTCACATCAATGAACACGGCTGACCGAAACATCCTGAATAAATGGATATCGGAAGCAACAATTTAAGCCCAATGACATCTTGATGTTCACAGGACTTTTATCTTGACAAGTTCTTAAAAATATAATTTCATAAAAATATCCTATACGGCGCTCAACAGCACGGAATACAGACGTTTTTCAAAATAACTGCAACCATTTTTATTTTCAATAAGATGATAATGACAAAGCCCTGGGCTCTATACAATTCAGCTATGAAACTTTTAATATACTCTATTACTATTTTTGTATCCGGTTTCTTGGCTTTGGATGCTATTGCCCTGGAACTTAAGAAAAACAATGAGATCGGCATGACATTTATCCGGGTGTCGCCTGGAACATTTTTCATGGGCAGTCCGAACTCGGAACCTGGAAGGCAAAAAGATGAAACCCGGCATAAGGTTACCATACAAAAAGCTTTCTTTTTGCAGGAAACAGAAGTGACCTTAAGGCAGTGGCGTGCGGTCATGGGGAAAAAATGGATCAATCCGAGAAAAGGAGATCCTGATGCACCGGTCACGCGGGTGTCATTTTATGACTGCCAGAAATTTATAAAAAAACTCAACCGCAAAGGTTCTCTCGTTTACCGGCTGCCGACGGAAAAAGAGTGGGAGTACGCATGCCGTGCCGGTACAACAAGCGCTTTCAGTTTTGGCGAGACCATCGACTGCTCAAAGGCTCTTTTCGGCAATAACCCAGCCAAAGACGACCAGTGTGTGCTTTACCTTCGCACCCTGGAAATAAAAGCGGGCCATCCCGCCCCTGTTAAAAAATTCACCCCCAATCCCTGGGGTTTTTATGACATGCACGGCAATGTCTGGGAGTGGTGTTCAGACACGTATGGGCCATACCGCACCGGTGCTGAAGCTTCAGACTATTCAATCACCGACTCAGATTCAAGAGTCAGGCGTGGCGGCAGCTGGTATAAATCAGGTAATCTGCTTCGAAGTGCAAACAGAACCTATGCCCATCCCGCCTCAAAATTCGCCACCACGGGATTCAGACTGGTCATTGAGGCTGGTGAATGAAAACAAAAATCCTACGGCTGTTAAAACTTTACGAGGATGAGGTCAATTTACTGATCTGGACGGCAGCGCTGCTTTTTCTCATCCGAAGCTCGGGTATGATTTTAAACAACTATGCCGAGACTGCCTTTTTAAAACGATACGGTGTGGAATACCTGCCAATCGTTTCAATGCTCAACGCCGTTGCCACATTTATAATTACCGGCTTTTTAACGGCGTTCATGGCCCGGATGCCAGGCGCCCGTCTTCTGTCCTACCTGTTTATTTTCTGTGGTATCAGTGTTACATCCATCCGCCTTATGATTCCGCTGGGAATTGATCTTCTCTATCCCATCCTGTTTATGCTTAAAAGCCAGTTTGAACTCTTACAGGCCCTGTTGTTCTGGAATATGTGCAATGACCTGTTCAATACCCGGCAGTCTAAGCGCCTGTTTCCCATATTGACGGCCGGGGGCGTTATCGGACTGATCCTGGGAAGTTTTGGCACTCCGTACTTTGCCAAGCTGTCCAACCTTGACAATCTGTTATATGTCTATTTTGTTACGACCCTTTTGGGCGCAGTCACGGTGCAGGCCATGGGCAGGAGCTATCCTTCCCTGATTTTCCCTGAAAAATCCGGCAAGCCGGTAAAAAAGAAAACAGGTATGGTTGAAGAATTCAAAAACGTCCTGCCGCTGATCAAGGATTCCGCCCTGATTAAAATTGTCCTGGTATTGACGTTTATGCCCAATGTGGTGATTCCAATCATGAATTACCAGTTTAACTATGCTGTCAATGATCAGTTTGCCAGTGAAGCCCTGATGATTGAATTTTTCGGTTATTTTAGAGGAGGACTGAACATCATCAGCCTGATCATCCTCTTGTTTGTCGGAAGGATATACGGCCGGTGGGGGCTTCCTGTGGCACTGATGTTCCACCCGTTCAACTACATAATCGCCTTTTTTGGATTCCTGCTTCGGTTTGACCTTTTTTCTGCCATGTACGCACGGCTTTCCACCAATGTTATCCGTACCACCATCAACATGCCGGCCAACTCGGTACTCATTGGTCTGTTTCCCGAAGCTTACCGGAATATGGTTCGGCCGTTTTTGCGGGGGACGATAGTCCGGCTGGCTCTTTTTACCGGATCAACGCTGATTCTGATCTCAAATAATTATATACACCCACGTTACTTAACGCTGGTGGCACTTCCCTTCATGCTGGCCTGGGTCGTGGCGCCCTTTGTTTTAAAATCAAAGTATGCTTCCATTCTTAAAGACTTGATCGCGAATAATTTGCTGGATATCAAGAGCCTTGAAAAAGAGGAACTCCAGCACATTTTCAAAGAAGGCAAACTGCTCAGTGAACTGGAGGAATCTTTTTTATCAGCCCGGGGACCAAATGCCGTCTGGTATGCCAAACTGCTGAAAAACTTCCTGCATGATGATTTGGACAGCCGTATTCTGGCCAACCTTGAGTTCCAGGATGAAACCACCAAAATAGCATTGATAAAAATGCTGTCCGTTCAAAACCATCCCGCAAGTGTGCCCGGCCTGATCCCGCATCTGGATCCTGAAAAACCGGAAGTCACCATTGCCATTTTTAAAATCATCTGTCAATCTTCTGTTGAAATTGCCCCGAATCTACTTGACCTGAAGCCGTATACAGGACATACCCATCCGGTTGTAAGAGGGTTTGCAACTGCCTGTCTTTACCATCGGGATCCAAAAAGCTGCGATCAGATGATACAAAAATGGCTGAACGCCGACGACATTGGTGCACAGCAGTCCGGAATCGTGAGTGCAGGTCTTACCAGCAAGCGAGATTATATTGACGGCTTACTGGAGATGTTGTCCAGACCTGATGTCGACCCGATCATACCAGACATTATCATTGCCCTGTCACGACTGCGTGCCAGAGAGCTGAACCATGTCATCTATGCTTATCTGTCTTATGAAAGTAAAGATGTGAAGATGGCTGCACTGGATGCCCTTGATATTTCGGATGATCTTGCATTGAAAAAAACAATAATTTTGATGGGGGATGCATCGGACACAATTCACGATTTTGCCAAAGAAAAAATCAAATCTGCTGACTATCAGAATGAAAAATTGATGGTGGAGTCATTAGGCTTACCCAATACCCGCATTCGCAGGGGGGTGTTTGAACTGCTTGAAACATTTGATATCAAAGAATTTAACATCTTAATGTTTGCCAGGCAGAGCCTGAAAAAAAGCTACGAATATCTGGCCATGAGCGAATCGTTAAAATCCTTTCCACCTAATGAAAAAAGGGATCTGGTCATTGAACACCTGGTGGAAAAAAAGGAACTTGAACTTGAAAATCTTCTCAGGGTTCTGGCAATTCATGATCGAACCGGAAGAATTAAAACAGCCTGGAAAGGTATTTTTTCATCTGATGACCGACAGAAAGCCAATGCTGTTGAATTGTTAAGCGATATTTTAGACCGTCATATCTTTAATTCCATGCTGCCGCTTTTAGAAAGTCCGTCTCCTGCACTGGCTATAGAAGAGGGAAAAAACATGGTCAAAATACCGGCATTTGACCCCGATAGCAACACGGTTTTCACACATCTTGTATCATCACAGGACTGGGTAGACGTGATTATGGGATTAACGCTTGCCTATGATTCGCCACACCTTCTAGAAGGCCATGATATGCTCGGCACAATAGACGGCACGGACAACCAGACTATTTCAAAGGAAATACAAATGATTCGGAAAAGAGCAAAAATCGAATCCAGCACCCCGGAAAGAAAAAAATCCACCCCCATCTCCATGGGAGAAAAAATCCTGCTTCTTAAGGAAATTGAAATATTTTCCGGACTGAGCGCGGCGGAACTGGCTGCCATTGCAGCGGTCACCAAAGAACTGGACTATTCCGAGAACAGTACTGTCATTAAACAGGATACCATTGGCGAAACTGTTTTTCTGATTATCAAAGGCCGTGTGGATGTGATTATGGAACACACCGGAAAAGAGCCTGTCGTAATTGATGAAATCGGCGCCGGGGGGGCGTTCGGTGAAATGGCACTCATTGATAACTCCCCTAGATCCGCAACCATTCAAACCACTGAACCCTGTCGTTTTCTTATTCTTCATAAACAGGAATTCAAGGAGACCGCCATGGAATTCCCGCGAATCGCCCTTCAGATCTGTTCCGTGTTAAGTCGGCGTATCCGGCACCTCCACGGTAAATTTCAGGACAGGTAGCCACTATACTTCAAAATTTTTTTTACCCCATGCACCAGAAGAGATCAAGCCTGCATGCTTGATAGGATGAATAGTATCAATCTTCTCGATATACACATGCCGTGCCATTTTAAAGATAGCCTATAACTCTATACCATCTTAATATCAAAAGGCAATGCCGGGGGGAAATCGCTCAGTATTCTGATCCTGTCACAGGAAAATCTGTTCCAAGTATGGCAATAATACAAAATCTATAGTATTCGAACTATGTGATCACTATGTAAAAATTAAAAAAAGGAACCATTTTTTTGTTAAAAAATAATGCGGCACCCATAAGAGCACAAATCATGGTTGTGGATGATGATGAAGCCATCCGGGATGCATTGCGTTTGATTTTAGAAGATGACTATACCGTCAAGTGTGTTGACTGTGGGGCTGCTGCCGTTGAGGCCGTTCAAAAACAGGTATTCGATCTTGTTTTTCTGGATGTCATGATGCCGGAAATGGACGGTCTCCAAACACTCAAACATCTCAAGAGCCATGATAAAGATCTTGATATCATAATGGTTTCAGCCGTTGACCGGGTCCAGGAAGCGACCCAGGCGATCAAGCTGGGCGCATATGACTACATAACCAAACCCTTTGACCATGAAATCATTTTAAATCGTGTAGAAAAGGTGCTTCAAAAAAGAAATCTTTCTAAAGAGGTCAGGTATCACCGATCCCGAACAATACCGGAGTCCTGGAAAGATTTAATTATCAGTAATTCAAACAAGATGGCCATCGTGTTTGATCTGATCCGAAAAGTTGCTCAGACATCAAGCAATGTATTGATTACCGGCGAAAGCGGCACTGGAAAGGAATTAATTGCCAAGGCAGTTCATCATGCAAGCCTTCGAAAAGACAAACCCTTTGTTGCCATCAACTGTGCCGCTATCCCGGCCGAACTCATGGAAGCCGAATTGTTCGGTCATGAAAAAGGATCATTTACCGGTGCGCATAAACAGGTTATCGGAAAATTCGAGTTCGCCCATCACGGCAGTATCTTTCTTGATGAAATTTCAAGTTTAAAACCTGAATTCCAGGCGAAACTATTGAGATTCATTCAGGAAAGGGAATTCACAAGAGTGGGCAGTCATCAAACCATCAAAGTGGATGTCAGAATTATTGCAGCCACCAACAACAGCCTGGATGATCTGGTTAAAGACGGACTTTTCAGAGAGGATCTGTATTTCAGGCTTGATGTCGTACCGATACTGTTGCCACCTCTTAGAAACCGCAAAGGGGATGTACCGCTTCTGGCTGACCACTTTATCAACCGATTTAATTCCCGGATGAACAAAAAAGTGAAAGGTTTTACACCGGAAGCCATGAACGTTTTGGAATCTTACCCCTGGCCCGGCAATATTCGTGAACTGGAGAACCTGGTTGAACGGATGGTGGTCCTTGGATCCCGGGAGCGGTTTATTGACGAGAAGGATCTGCCTTTTGACCTGTTATTCCATAAAGAGTCCATATCTGCGGCTCATGGCAAAACAAATGAAAACAAAGGCTTGATTTCCGCCAGACAGTCCTTTGAGCGTCTTTATATTCTTCGGGCGCTTCAGAACTGCCGCTGGAATCAGACCTGGGCGGCAAACATGTTGGGAATTCACAGGAACACACTTATTCAGAAAATGAAAGCACTGAAACTTTTTAAAGAAAAAAACAGGTCATAATCATCACGTGAGTAAACTAAACGCCGGCCGGCAGTGGTGCCATTACTTCTGGTGCATCAGGCATCGCTTGAATCGTTTAGTACGCCGGGAAGACATATCGTAAAACAGGCGCCCTTACTTTTCTCACTTCTCGCTGTGATCTGCCCCTTATGTTCGGAAATCACTTTATGCGTAATGGCAAGCCCCAGCCCGGTACCACGGGCTTTGGTTGTAAAAAAAGGACTAAAGATGTTGGGGGCCAGATCCTTTGAAAAACCGTGACCGGTATCTGAAAAAGATACCACCAGCATATCATTTTCTACTCCGGCATCAATCGTTATGACACCTCCACCGGGCATGGCCTGGGTGCTGTTTTTCATCAGATTAATAAAAACTTTACCAAGCTGATTTGCATCTGCCATGGACAATGGCAGATCCGGGTCAAAATGCCATTTGCATGTAATATTTTTGACGTTCAACTCGGCTTTCATCAACTCGATACTGTGCATTAATAAATTTTTTATATCCAATGGTTCGAACTCGTATTTCGGGGGCCGTGCCAGTTCCAGCAACTCTTCTATTAGGGCGTTGAGACGGTTTATTTCACGTTGTACCGTCTCCTGGAATTTATCCAGAAATCCCGGCTTTGAAATTTTATGGGGCAGCAGCGCAACAAAAGTTTTAATCGCAGACAGAGGATTTCGAATCTCATGGGCCATCCCGGCGGCAAGAGTTCCAAGGTCTGCCAGACGCTGGGCCTGGCGAATGCCTGCTTCCAACTGTTTAAGCAGGGTAATATCATTTAGGTTGAATATCATCTGCCGAGGGGTTTTATGGTCCGGGTCCAGCAGGCTGGCGCCCGCCAGAAGCACCTGATTTGTCTCTTTATTAAGTTGATGAATTTCACGTTGGCCTGAACTTGGCCGGGAGTCAAGGCTTTGGTGAATATAATCGGCAAACTGGGTACCGGATTCAACAAGGCGGGAAATATGGCTGCCTTTTACTTTCTGGTTATCCGGAATACCCAGAATCTTGCGGGCGGCGGGATTCACGGCTGTCACCAAGCCCTCCATATCAACGGCCAGAAGTCCGTCACTCATCGTTGCCAATATCTTTTCTGCATATTGCTGCAGCCGTTTTATCTCTTCGAGCTGTGTTTTCAATTGCTCTTTCTGTGCAAGCACCTCTGTTATCATGAATGAAAAATTGGATGCCAGAATTTCTACTTCATCCCGGGTCTGAATGGATATTTTTGGGTTTAAATTTCCCTTGGCAGCTTCCATACTTGCGTTGACAAGAGTTTCCAAAGGATTTGTCACCCGCTGGGCAACCCAGTTGGATATTAGGATTCCTGCCCCCAGAGCGATCGTTCCCAAAAGGATAATGGTCAACAGCGTCTGGCGAAACTGCAGCTCCATCAACTCAAGTGACATACAGACGCGGACGGTTCCCCAGCGGTCGCCTGAACCCGGTAAAAGGACGGGCACCGCAACTTCCATCACCTTTACCTTACCGGTATCCGGAATATAGGTAGTGAACAGGGATTTGTTTGTCTTTACAGCGGCCAGACTTATTGGGTCGGTTAATTGCTTTCGCTGAAGATCCGGCCGCTGGCTGTATCCGGCAATTCTGCCTTCTTTATCGTGGATAATGACATGGACAATGTCAGGATTGTTCACCGCCTGATTGGCCATTTTCTCCAGTACGACATAGTTGTAGGTCAAAAGATGATCAACGGAAACGGCGCCCAGATTGGTGGCGATGGCCAGCCCCTGCTTTTCTATCCTGCTCCGGATGCTCCGGGTTTGAAGTATCACCTGGATGACTGCCAGGGTGACCAGCAAAACCACCAGCAATGCCGAAGAGATAAGAATAAACCGATAACGCAACGGCATGAAGCCTGACCTTGGCAGCAGCCGATGCCCAGCCGAAAATTTAGGTTGAAGGATTATTTTTCCGTTGTTTTGCCTGGGGGGGGGTAGAGTCTTTCATTTTCTCAAAGATTCATCCAGCCAGACCCGATTGAGCGGCATGGTATGGGCTCCCAGGGCACTGACATTAACTGACTTTACCCAGGGCTGGTAAACTTGGTCCACACTCATATAAAAAAGTGGGATCAAGGGAGCGGCAGCCAGGATGTCTGCTTCTATCTGCCGGTACATATCCGCCCTTTTTACCGGGGCGACGATCCCCCGGGCAGTCAACAGCATCGAATCAATGGAGCTGTCTTTGAATTTCATAAAATTGTTTGGAGATTCGGAAGCAAAAAGAGAATATAAAAAACTATCCGGATCAGGCATATCGGCAAACCAGGCATACCGGAAAATTTGAACAGCATCGGATCTCAGGTAAGCTTCAAAATCCTTCCAGCCGCCTATGTATTTTACGTTGACGGTAATCCCGATAGCGGCCCAGCTTTTTTTGATTATTTCAAACTCCTTTTCCACCCGTGGTGTTTTAAATGCAGAAACAATCTCCAGTTCAGGCCCAACCATTCCTTTGGCGTCACGATAACGGTCTAATAGACCATGGGCCAGTTGCGGATCTTTATCCGCACTTTTGTTTTGAGGGGTGTACCCCGGCATCCCCGGAGGTAAAATCGTTGTTGCAATATCGAACTGGCCTTTATAGACCTGCTTGACAAGATCCTGCCGGTCAATGGCAGCAGAAAGCGCTTTTCTTAGTTCCGGTCGTAAAAGATTGGGGTGCCTGGTGTTCATACCGTAAAAGAACAGGCTCAATGAGGGCCGATGGAACCATTGCAGCCCTTTTGTTCCGGCCAGCGTTTCTCTTACATCACCGTACACTGCCATCTCCTCAAGACTATTGTTTTGAAAATCGCCGAGTTCTTTTCTGTCCTGACCTTTGGGATATATTTTATATTGCACCTCATCCAAATAAGCTTGCCCTGCATAATACGCATTAAACCGTGCAAGTTGGATTAATTTATTCTCGTCCCAGGATACAAACCGGAACGGACCGCTACCCACAGGATGCCTGCCAAATTCATCTCCTTGGTTTTTTACGGTTTTCTCCGGAACAATAGCGGCCTGGTACATGCCTAGTGCCGTTAAAAATGGCACATGGGATTCTTCAAGACGGATCGAAAACTCCCTGTCATTTTCAATTTCCAGACCCAAAAGAGTTTCACTTGTTTTCATCCGAAAGTCACGGGCTCCCACAATTTTCATGAGATGGGGCAAGACTGCAGACCCGATTTCAAGGCGCAACAGGCGCTTAATCGAAAACGCAACATCACGAGAAGTAACGGGCGCCTGATTATGAAACTTAATGTTTTTGCGCAATACAAACCGGTATACTTTCCCGTTTTCCTTAATCTGCCATGTCTCGGCCAGAGCCGGTGAAATAGCAAGATAATGATCAAATCCAACAAGCCCGTCAAAAATCTGTTTAACAATGGATACACTATACTTATCTTGTACATAGGCCGGATCAAGCGAAGGCGGATTGCTCGGCAATGACACATGATAAATTCCTCCAGGTACCGGCTCATCAATTATTACGCTTTTTTTTCCGTCATCTTCATCTTCCGGGTTCGCGCAGCCGGTGAAACCCATAACGCAGACAATCAAACTGATAAAAATAAGATATGGCAAGCTGAAACGATTCATTTTTTCTCCTAACGGATCAAACATTTAGAGAAAAAAAATTAGCATATGGCGATCGAATTAGCAAGCACCATAGTTCTTTCTGATATTGAGCCTGAAAGGATACCGAAACGACACAAAAGGAAAAAACACGACAATTGAATCATCGTGTTTTTCTCTTAACTATTTAAAATGTTAAAAAATTTAGTACGGTCCACCACCACCACATGCCAGTACCGACATAACATACCCTGCAACAATACAACCAATGACCATAGCGGAAATCAAAAATCTTTTCATGTTTTTCTCCTTTTTAATTTACTAGTTAAAACCGTTTCATGTGACTTTCATAAGCTTGCTTTATTCAATAGCAAGACAGGGGCCAGCCTTCATTTTTTCTAAAACAAAACAGATAACCGCTTAAAATATAAAGAATTTCATACCCAAGATACCAAATCGCAATAGACGATCTCACTTTTTACATGCACACGGATATGTGCATCTGAGAATTAAAAATTGAAAACCATTTTCTCTGATCGTTTAGAGAAGAGATTTTTCCTAACCGTGACGGCGCAATCTGCACATAAATATGTGCAGATTGCGCAATATTTTGTGCATATTTTTTCTCCTTTTATTTCAAAGACTTACACCAACAAAAGATCATAAAATCAAAATCAGCCCAAAATTTTGTGCACCGCTAACAATGCAAACGTGTCATGGCAGCTGCCCTGCTTCTGCGTTTTTACGATATAAATCAAAGCACTTAATCACAGGACGGCCCCAAAGGAATCCCTGGCATGATTATTGCCAATATTATTTTAGGAAACATTAGATTCAACAATAGACAAAGGACAGTTTTATTAGCTTACATGATCAATTCAATCCGGTTCATAATTTGATACTAGGTGAGGTTAAGATGGTGTATATTTATGACTCTCTCAAGGGGCAACAAAAAAATGAATAATTCCTCATCCGCACAAATGATTCAAGGGGAAACAAAGACAGACAACGACCATGTAAAAATGAATCACTGCTTTCGTCCTGATGACACGTTCAGTAAAGAAAAAAACTACTTTCGAACCGACTATTTTGACTTCCTAAGGGTGAGTGACCTTTGCCAGAATATCGAGCAACTGGCTGTTGGGGTTATTGCTCTTGACAAAAAAGGAGTTATAAAATCCACAAATGAGACGGCGGCACAATTTTTAGGCCACCAAAAACCGGATTTAATTCATACAGATTTTTTAAGTTTTGTACATCCGGAAGATCGTAAAAAATTCATTTGGGAAGACACCTCGAAACCTCCGCTTCCCAGCCGGGATGCAGAAATACGGCTGATGGCATCCGGTGAAACCATCTGGATTAGAATGAATATCACGCTATCTGCCCATGACGGAAGTGTCCAATTGATGTTTTACGATATTACCGAAACAAAAGTGCTGGAGCAGGAAAATGCGATCCTAAAACAGATGCTCCGCCAGGATCAACACCAAAAAATTATTGGAGAGTTTTCAACCGGCATCGTGCATGATTTCAACAACATCCTTCACGCAATTATCGGCAGCCTGTTCAAGTTGAGGAAAACCACTTCCCAGGATGAAGAATACAAACGCACTTTGCAGGCAGCCCTTACTGCGACTAAAAGAGCTGCCCATCTGGTTAGACAAATTTTAAACTTCGGTAATCAGGCTGATTTCAAAGCCACCCCGGTAAAAATCCAGGGAATCTTAAGAGAGGCCATTGAATTGAGCCGATATTTCAGACCCAGTAATATTATTATCGTCCGGACAATAGATGATCGATGCAAACCGGTAATGGCCGACCCCACACATATCCATCAAATTGCAATGAACCTTATCACGAATGCACTCCAGGCTATGGGGCCGACCAAGGGGGTTTTGGGGATTTCACTCAAAGAGATGTCACCGGACAAAGAGATGCTGACAAAAATGAAGCTGAACCCGGGACCGTTCTGCCGGATTAGCGTTTCTGATACAGGAAAGGGTATTAAAAAAACAATTCAAGAAAAAATTTTCGAACCGCATTTCACCACACAAAATAACGGGAACGGAACAGGACTCGGATTATATTTGATTTCCAATATCACAAAACAATACGGTGGCGGAATCAATTTTTCCAGTGAGCCCGGCAAGGGGACACAATTTGACATATTCCTGCCTCTGTGTGACGAACCGCATCCGCCGGAAAACAGACCCATAACTGCCAGCAGTGTTAAATCCTGAGAGTGAGGCAGGGATCGCGCCTATTTTAACAGCTTATACACGATTAATTCGTCCTGTTTGCCTTTGACACTGACCGGTGGCAATTGAGTCGTTTCATAGCTTTCGGTCAACAGGTTGTGCGTTGTCTGACTTAATATAATATCACATTGATACGATTTGGTGAGTCCCTCTATCCTGGAGGCGGTGTTAACCGTATCCCCTGTCAGAGAATAGGCCATTCGTTCCTGGCTGCCAATATTTCCTGCCAGCACCGCTCCTGAATGAATGCCGATTCCGTGTGACAATGGGGAAAATCCCTGTTTAACCAATCGTTGATTTAAGTGGATCAGGCGTTCCCGCATTTGAAGCGCTGCCTGAACCGCCATTTCAGGGTGATCGTCAAACCCGACAGGCGCACCAAAAACCGCCTCTATCTCATCCCCAACATATTGAAGGATCAATCCCTTATGATTTTTAACGGCTATGGTCATTTCATTGAAATACTGGTTCATAATTTTCACGACATCTTTTGGATGATTTTTTTCGACCAGACCGGTAAAATCCCGCAGGTCTGAAAATAGAAGGGTGACCCGTTTCATTTCACCATCTAAAGATGTATTGCCGGCTAATATCTCATCCCGGATCTCCTTGCATACATATTTACCAAAATTTTCCCTGACTTTCCGACCTTCCCTCAAACTTTCAATCATCCGGTTCAACCCCTGGGCCACTTCACCGATCTCATCATTTGAGACTATATCTACCTGCACATCCAGATTATTATTCTCCACCTGGCCTATCGCGCGTTTAATCTTTAACAGCGGCAGGGAAATGCTTTTCCCCAATAAATAGGCCAGAATCAATGAGATAGCCAGAGAATCAGCCACAATAAATCCTATCTCACCAGCCAGAGATGACATGATATGACTTCGGGTGATTGCATCAGCCGCATGAAGAGCGCCGAGTTTTGCATAGATTGTCAGACCGAGAATGGGCAGCGGAATGAGTGTAATTCCCAGCAAGACAATAATAAATCTTTTTTTCACCGTTATCGTAAACACATGCTTCACCTGGTTCAGATGACCATGGGTAAAAAATTGAGGAATATATCTGCGCCACGCATTCTCGAATACAAAAAAAAGAATCATTGTGGTGATACCGCCGCCCAGAAGCGCAATCCCTAAAAATCGCCGCACACAAAAAACCAGGTCCGGCGTGGCAACATCAAACACCCTGGCCATAACCATGGGCTCCAAAAAACCAAAAATAAAACCGGCCAGAATCCAGACCATAAAATTAATTACAGAAACGCCGAAAGGCAATTGAAGGGCTTCTCTTTGAAGATAACGAATTTCGGCATCATCCATTGTATCAATGGATGTTTTCCCATATGCAACATCAGTCAGGGATGTAAAAGATTTTCTCCGGGTTAAAAGGAAAAACAATCCCAGAGCCAAACTGCCGATAAGGTAAAAAAGCGGATAGGCCCAACCGGCAGCGTCGGCTGTGACTCTGAATGACGGCATAATAAATGAAAAATACAAATAGGTCCCTATACCGCCGATGGTGTTGACCACCGGTAAAATAAGGTTGACGTTCATTGAGTATCTCCCGGGATCTGGTTTTCAATGGCATCGGCCAGGTCACCCCTTCCCCGGTCCCGTAAAAGGGGTATCAATGGGCTGTAAAATGGCGGGCGGACCCGGATAGTAATATCAAACTGTGAAATCTGCGCTGCTGTCACTTCATTCTCAGTAAAGGCCTCAGTTTTATCCAACAGCCCAAGCGCGGTCAGTTCGGTCATGGTCCGAACACATTTTTCACAATTACCGCAGTTCAGTTTATCCGGAACATTGGCCAGACAGACCCTGAAATTCTGGAATGCTGTATCCCACTGGGAAACAATACGAATTTTTTCAAGCCGTGACAGTTCATAGTCCCGGTGCCGGATTTTCAGACCGAAACTGGAATATTCCGGATCCAGCAGAGGATGAGAGCCACAAGGATGGAGATTGGGAATGTCATAGGAAGATCCCACAAACATCATATTGATTCGTGTTGAAAAAGTATGGGACACCGCTGCCAGTACCGCTCCGAAAAAACTGTCGAGCCAGAGTTCACGCTCATCACAAAGATGACGAATATTTGTATAAACCGGTATCAAACTGGTCCCGGCATCATCCATTATCTTCATAATCGCATTTTTCCCACGCTCAAACACGTGATACTTCATACCCCGCTCAACAACGCCGCCAATATCAAACCCGTGGATAAAAAAGCAGTCCTTCACATATCCCGGATGGGTTTTGGGATAATTCAACCGGTTCAAACGCAGGGCTGCCAGAGAATCCATACCGCCGGACATGACCATGCCTGCACGCGGCCCTTCCAATGGGGCATATTGATCGTCATCTCCCATCTCCAGAGCCACTGGCTGGTATCGGCCACCTGTCCAGTGAGATAAAATTGCCATGGCTGTCCTCAACCCTTCTTTCAGGAAAGGACAGACTTTCTCCTCCATGAAAATCCTTTTTTCTCCCAGATGGAGTGCCGGTAAAAGGCAGCCCACCAGAAAGGCGTTGGGGGCAGCCTTGAAATCGTTTTTATACTCCACAGGTGCTTTGATATAGACTTCTTTGTCTTTGCGGTCATTGTCTTCAAATTGAACGGTTGCAGATGCCTGCATCTGCCCTTTTGTTTCCAACAGCTTCAGATTCAATATTTTCATGATTTTTTTATTGCCCGTTTCAATGTTGTTGCATAATGGATAACCCGGGTGGCAATATCGCTGCCTGTCACCGCTTCAATCCCTTTAAATCCCGGGGAATAATTCACTTCAAGCACCCGTGGCGTTCCGTTCTTTTCAATGATGAGATCAACCCCGGCAATATCCAGATGACATGCCTTTGCGGCTAAGACAGCCATTTTTTCCACAGCCGGCTCAGGCACAAAATGCCGGGCACTGCCGTGCTGATGAATGTTGGCACGAAAATCATCATCTTTTGGTGTAAGCGCCATGGCACCGGCAACCTCTCTGCCGATAACAAACAGCCGAATGTCACAACGCCCCTGGGGCCGGAAAAATTGCTGAGCCACGACTCCCTGTTTTTGGGGCAGATGACTGTCCAAAAACGTTTCTGCCTCGTCGTGATTCCGGGCTTTAACAACACCGTCCCCGCCCATGCCGTTCACAAGTTTCAGGATAATCGGGAATCCGCCAAGGCGGTCCAGCGCCTGAGACAATTGACTTTTACCGGTTAAAAAAATGGTGTTTGGAACCCTTAAGCCGGCTGTGGCCAGCGTTTGAAGCGTAATATACTGATTCCTGGCAATGGTTACACCCTTCAAGCCGTTTACCAAGGGGATGCCCAGATGCTCAAACTGCCGTATGATGGCCAGGCCATAATCCCCCATGGGTGAACCCTGGCGAGGCAGTACAAGATCCGGCACTCTTTTTGCCCCGTCAATATCAAATTCAAAGCAATTGTCACAGATCCCCGACATCATCCGGTATGGGTTGATCAGGGACAAAGAATGCCCCAGGCCGGAAGCAGCCTGGTGTAACCGCATGTTGGGGTGAAAATCCCGATCCTTGACTGTGAGCACACCGATATTCATGATTCTATTTCCCAATGGTCTTCAATCATATGTTCCGGCATCCATATTCCGGCATGCTTGCCAAGCTTATCGCTGTAGTAGGTCACAATTTTTCGTGTCTTGTTTTTCACGGCAATTTTTTTGGTGGCCTCATTATCTTCGCTGATAATGGAAAAAACCTTCCGGTCACCGGCACGCTTTGTCAGGCCAGCCAACAGTTTTGCACCAACACCCAATGCCCGGTACTCCGGTCGCACCGATGTGTAACCGCGTTCCACAAACCGGGTAAAATCAAAACCGGCAATCCGGTTCAATCGCTGTATAAACTGCTCCCGGGGATGCTTGAGACTGGAATTGCCGACGATCACGCCATTTTCCATGGCATAGCCGATTAAAAACGCCCGCTCAAGGTTATACCTAACATAGGTGGGATCAACTGACCCGCCAGCTTCAACCATTTTGCATATTTCATCCAGCAGATCGTTGGACAACTCTTTGGGCTTTTTAAAATGATAGGTAATCTGCCTGCCGATTTGAAAGGTGCGCTTTAGAGCATCATCAACCCGCATGGCAAACAACGCCTCTTTTTTGTATCGTTCCAGATAAAGCATCATGTGCACCGGGTGTTCCAGGCTTCTCCAGAAAGGGGTACCCAAAAGTTTTGCCACCTTTGAGTAGGATTGGAAACAAGGATCTATATGGCTGTCACAAGGTTTGTCAAAGGATGTTTTCATATCAGGGGCGGTGTAGGAATGGGAAATATTCGGATTTGAACTGACGAACTCAAACCACTCTTTTTTACTATTAGTCTCCATATCCGGCGGAACATAAATATGATTCCAGACCCCTTGTTTGGATATTTCCCACAATGACTTTGACAGTTCTGACACCGAATATCCTTCCACGGCCCATTCGATAAGGATCAATCCGTTGCGAACCAGTAATTCCGGAGAATTGGGTCTGTTTTCCGCAGATCCATCAAGCAGTTTGATTAATTTGGAGGAAAAGAAAGCCTGCCTGACAGCGCCCTTAAAAAAATCAAACAAGCTGCCCGGGTTCTGCACGGCAAACCCCCTGGCATCAAATTTGTGCTGTAGCGTTATCAAATATTGCAGCAGTTGATCTTTTTGTCTGAAAAAAGAAGCATCCACCGGCAATACAACTTCAGGAGACAGATACTGCTTTAAATTCAGTCCGTCAAAATCAGGTTTGATCTTGTCCCTGTCAGTCTTGACCTTGAACTGACGGTCTGTAAATTCAAAGATCCCATCGGGTGTAGCCGGTATGGGGGCATGGCTGAACAAATCATTTAGGTGATCTCCAGGTTTTAAACTATCACCGATAGCAAACCGCTCTATGCCTGGATAATGTGACTTTATAAAATCGGCCATTGCCTGGGCGGCAAAGACCTGGTCGGTAGAGGACAGACAAAAAATCACAGTTTGGGGCTGTGCCACTGAGATCTGCTTTTCAACACCAATATAGCACAAATCGATAAAGGCATGATTCGATTGTTTATCGGCTAACGGTATCGGACTGATACTGTTCCATCGTACCCTGTGAGGCATAAATGGCTTTGAAAAATCCAAAAGGCAATTGTATATCTGATTGCTGGCTGCCAGGAACTGGTCAGGCTGAAAAAAAAGCTCTGTTGACAGAATATCCAAGACGTTCCGGGTGTCATCAGCCTTTTCATCTTTGGACAGGATGTGGGACAAGAAAAAATCAAGCCCTGCATCATACTGTTGCACTCTGATACCAGATTCCTGCAGCACACCTGCCACCCAGGTATTCAAAAACCCGAGCATAACAGGACAAACCCATGGCGGGCAAATCAAAAGGACATCATTTTTTAATGGAGGTTTCATAGTTTTAAGGATCATACACCAACCAATTTCCAGATTCAATCAAAGAACACAGGATATTCCAAACCAGTCAGTGTGAAGTGTCAGGCTGCCCAAAAATGGAATTCAAACCTTGAAGCCATCTTGTTTTAATTGACTATTTGCTGCCGCATGGAATTATAATTTTCCCTCACAGCACACCAAACGATTTGTACTGCTTTTAGAATTTAAATAAATCCTCTCTCGAACCGCATCTCAATACATATCAATATGTTAGATATCCACGCCCCCTGACAACACCTCTAAAAATTCACACACGTTTTTCTCCTCTATAGAGTCAAAACAAATAAAACAAACCGTCATCCTATAGAAATATGCTCCAAAAGCCCTGATATCAAGGCCTTGCATGGACACTCAAAAAACGAAAAAAATATTGACAAAGCGTCAAAAATACCTTAATCACTGTAAAAGTCTATGCACAGGGGTTTAAAAGGAGCCCGTGGGCATGGCGTTTCAGGTGGTAAAAAAATTATTTACTCTCAAAGGAGAAAAAGATGAAAAAATTAATTGCTCTCGTTGCTGCACTCGTAATGGTTGCAGGAACTGCTTATGCTGCAGACTGGTCCTTTTATGGATCCTCTCGTGTTGCTACTACTTGGACTGACACTGAAGTTCCGGGTTCCGCAGATGTTGAAGATTATGCTACTACATTGAACGGCAACTCCCGTATTGGTGCCAATGTTAAAGTTAATGACGAACTGACTGGTCGTTTTGAATATGGTCACACCTCAACTGTCAACCTTCGTATCCTTTACGGAGAGTGGAACTTTGGCGCAGGATCTTTCCTCGTTGGCCAGACTTACTCTCCCCTGAACCTTTTCTACTCCAACCAGATTTACGGCGGTGACTATGACCTGCTTCCGTATGGTGGTGTTTACTCCGGTCGTAACCCCATGCTGAGACTGAAATTTGGTGATTTCCAGATTGCAGCCGTAGCTGAAACTTCTGGTTTAGACGTTAATGAAAACAGCCTGCCTACAATTGAAGCAAAATACAGCTTTTCCATGGATAACTTCAGCGCAGCCGTTGCTGCCGGTTACAACACTTATGAAGCTATTAGCGAAACTGATGTTTATGACGTTGATTCTTATGTTATTGCTGCTGGTGCCAGCCTGAACATGGGCGTTGCCTACCTTAAAGGTGATATCTATGCTGGTCAGAATGCCAACTACCTGATCTGGACAGATTACACAAGCGGAACAGAGCTGCTTCCTGACAACACTGGTACAAATACAAATGACATTGACAACTTTGGTTTCCTCCTGGTTGCCGGCGCCAAAATCAATGACATGCTTGCTGTTGAAGCCGGTTACGGTTTTGCAAGCGCTGACAAAGATGGCGTTACTCAAGATGATGAAGTATCTTCCTACTATGTGCAGGCTACTGTAACATTGGCTCCTGGTGTATTCTTTGTTCCTGAGCTCGGTGTTATCGATTATGAAGAAGCCGATCAGAACGAAATTTCTTACTTAGCCATCAAATGGCAGATCAACTTCTAATTTAAGTTGATACAATAGTAAGACCCTAAATCCACCTGAATATACATAAAAGCGGCCCGGAATTAACACCGGGCCGCTTTTTTTTATTGCAAACTCATACGCCCAAGCACGCCCTGACTACTTAACTGAGATTTAATAACAGGTAAGGCCATTATAGACTGATACCGATTTCTCCATATTGTCAATCGGGGCTAATTCTCATAACAATTTAATTTTCACACTTTCCCACTCCACATTCATTTAAGTACGCTATACTTTCTTCGCAATCACGCCCCCTTAAAATCGAGAATAATGCCTTCACGGTTTGGAAAAAAACCTCATTTCATAAATTTCAGACAATCAATTCCTATGTCATTGCTCAATCGCCCACGCACCCTGCTGGAATCAACAACTGATTGATGACACTCTTACTGCTATAAGATTAAATTGATTTTTAGACAGTTTATAAGCCTAAATTCGCCAGTTCCATAGTCGGTTTCTCGCATCTGAAAAAGCCATTACAGTAATCTACGGCTTTTTCAGTTCAATCATCAATTGCCTTAAAGAGGTTCTTTTCCCATTTTTGAAACCTGAGTTAATTAGATAATGATCTGACTCGCTCTGGTGTCCGCTTATTGTGGGTCATTGTTCTCACGTTTCGAAAGTCACGAATGCATCATATTAAGTGGCACCGCCTGCCACAGCCGTGCCTACCGAAAACCCCATAAGAATGAAGAATAACGCCTTCACGGTTTGCTTCCAGGCAAAAAGAGTACTCTTTGTGTTTGGATTTGCATGGGATCCTTAACGTTTCTCGCGTTCGTACGACCATTTATTAATCAGGTGCCGGTGGCTCTTCTGAAATTTTTTAACGGTATAAGAAACTTACGATAAAGATGTTGTTAAGCATTAAATCTGAATCAGAGGGGACTAATGAGACCGGTCACATTGGTGCAACCAATTACAAGAGAAAGTCAATTCAAAACACGAACCGAAACCTATGCCAGCGATACGCTTATAAATTCAGGGCTATTGCATATAAGGCTGGGGAGAATAAGCTGGAATATAAAAAACCGTTCCACTTGGATTCTGACTAAGAAAACAGAATTCAAATGGAACGGTTCATATAACAAAAATACCGAGGAAATATCCCGATTGATTATTTCTTGAAAATACCTTTTATTTTATAAGATATAATATTCGATGATTGACTTTTCCCGGCGCCCAAAAATTTAGATGGACTACAGACTGCAACCACCATCTCTTCTTCCTTGTCACCGTTAATATCTGCGATGGCAAAATCGGAGATCCACCCCTGGACCGACCGGGTCCTGAATACAGGAGACAGGGCAATACCATCCCAGGAAAGGATCTCGATATTCCCCTTCTTGAATCGTTTATACCGCCCGATTCCACCGGCAGTTTCTTCATTTCTGATGGTTATAATTTCAGATTTTCCATCTTCCCCAAAATCATAGAATTGAATTCTGGGGTTTAGATATACCGGCTCAGCTATTGGACCGTTTATATCTTTGGCGAGGTTGAGAAAATGTCCAATTCCACCGAATTTATTATTCCCCTTCCATTCTATTCTGCCGGCTTCACTTGCAACCAATAAATACCCATTTTCATTAAGAAATATGGATTCTGTTCCCCCCTCGGCTGTAACCACACCCCTAGCAAAGGAAAGGACCGATGTATTGGGGGGCATTTTAATTTGTCTATCTCTTGTATATTCACCGCCGGATACGGCCATTGCATATACATTGCCTTTAAAGGGGTGTTTACTGCTTCTCTGGCCCATAAGAATTTTTGATGAGCTCATTTCACCGGGGGCCACCCTGTAATAATACGATTCATCATCTATAAGTGTGATATAGCCAGTTCCGTTGTATTCCAATACTAAAGACTGCAATCCATTCCGATGGATATTCAGACTGGTCACAAAAATCTCAGGATAGCTGTTGTTGTTAATATCGGCTATATCAAGAGCAATTATCCGGTTGTCGGAAGAAAAGTCAAGTTTCTTATCTTGGACCAGTTTTTTGCCTTTAAGCTTGTAAATAAAAATTTCATAATCTGTGGCCGTAACCACCTGGGTGGTACCGTCGTTGTTCAGATCACCGGTTGCCATGGCATTGATCTGCCCATCGAATTTCAGGTGTGTCTGAAATCCCGGTCCTGCATTAATATTATTCTGCTGCAGATTTACGAATCCTGAATCATACAGGAGATTGCTCTGACCTGTATTTTTTATCGCACCGGATGCAATGAGCTTTCTGGCCTCAGGCGTGTATAGTTCATTATCAATGGTGCGGTTAAAAACCTTTACATTCACATCACCGGCAAATGTATTCACCATGGGGATCACATCCCCCATTTTGTCACTCTGCTTGAAAAATGTCAGGGTCGGTTTATCGCCTTTAAGATCCACCATACTGCCGTCTAAACTGACGCTTTGGCCAAAAATACTCACACTGCCGAACAGGATATAGTCGGCGCCCATCAACTGGCCTAAGGCCCTGGCCTTTTTTTCATTAATGGTCCCTTTAAGCTTTCCGGACTGCCGAGAGCTGTCGATTATCTCTTCAACCGTTTCCCGCTCCAGCACTTCGACTTTGCCGGAATCTGAAATTCTCGTGTAAAGCATATCGAATATGCCGTCCTGCAAATATCCCAAATCCTGGGCAGCCCTCATTTCAAAGGGGCAGATCGCTACTTTTTTTACCTCGTTAGAAAGGGCCGGGCTTGATATCAACAGGACAAAAATCAAGAAAATGGCATGATATATACGCCTGTTTTGAAGTATCGGGTTTCTCAAAGTAAAACTCCTTTCAATTGTTAATTACCTGAATCTTAGGATCGGCTCCAAAATAACTTAGGGGCAAAGATGTGCATTGCCTTACTTGAACTTTTGTTTTTAAAAACCCGAAAGCAACGAGTCTTTTAAGGGTTTTTGGAAACAATTTAGATCAAGTTCTTTTGGTGCGATTCCTTACATCTTTTTTATGGTGCCGTGCACCTAAATATCCAAATGATATTTTTATAAAATTTATTTCTACTATGCAAATGTTAACTTATATACCAACACGATCTGTCATACAACCCTTTTAAACAGCTTCTCCATTTCAACTTTCGTCATCGTAATCACAATCGGCCTTCCATGTGGACAGTGCATGGGATTCTCACATTTTTCAAGGTCCTGCAGCAGTTTTTCCATCTGAACACGCTGCATGGACAGGTTTGCCCTGATGGCATTATGGCACGCCATCAGGATCAGGCATTCGTCAAGCCAGGTATCCTTGCTCCATGAGACTTTATCAACAGCCATTTTTTCGATAATATCGTATCCATTCACGGGGTGAAGCAGGCAAACCCGATCAGATCCAAGATAG
>CAZLTD010000019.1:0-58030 GCA_964562385.1 uncultured Desulfobacula sp.
GGGATACTATTGTTGTCATGGGGAGTGCAAAGAGCATCAAACAGTTTGAAATCCTTATGCGGGGTTAATCCGCAGGTGATATCCTATGTTTTATTTAAAACCTGCGACAGTAACCAGTATCACTTAACATGAAGTATTCCGGAGAAGGCCTGACAGCCTGATACTTAGTGCCTGACCGGAAACTACTTAAACTTTAGGGGGATGGAATGAAACGTGTAGGTGCCCATGTCAGTGCAGCCGGCGGCGTGGAGAACGCACCGCTGAATGCAAAAAAAATCGGGGCCGGGGCATTTGCCCTGTTTGTTAAAAATCAGCGGCAGTGGCATGCAAAACCACTGACAGAAAAAAATATAATAGCTTTTAAAGAAAACTGCAGCAATACCGGTATCAGTTCCGATCATATCCTGGCCCATGACAGCTATTTGATCAACCTGGGGCATCCGGAACAAAGCGCCCTTGAAAAATCCCGTAATGCCTTTATCGAAGAGATGCAGCGCTGCCGGCAGCTGGGAATCACACTTTTAAACTTTCACCCGGGAAGCCACCTGAAAAAAATCAGCCCCAAGGAGTGTCTCAAACGGATTGCCGAGTCGCTCAATATAGCCCATCAGGCCGTGCCATCGGTTATTACCGTGATTGAAAACACGGCCGGCCAGGGAACCAATATGGGGTTTGAATTTGAACACCTGGCCGATATCATCCAGCAGGTGGATGATAAAACAAGGGTCGGCGTCTGCATCGATACCTGCCATGCGTTCGCAGCCGGATATGATCTGTCCGACAGCCAGGGGTGTGATAAAACCTTTGCCCTTTTTGATGCCGTGGTCGGTTTCAAGTATTTAAAAGGGATGCACCTCAATGATTCCAAAAAACAGATGGGCAGCCGGGTGGACCGGCACCACAGCATTGGCAAAGGCCATTTAGGCCTTGAAGTGTTCAAATATATCATGAATGACAAGCGGTTCGAGGAGATACCCATGATCCTTGAGACCATTGACAACACCATCTGGGATAAAGAGATCCAGCTGCTTTACAATATGGAAAAAACCGCATCTGGGTAGGTGGTTCACCGGGCGTCAAGTCAATCTTTGACCCTTGTCTGAAATGAACCTGTGGGGTTATTTCTTTTTAATCACCACAGTCCAGTAGCCGTTTGTTTTTTCCTGGGTCACTATTTTGTGCCCTTCTCCAATAACCGAGCGTGGTACATTGTCTATGGGTTCTCCGTCATCCAGGTAAATTTTCAACAGATCATTGGACGCGATCCGGGACAGCGCCACCTTGGTCTTTACAAAATTCATGGGGCAGGTAACCCCTCGAAGATCTTTAAACAATGCTGCATCTGCTTTTGAATCATCCTGTGTGTTCTTGTCCTGCTTGATAGCATCCGTTCTGAACGCTTCGTTGGGGAATCTTAGGGCGTTGTCCATTAAATGGTAGAGTTTGATCATGGTTTCCCCGAATTGCACCACCAGACCTTGGTTTTCCACCAGACCTGCATAATCATGATTTTGGGCATCACGGATCAGCTTTTCAAATTTTTGATCCACCAATTGAGTTTTGATAAAATGCTGCTTGAAAAATTCAAACGTCTGGGTCTCATTTTCAGGATCTGCCGCCCGGGTGATCAACAACATGCCGGCCCCGGAAAACACAATATCCCACAACAGCTGTTTTTGGCGATGCCGGCTGTCGGGATCGGATAGTTTTTTAATATTGGTTTTAATGACCTTCATTTCAACTTCGATCATATCGTAAATACCTGCGGAACATTCGCCATGCCCCATAAAGGCGGTGGTAAACTCTTTTTTTGCCCCCCAGTCCACATAGAAACTTTGATCATTTTCGTAATAGGGGACAAGGCTTGAAAACCGCTTGCAGATGGTTTTGATCTCAGCCTTTCCAACCTGTTTTAAATAGTCCTTAAAGGTCTGGTACTGCTCTTTAACCAATATGTAATGGCCCAGTATGAGTGTGATAGTCTCGGGCAGGTTTCGTGCCGGCACCCATCCGCATTTTTCGCTGAAGGATCTTTTGTCCGGATTTCGATCCGCCCCGGCGGTAATCCAGTAACCCGGCAGCACCCGGCCGTTGTTTCTCGCAATTCTTCCAAACAGACCGATATCCCCGATGTGATGCTGGCCGCATGCATTGGGACAGCCGGAAATATTGATTTTGAAGTCCTTATCCAGTTGCTCAAAGATCCCCTGGGCATCCAGGTATTTTTTAATGACCGGCACCACGCCTTTGGGCAGGCAGACCCCTGTGGTACATGTGTCTGCACCGGCACATATGGTGATGTTGC
The DNA here is from genome assembly GCA_964562385.1 of uncultured Desulfobacula sp. Taxonomy (GTDB): domain Bacteria; phylum Desulfobacterota; class Desulfobacteria; order Desulfobacterales; family Desulfobacteraceae; genus Desulfobacula. The sequence goes on from CAZLTD010000019.1 coordinate 2,306, forward strand.
CGCAGGCCGGTCCTATATGAGATTCCGTATCAATTTCATTGACCCGCTCAAATATATTTCCCAGGTATTCCAGGGGGATGTTTCTGATCACCATGTTCTGGGTCATGGTGAACCGGATGACATTTTCACCGAAATTTTTCAGATATTGGGCAAACCTGAGTGCATCGCTGCAGTGCAGGTCACCGGAGGCCACCGGGATTAAGATGCTTTTAAGGCCTTCCTGTTTTTGATTTGTTACAAACCTTTTTTTCCAGCGCCTGAATGCAGACAGATCTATAAACCGCGGCGGCAGATTCTTTTGGGTTCTGTTTTTATTGATGAACTGCTCTAAACGCAGATCCAGCGCATCTATCTTGTCCAGTTTCTCATATTCCCGGGTGTACAGTTTGAAAAATTTCTCTTTGCCCAGCTCTTCAAACAAAAACCTGAGCCTGGCCGAGTTTTTGGATTTTCTGTTGCCGTAATTGAGGAACAGCATTTTAACGGTGGCAGTGACCTGATGCACCTTCTCTTCGGCGATAAAATCGTGCAGCACTTTTGACCGTCTCGGTCTGCAGCCAAACCCGCCGGCCACATATACCTTAAATCCTTTTTGTCCGTCTTTGATGCGGGCAATAAAGCCCAGATCGTTGAACACGGCAAGGGCATTGTCTTTGCTGGTGCTTGAAAAGGATATTTTGAATTTTCTGGGGAAATTCCAGGAGTCATCCCGGGCGATCAGCGCACTGGACAGGGCAACCGCATGGGGGGTGACATCAAAGCATTCATCAGGGTTTACCCCGGAATCATGGGACGCTATGATGTTTCTGACTGTATTCCCGCCCCCGCCGCGGCTGGAAAGGCCCTGGTTGTAGAGCTCTTTTAATATTGCCGGAACATCCTCAAGTGTTGCGTCATGGATCTGGAGTTCCTGCCGGGTTGTAATGTGAAGCACAGGTCTGGCGTATTTTTGAGCAATACGCGCTGTCTCTTCCAACTGGTCCGGTGTGATGCCGCCGGCGGTCATCCTGATCCGGATCATGAAGGTGTTTTTTTGTCGCTGTTCATAAATTCCAAAGGGGACCCTTTGGGCCCTGAATTTTGTGGGATGGAGATCATTGGATTTAAACTTTTGTATGGATAGTTCCAGATCCTGAATTTCCTTTGCCAGCGTTTGGGGGATATCATAAAATTTCATAGGATCTCAATCTCCTCTTTTCTAACACGGGTTTTTCCGGTCTTATTTTTATCTATCTTAAATGCTTTGATATCCGGGGTGTCGCGGGCCAGGGAGATGATCACATGATAGATGTCCGGATCATAGGCCAGCCTGATATCTTCTTTTGACGGCCGGGCCGGTGTTTTGGGGTGGCTGTGATACACGGCAAGGGGGACAATCTTTTTTTGCCTCATATCCTTTACTGCGGTAAACTGCTCTTCAGGCGCAAACGAGAAATGCTCATGGCTTTGATCGATGTTTTTTATAGGATATGTTTCCATCACAGTATCATCCTGTCCTGCAAGATATCCGCAGGCCTCATGGGGCAGTTCTTTTCTGGCATGCAGGATCATTTTATCGTGCAGGTTTCGCGGTATTTTCATTTTTCAGATCCTATCTTGCAGGCCGCCTGTTCATAGTCCATCAGTTCCGTAATAACGGGATTTTCCCCGCACACAGGGCACTCAGGGTTTTTCTCAATGGGAAGGTCCCTGAACCTTGATTCAAGGGCATCAAAGGTCAACAGCCGGTTGGTGATCAGATCTCCCTTTTCAAGGATATATTTGATGGCTTCAGTGGCCTGCAGTGTTCCTAAAACACCGGCAATGACCCCGATAACACCGGCCTGGGCGCAGGAGGGTACCACATTAAGGGGCGGAGGCTCATGGAAGATGCAGCGGTAACAGGTAGAAACACCGGGCAGAATGGTAATGGTCTGTCCGAAAAACTTCAGGATGCCGGCATGGGAAAAGGGGATGCCGGAAAAAATACAGGCATCGTTAACCAGAAATTTGGCCGGAAAATTATCGGTCCCGTCGATAACAAAGTCGTATTGCTCAATGATCCCTTTAATATTTTGGGCAGTCAGCATCTCTTCATAGACAACAACATTAACATCCGGGTTCAGGTTGTTGATCTTCTGTTGCGCGGAAACGATCTTGGGGGTGCCGACATCCTCTGTGGCATGGATGACCTGGCGCTGAAGATTGCTTAAGTCCACCACATCGCCGTCGGCAATCCCAATGGTCCCGACGCCCGCGGCAGCAAGGTATAAAAGCGCCGGAGAACCCAGCCCGCCAGCACCGATGACCAGCACTTTGGCTTTCGAAATCTTCATCTGGCCTTCCACACCGACATCTTTTAAAATGATGTGTCTTGAATACCTTTCCAGCTGATCGTCTGTATAATCCATTGTTTTACTCCATAATCGTTAAATATTGTTTTTAAACGCGGGGTGATCCTTTTTTGAACCCGATCTTTCGTCCTATCTTACGCCAGGGCCCGGGTGATATCTTGAAGAAGGTCCCGGACATCTTCGATACCTACGGACAACCTCACCAGGCCGTCTGTTACACCCATGGCTTTTTTCTCTTCTTTTGAAAAATTGGCAAAGATGGTGGATGCCGGGTGAATGATCAACGATTTGTTGTCATTGATATTGGTGGCCCGTTTGATCAGGCCAAGCCGGTTGATAAAATCAAAGGCCATCTCCCGGGAACTCAGCTCAAATGAGAGGACCCCGCCGGGCGCGAACACTCCGTTGCTGGTGGGGGTGAACTGAAGTTTGCCCAGATGGTAAAATTTAGATGATTCAAGCCCCGGATAATGAACAGATTTGATTTTCGGGCTGGTCTCAAGATATTGGGCAATACGCAACGCGTTTTCACAGCTCTTTGAAATTCTCAAGGAAAGGGTTTCAAGACCCAGGGTTTGTAAATACGCTGCCTGGGGTGACATGCAGGAACCCAAATTTCTGTAGACCTCTTTTCGAAGGCGGGCAAGAAAGGCATATGCGTTGTGGTTATGGTACTTTTTCAAGGCCGGTGTGCCGGTCCAGTCAAAATTTCCAAGATCGACAACAGCACCGCCCACACTGGTGGCACCGCCTGAAATGTATTTGGTCGTGGAATGAACCACCACGTTGACCCCGTGCCCCTTTGCATTGAATAAAAACGGCGTTGTCACCGTATTATCCACAACAAGGGCCAGTCCATGTTTTTGCGCGATATTCGAAATAAGGTTGAAATCGGAAACATTCATCTGGGGATTGGTAATGGTTTCGCAGAAAATAAGCCGGCTTTTACCGTCAATGGCATTTTCCAGTTCGTTCTTATTGTTCACATCCACCAGACGAGATTGGATGCCGAACCCCTTTAACGTCTCTTCCAGCAGGGAGACCGTATTCCCGAAAAGATGTTTTGAGGCAATAATATTGTCGCCCCGGTTCACCAGGGCTAAAAGCGTATTGGTGATGGCTGCCATGCCCGAGGAAACTGCAATGGTGCCAAGGCCATTTTCAAGCAGGGTCAGGGTCTGTTCAAACAGTTCAACGCTGGGGTTGGTGATTCTTGAATACGCATGGGATGGTTTGCGAAGCAAAAAGGCATCTTCCATGTCTTCAGCGCTTTCAAAATCAAAGGCCACGCCGGCATAAACCGGGAACCGGATGCTGTTATGGGCATCACGGTGAGTGCCTGTGCCATGCAATGCCATTGTATCAAACTGCCGTTTTTCCATAATTGCCTATCCGCCTCCCATGAAATATAAAAATTCCACCTGGTCATTTTCCTTTAATCGGGTGAGATCAAATTTCTCCCTGGCAAGTATCTTTCCATTAAGCTCCACGGACACCATTTCCGGGGATTCAACCTGTTTTTCATCCAGCAGCTGGATCACGGAAATATCCGGGATCGACTCATACTTTTTCCCATTCACCATTAACTCCATAAATGTATCTCCTTTTTATCTGTCATTTAAATCTGGAAATCCAGAACCGCATTTGCTTTTAATTCTTTTTGATCCTGTAAAAGATCTTTGAAGTTTTTAGTGTCAATGATCTTTAAGATTGCTTTTTCAACATCACGAAACACGGGTTTAAAAACACAAAAAGTTCCAAAATCGCAGGTCTCTTCATTGCCGGGGTCAATACAGGAAATAGGGGACACTGACCCGTCAATAAACCGGATAACATCTCCCATGGTGATCCGGTCGGGTGATTTTTTTAAAAAGTACCCGCCTTTAGGACCCTTTTTGCTCATGACAAAGCCACCTTTTTTAAGGAGCAGCAGGACCTGCTCTAAAAATTTTTTAGGGATATCCTGGGCTTTGGAGATATCCTTTATATGCTCCATCGTGTCCGGGTAGCTGTCTGATAGGTGTAAAATTACCTTGAGCGCATAATCTGTCTTGTAAGAAATCTGCATATCGTCTCCATGATTTGTCTATTTAGTCTACCGGCAAAGTAGATTATTGATTTTAAGCTGTCAAGTAAAAAAAATATAACAGCAAATCAGGTACTTGGAGTTTCCAAAAAAAATGCTCAGTCCGAATAGCTGACGAAACAGGGAGGCTTAAATCTGCAAAGGTGGCGGGATGCTCATGAAATATCCGGCTTAAAGCAGTGTGCGGACCGTAAAAAAATCCAACGAAATTCCCAGCAAGGGCAATCTTTAATTTTACCTCTTGAAAAGTATCGACACTCTTCGCTATAGATAATCAATGGGATATTTTCATCGATTTGAAGGTGTATTGATGAGATCCTCAGTCTCACATTCAACGAAACCGGCAGGATCGGTCACCTGAAACCTGAACGCGGGGGCATATGAAATTAAAAACAAAATTCTGTCTGTTATTATCTGTTTTTTTCGTTCTTAACCTGGGCCACACCGGTCATGCATGCACGGCTTTTTCCATCAAGAAAGGGGATACACTTTTTTATGGGGAAAATTTTGACTGGCATGTGAAAGAAGGGCTGGTGGTGGTCAACAAACGCGGTGTCAGAAAAACACCCCAGGTTTTCGGCGCCAATGATCAGAAAATTGCCGCATGGACATCGAAATACGGCAGCATCACGTTTAACACCCTGGGCCGTGAGTACCTGCACGGCGGCATGAACTCAAAAGGATTATTTGTAACAGGCCTGACCCTTAAAGGCAGCCAGTATCCGCCCATAGATTCCAGGCCTGCGGTGACCCATGCCCAGTATAAACAGTATTTCCTTGATAATTGCGCCACGGTGGAAGAGGTGATGGGTGTGCAGTCTCACATAAGGGTGTTTGCCAGGAACCAGAAGTATCCGGTGCATTTTTTCATAGGGGATACCACCGGCCGGTGTGCGGTGATCGAATTCCTTGACGGCCAGATGATTGTCCACAAAGGGGCCGGTTTGAGTACCAATGTTCTCAGCAACTCCGAATATGCCTATGCCGTTGATTATCTAAAGGAGCATGATGGCTTTGGCGGGAGCAGGGCGCTTCCTGAAAATCGAACCAATTCACTTGACAGGTTCGTTCGCGCAGCCGCAATGGTGCAGTCTTATCATTTAAATCCATCTGCGTCATATGTCGACTATGGGTTCGACATCCTAAAATCCGTGTCCCAGGGTAAGCGCTCGGTTTGGACAATTGTTTATGATGTCAGCAATATGCGTATCTATTTTCGAACTATGATGAATAAAAACCTTCAGTATATTGATATGAAGTCTTTTGATTTTTCATGTGCAACGCCTTCTCTGGCACTGGATTTGAACAATACCTTTTCAGGGGATGTTGCCGGTCACTTTGAGACATACACCCAGGAGATGAACCGGGAATTTATCCTTCGCATGACCCAATATTATACGCTGCCGGAAACGATCTTGAGTGCACTGTTAACCCATCAATACGGCATCTTTTGCGCAAAACAGTGATAAAAAGCCGTTATTTCAGGATAAATTTTTTACATACCAGTCCGCTGCCTGATCAAGCCCCTGCAGCACGGAGAACTCCGGCTCATATCCGATAAGCTCCCTGGCTTTTGAAATATCAGCCAGGGAGTGTTTTACATCCCCGGGCCTAAAATCACGGTATACCGGTTCGATATTCGTAAAGTTGTCAAGCCGTTCTGCCACCCTTTTTTGAATATGGTCAAACAGTTCCGTCAATGTTGTCCGCTGGCCAAAGGCAATATTGTAGACCTGGTTGAACGCATCTTTATCCGTGGCTGTGGCCGCCATGATATTGGCCTGGACACAATTGTCAATATAGCAGAAATCACGGCTGGTGGTCCCGTCTCCGTTGATGAAGATCTCCTCTTTGGCCATGAGTCCTGCAAACCATTTGGGGATAACAGCCGCATATGCACCGTTCGGGTCCTGCCGCCGTCCAAATATATTAAAATACCGCAGGCCGATGGGTTTGATATTGTAGCAGCGGTTAAAGACATCCGCGTAAAGCTCGTTCACATATTTTGTCACAGCATAGGGAGACAGGGGCTTTCCGATCCTGTCCTCCACTTTTGGCAATCCGGGATGATCCCCGTAGGTGGAACTTGAGGCGGCATAGACAAATCTTTCAACCCCCTGATCCCGGGCAGCCACCAGCATGTTCAAATAGCCCGTAAGATTATTGGCATGGGTCAACTGGGGGTTTTCAAGGGAGCGGGGTACCGACCCCAACGCTGCCTGGTGAAGGACATAGTCAATGCCATTGCAGGCAGACTGGCAGGTCTGGTCATCCCGGATATCCCCTTCTATGAAGGAAAATCTGTCCCACTGTGATTTTGAAACCACCTGTTTTACCTGGTCCAGGTTGTGCTGGTGTCCTGTGGAAAAATTATCAAGCCCCCGGACCTGCTGGTCGCACGTCAGAAGGGTTTCTAAAAGATTTGATCCGATAAATCCCGCAACGCCTGTCACCAGCCATCTCTTCGGAGAAGCGGCCAGGTCGTTTTTTACCTGGGCATAAACCCTCATAAACACCTCTTTGATAGTTTTATAGCAAATCGCAGAAACAGGTTCCGATACACGGATATGGTATTCTATCACTCAAATTTTAAAATCCGTTGAGTGATAATCGATTTGCCTTTAGGTGATTCTTTTCTCATATGATTTTTTTAGGAACATACTTTTGAGAATCACTGTAGCTTAATAAAGATAATGGATCATACACGACTTGATTGAAAAATTAAATTCAAAATTTAGGATAAATCTGTCAAAACCGGTTCTCTCCTTGATTAATGTCATATAAATACCAAAAAATAAAAAACAGCGGGTATGCTGGGAATTTATATCACATGAATATCATTCTTGACTTCATATATATGGTTGAATACAACTGCTGTACCATATTTCAATCATAGTTTGTTTTTTCGATCAATTATATTCTGGAGGTGGAATTTGAATATTCGGATGACTGGCAGGATCATTGTTTGGGTTTGTATGGGGGTATTTGCTTTTTGTGCTGCGGTGTCTGCAAAGGGGACTTCAGGAGAACAATTTTATAAACAATTATCCGCCATTGTGAACAGCGGCGACAATCAATTGATCGAGCAATTGAATACACAGCCCCGGAAACTTGACTGGACAAATTCAGAAAACCTCCAGTTTAAAGGACATTTACGATTTTTAACCTCAGCAAAACAGGGCAGCCCTGACCAGACCAGGCTTTTTTTTGTCAGAAACACTGACGGTCAGATTCACCTGCTGACCATACCCGATCGAAAAGATCCGGCTTATCAGGACCTGGAAGGGCTGATAGAAAGCAAGCTTGAATTTAATATCCAGGTGATCGAATCGACCATCAACGGAAGGGTATACCAGTTTGCGCAGTTTTCAGCCCCGCCTGTGCAACCCCTGTTTGACAAGATATTCAAGTTGATGATTATTCTGATGCTTTTTCTGGTCATGGTGGGGATGGGGCTTACCTTAACCGGGAAAGATTTTTTAATACTGATTTCAAAACCCAAGGGCATTATTATCGGTGAACTCCTCCAGTTCGGTGTCATGCCGTTGATCGCCATGGGGTTTGGGTATTTAATGGGGTTTCATGAAAATTATCCCTACATCTATGTGGGAATGATCCTTATCACGGCAACACCGGGCGGTGTGACCTCAAATTTAATGACCCATTATGCAAAAGGAGATGTGGCGCTTTCAGTGTCGTTAACATCAATATCCACTGTTCTTTCCATATTTTTTGTACCCTTACTGTTAAACGCCTACTGCTCTGATATCCCGGATATCAAAGTGCCGACCAAGACCATTGCATTGACCATCATCGTTCTGGTAATCGTTCCGCTTTGCATTGGCATGCTCTTTCGAAAATGGAAAGAATCCATGGCGAAAAAGCTCATCCCCGTGTTCAGCCTGCTGGGCATCATTGCATTGCTGTTTTTGATTATAGCAGGGATTCTAAGTAATCTTGAAGGATTTGCAGATACACAGCGACATGGGGTTCTGTTTTACACGATGGTATTTTTACTGACGGTTTCAGGCATGACCGTGGGGGCTGTGGTTCCTTTGATGCTCAAGATTTCACCATACCAGATACGGGCCATTTCGCTTGAGACGGGCTTAAGAAATGCCTCTTTAGCCATGACCATAGCCCTTTTGATTCAGGACTCCATGGGAGATTTTCATTCATCAATGTTCTGGGTCTCCGGAATGTTTGGCCTGTCCATGTATGTTGCCGGTTTAATTGCCATTAAGCTCTATCCAAAGTTCTTTCCGGTTATTGAATAGGGCCGGGTTCAATTTTTAAAAAAGGGGAGGCAGTTGTGAAATGATGGGCGTAATTATCGGATGCATTATAAGTTTTGCTTTTGGCTTCCTACTATATACCCTGGCGGAGAAAAGAGGTGCAAACGTTATGTTCTGGACCGTTATGGGGGCTGTGTTCGGGCCTTTCGCTATTCCATTTGTTTTTTTGGCAAAAACAGATCGGCAAAACTAACAGTACAGGAAACTATACCCATGTAAAGAACTGAAACGAGACGCTTTTTCCCGATTCAAACGGGATTTCTGTCAGGCGTTGGCGGCGCGGCCTTTGTTGACAACCCGCCGATTTCAACATGGATGGCATCCTGTGGGCAGGCTTTGCTGCAGGAAAGACATGAAATACACTCCATATCCTGGGGGGATTCATTAAAGTTCACCCCCATGGGGCAGACTTCATGGCAGGCTTTGCAATTGTTACACCGTGCCGGGTCCAGGCTCAGTTTGACCAGTTTGACCCTGGCAAAAAGCGCGTAAAAGGCGCCGAGCGGGCAGGCGGTTCGGCAGAAAGGCCGGCTGGACAGGATGGACCAGATCACAAAAAAGACCAGGATCGATAATTTTAAGGCGAAAATCCAGCCCAGTGTTGTCGTGAGCTCCGGCTGAAGGGCCAGCATGGGAAGACCGGCTTCCAGGGTACCGGTGGGACAGAAGTATTTACAGAACCATGGTTCACCGGTGCCGAATTCATCAATGGCAAACAGTGGCAGCAGGATCACCATGACTGCCAGCAGGGCGTATTTCAGATATCGCAGCCCGCGCCAGATTCCAAATTTCGGTGATTTTATCTTAAAAAGCAGCTCCTGGAAAAGACCGAAGGGGCAGGCCCATCCACAGACCATGCGCCCCACAAATCCACCGATAACCCCCATGGACCCGATGACGTACAGCCCCACATAAAACTGGCCCGTTTCCAGGGCCAGCCGGATTCCGCCAAACAGCTGCTGCAAAGAGCCGATGGGGCAATAGGTGGTGGCTGCCGGGCATGAATAACAATTGAGACCGGGCGAACAGACCACCTTTAAAGACCCCTTGTATATGGTCCTGGTGACCGGGAAATTCCAGTACCCGTTGGTCATAAAAAAGAACAGGACCTGAATCCATTTGCGAAGTGCTGCCATAAATTACCCAATTCCAATACAGGCCAGACAGATCTGGGTGGCCTGTTTTAACACCCGTGAGGGTTCGTCAAGGCTGATGCCGATAATCCCAAGAACAAGAAAAATAATAATGACAACAAAGGGAGCAACCCTTAAGGACGCCTTGTCTGTTCTGTTTTTTTTTGGTTTACTCATTGATATAGGTTTGCATCATCTTTATCTGCCGGGGGGTATCCCACTGGGTGCCCCCGATAATTTTCTGCCGTATAATTCCTTTTTTATCGACAATAAAGGTTTCAGGCAGGCCGGTTAAATAATATTTTGCGCCAATCACATTTGAACTGTCATCCAGTACCGGTATGGTGATTTTCTTTTTCTTGGTCACAAAATCGGCCATGTTCGGTTTGTCATTATTGAGGATCGCCAGCATTGTAAATCCATCCTGTCCCAGGGTGGCGTAAAGTCTCTGCATGGACGGCAATTCCTGAAGACAGGGGGCACACCATGTGGCCCAGAAGTTGATAAACACAACCTGCCCCTTAAGTTCGGACAGGGTCCAGGTTTTTCCCTGCCTGTCTATAAGGGAAAAATCCGGGGCAGGGTCACCCACTTTTAATGTGGCTGGTTCCTGCCCGCATGAGCCGAGAAACAAAGCCATGCTCACCACCATGATAAGGCATATTTTGTTTTTCATCGTATCTGGATTCCTCCTGTTTTTTGGGATAGTAACCCTTAATTTAATACTGTGCTTTTATTTCCGATTGAACCAGTTGATACAATTGCTCCCTGCCAAAGCTGACCAAAGGTTTTCCGTTCACAAAGAACCCCGGTGTTTTTCTGACATTGAGTGCTTTTGCGTCTGCCAGATCCTGGGCAATAATTTTTTCAATTGCCGGATCATTCATATCTTTCTTGATTTTATCCAGATCCAATCCCGCGTTTTTTAAAAACTGCCAGATTTTCTGGGGCTGGGGATTGTGGTGGCTGGCCCAATAGGGTTGGGATTTAAACATTACATCAAGGGTTTCCCAGTATTTCCCCTGTTTTTTGGCCGCTTCAAGGATTTTTACAAAATAGTCGGCACCGGTATGGAAGGGTGCATACCTGATAACCAGTTTTAATTTGCCCTCATTTTCTTTGAGCATCTGCTTTACAAAGGGGGAAAAGGCTGCACAGGTTTCGCAGGCAGGGTCTGTGAATTCCACAAGATACACCTTTGCGTCATCACTTCCCAGGGTCGGAGAATGATCCCGTACAAAAGTGGATGCGTTGTTTTGGGCCATAAAGTCGTACATCTGTGACTGCTGATCCCGGTAGTAAAGGCTGGTGGCGACAAAAATCGCAATCAGGACAAGGCAGGTGCCTGCAAATATTTTATACTTCATCTAAAAACTCCTTCGTTTTAATATAAACAATATTACAATAATGGTTGTAAATGCCATAAGAGACAGCATGGGGATGGTTATGAACCCGAACAGGTCGATATATTTTTCCGTGCATGACACGCCCCGGCTGCATGGCTGAAGTGTCTGGGGAATAATGTCCGAGTAGAGCAGGTTATGGTAAAATGCCGTGCCCCAGCCCAATATGGCCAGGGGCAGGCTGTATTTTATCACATTTTTGTCAAACGGGAAGAGCCCTGCGCCGAGGATAATTACCAGCGGGAACAAAAATATTCTCTGGTACCAGCACAATACGCAGGGGGCAAATTCCATGACATGGCTGAAAAACAGGCTTCCCAGTGTTGAACCGGTGACGATCACCCAGGCTGTGAAAAGCAATGCCCACTCTTTATCGGACGATGGTTGTTTTTTATTCATAAATTACTCGTATTCAATCTTTAACGTCATCTTGGGGACCGTCAGGCGGTGTTGTATTTTTTTATGTCATAAATATCAGTCATCCGGCTGAAACCCCAGGTTTTTTTCCAATTTTTGAAAAACGTGGGGTGGTTAACACAAAAAAGACTGGATGAGGGTATAAATGGGAAGCGTTCTAGTGGCGTTGTATTGATGGGTGGTCACAGGGGTTGGAAATTTATTATCACATAAAAGCGGACGCATGATCCCGGTATCAAGGGACGAGATTTTCAGATTGAATTTTTGGGTGTTGGTGTGAAACGGCTTTTGAGTGTTGCATTTTTCAATTTCACAACAGCCGTCTTCCGGTGCTGCCGACCCTGTCAGTTCATTGCTGAACCCCAGGTCAAGGATGGTTTGGCAATCTGATCCACAATGGGTGGGCTGCAGTTTAACAAAACATGACGGGTCGCATTCATCACAGGGCAAGCCGGCCCAGACGGTTCCAAAACAAAGAACCAGGGACAAAAAAGTTATCCAGATTGTTTTTTTATGCATACGTATCATTCAGTGCCATCATAAATTTGGGGATAGTGCTACATTAAAATGGCGCATCCTGTCAAGAAATACAAGATTACTATTTTGTTATTATGGTGGTGGTTTCAATTCCTTTTGTCGAGTACCTGTGATATGGGTTGTGACAGGTTGTCTGCGGCAGAAAGCAGCTGCCCTGCAGCCCGCTGTCTCGCAGAGAATGCCGACCGGTTTCGATAAGTATCCGGGTGTACCCATACCAGCCGGAAAACCGGATCCCGGATAAACCACAGTATGTTTAGCTGCTATGCACAAAAGGGGGAAAACATGAAAGATACATTACAGCCCGGTATTGAACACACCTTCACATTCAGTATTGATGAGTCAAAATTGGTGTCGAACCTCTACCCTGAATCAGAGGCATTCCAGGCAATGCCCAGGGTCTTTGCCACAGGTTACATGGTCGGCTTAATCGAGTGGACCTGTATTAAGGCGGTAAAGCCTCATCTTGACTGGCCGGGCGAGCAGACCGTCGGCATTAAGGTTGATGTCAGCCATCTGGCCGCCACACCACCGGGACTGGACGTTACTGTAAAGGTCAGGCTTGTGGAAGTTGACGGCAAAAGGCTGGTGTTCGAGGTGGAGGCGCATGACGGTATTGATCTTATCGCCCGGGGGCGGCATGAACGGTTTGTGATCGACAAGGCCAAGTTCGACGGCAAAATTGAAGAGAAGTTGGGGACGTAACAAGCGGTGATCCAGCCCCGGATGCAAAAGCCAGGGATCAGCATGAAAGAGATGAATACTATTTTAAATGATCATATTGCACCATGCGGGATGAATTGCGCCATTTGCAGCAAGTATCTTGCCTATGTCAATAATTTGAAACGAAGCCAGTGTGCCGGCTGCCGGACCGGACATGGGAAGTGTACCTACTTATTTGCCAAATGTGCCGGGGCAAATAAGGATTCAACAAATAGCAGAGTTTTTTGCTTTGAGTGCGAGAAATATCCATGCAGACAGATTCATCGTATGGATAAAAGATATAAAAAAAAATACCATTACAGCGTCGTGGAGAATTTAACGACGATTAAAAAGAGGGGAATCGACACATTTATTAAAGAGCAGTACGAGAAATACCATTGTTCTGAGTGCAATGAACTGATCTCCATCCATAATGGGAAATGTTTTAAATGTGATACCATAACAAAACTGGTGGATAAAAAAAATTGCGGACATCATTAAAGATGACGGATATCGCGGTACCCTTGGAGAATACAAAAAAATAAAATGTTATTGATATATTAAGAGGCAGCAATTTATGGCCATATTTGGAAAAAATGGATTTATCAGAAAGCAGGAGACAGCCCTGGCAAAAAAACTTCTTGTCTGGAGATATGAAAAAGCCGGGTCTGTTTTACCCGATGATGAAATGCTCACCGCGTTTGCGCAAAAAGTTGTGGATGATGCCCACAGGATCGCCAAAGAGAGCGGCAAAAGTGTGCTGGAAATCATCAAAGAGAGGGTAAGGGAAATTAAAGATAAAAAACGCTCATGACACAGGCGCTGATACTGGCCTGGCGGGCCGGCACAAGATTCTGGTTTCCAGGGGCCGCAAGTACAAACCAGGATGAAATGAACCTGTCGCAAGAGTTCTCCGCCTGTTGTTAAAATTTTTTAGAAAGCAGGCTGCAACTTTTTTGATAGTGGCAAATCAATGTCATTAACTTAAGAATACAGATGTTTTAGCCATGGAGACCGGAGACAGGACTCCGGAAACCGGAGGGCCTTGCCTTTTCCAGTCTCCGGTCTTCGGTTTCCGATCTGCGTGATAGAGTTTTTATACGGCAGCGGCCTTGACATTGGAATATAATTGGGTTTGATATCTGTAATACAGATCGAAAAAGGACTGTCCAACGTTACTTAGGAATCGTACCAAAATAACTTGATCTAAATTGTTTCCAAAACCCCTTAAAAGGCGGGGTATTTTAAAAACAAAAGTTCAAGTAATTTTGGAGCCGATCCGTAAATACCGGGAGCAATTGATATGGGAAAGCTGATAAAAAGAGTGGGCTGGGACTGTTTATTGTCATTTTGATCGTCGTTGGGGTGATTTTTTATTATCTGAATTCAAAAAAGGCGGTCCGGTCCGGGGATATCAAACTTCCAGGACTTTCAGGGCAGGTTGATGTCCGGTTTGACACCTATGCGGTTCCCCATATTTATGCGCAAAATGAAATCGATGCCTACTATGCCCTGGGATATGTCCATGCACAGGACAGGCTCTTTCACATGGAACTGCTTCGCCGTCTTGCAAAAGGCGAGCTGTCTGAAATACTGGGTCCCAAACTCAAATCAACCGATTCGCTCTTCAGGACGTTACGATTAAAACAGTTTGGCAAAGAATATCTGGCGCATGCCGACAAAACCACACCGGCCTATAAAATCAGCCAGGCCTATCTTGACGGTATCAATCACTATATGAAGACACGGCCCGCCCCTATTGAGTTTGATATTTTAAAGATCCCCAAAAAAGAGTATACACTGTCCGATATTGTCAGTGTGGCAGGCTATATGGCTTACAGCTTTGCGGCAGGATTCAAGTCGGATCCTGTATTGACGTTTGTCCGGGATGAGCTTGGCCGGGCCTACCTGGAGGATATGGACTATCTGCCGGCAGCAGTGCCGCCATTAAAGCTTTTGGCAGATACACACACGTCTCTCGCCCAGATGGCCGGCCTTGTGGCGGATATAGAGACCGTTTATTCGCCGGTGGGTTTTTTTGAGGGCAGCAATGCATGGGCCGTTCATGGTAATAAAACAGCATCGGGAAAACCCATTCTGGCCGGAGACCCCCATATTGCCCACTCCTGCCCGTCGGTCTGGTATGAAGCCCATATTGTGACCAAAGAGCTGAATTTTTACGGTCATTTTCTGTCGGGAAATCCCATGGCCCTTCTGGGTTCCAACCAAAAGGTTGCCTGGACACTGACCATGTTCCAGAATGATGATCTTGATATGTTTGTTGAAAAACAGAATCCCAATAACCCGGACCAGGTCTGGTCCGACGGCAGGTGGGAGGATCTTAAAATCGAGCATGAAACTATCAAGGTCAAAAATGAAGAAGACCTGGTTTTAAAGATCAGGATATCCAAACACGGTCCCATCATCAATGACATCCTGGATACGCTGAATACTCAAAAAAGCCCGGTGGCAGTCTCCTGGGGATTTCATGACCTTAACAATGATATCCTTAACGGACTCTATGAACTGTCCCATATCGACACTGTTTTACAAGCACCCGCAGCCCTTGAAAAAATCCATGCACCGGGTTTGAATTTTGTCATGGCAGACACCAGCGGGAATATCGGGTGGTGGGCGGTTGGAAAACTGCCCAAAAGGCCGGATCATGCGGATCCTAATTTTATCCAGGACGGATCGGACCCTGCCAATGACTATATGGGATACTGGCCCTTTAAGTGGAATCCGCAGTTTGTGAACCCTGAATCGGGAGTTATTGTTTCCGCCAACCATCAGCCCCAGGATTTTGGAACCGGCACCGTGCCGGGATATTATAATATCGATAACCGTGCCCGGCGCATTGAAGAACTATTGGGATTAAAATCTGAAAACTGGTCACCTGAAGATATGAAATCCATTCAGCTGGATACACAGTCGGCATTCTATAAAAAGATCAAGAAAAGACAGGTGGCTGTGTTAAAAACCATCCCGGCCGTTCAGGACACCACCATTTCAAAAAAGGCATTTGAGATCTTTGAAAAATGGGACGGTTTTCACCATCTGGACACAAATGGGGCGGCCATTTTTTATACGCTTCACTACTATCTTGCCAAAGACCTTTTTAAAGATGAGCTGGGAGAGGATCGTTTCAAGGCGTTTTTGCGGACACGCCTGCCTGACAAGGCCGTCCTTAAAATCATGAGACTTGAAAAGTCTCCCTGGTGGGATGACCTTTCCACCTCAAAAAAAGAATCCCAGAAAGATATTCTGGCGTCGGCCTGGTTTCAGACCATTGACAACCTGACGCAGCTTTCCGGCAAAGACCCTGAAAAATGGATCTGGGGGGATTTGCATACCGTGGAATATGTCCATGCCCTGGGCCGGAAAAAACCGTTGGACAAGATTTTTAATATTGGTCCGTTTAAAAGCGAGGGGGCAAGGGATGTCCCCAATTATCAAGGGTTCAGGATCGCCCCTCCACCGTTTAAGGTCTATATCGGACCCTCCACCCGGCGGATCATTGACTTTGCCGATCCGGATCACTCTTTGGGCATTAATCCCACAGGCCAGAGCGGGTACTTTTATGACCCCCATTTTGATGACCAGGCCCGGATGTATATGGCAGGTGAATATCGGACCCACCTGACCGACAGGGCGGAAATTGAGAAGGCAACAGTCTCTGTCTTAAAATTAACGCCATAATATACCCGTATGCGTCATTAAAAAAAGCGTTCACGGCATGTTTGATTAAAACGATGCAGTGAACGCTCTTAATATGATACGTCTATAAAATTAGGCGCGGTTGGCGCGGGAAATGCTTTTAACAAATTCCCCCTTGATGGTCTATGGTGATAATGCCGCGCCGGTTGCGTTCTGTATGATAGATGAAATCAGTTTTTTTTGAATTTTTTTCACACCGGGTCTGGATGTCAACAATCTGGACCACGCTCTTGCCGTATATAAATACCTCTTTGGACTGGTATTTTTTTAATAATTCATCATAAGTCATGTCTGTCTCCTTCTACGGTGGTTAAGGTCAGTGCAATCAAACAGCTTATGATTTAAACGTAAGGATGGTTTGGAGAATTTCCAGGCATCAGCGTTTATTTGTCGAATTCATCTCCCTTAAAATCGATCAGTTCAAGGAGGACACCATTCATTTTATCAGGGTGGATAAAGGCAAATTCGCAACCTTTAAAGGGCCGAGGGCCGCCGATGAATGGATATCCTTTGGACTCAAGCTCATCCATGGACTCACGGGTATTGTCGACATTCAAGCTGATCAGCATAATGCCTTCGCCTTTTTTTTCAATGAATTTTGCCACTTCACCGTCCGAGGAGGTGGATTCCATCAGTTCAAACCCGACATCACCCAGGTAGTACCGGGCCACCTTGATTTTTTCAAGATCATCAACGTACTCGACATCCGGCGTTGACTTGCCGAATACCGGTTCCCATACTTTTTTTGCCTGGTCAATGCTTTTAACGGCAATGCAGATATGATCAATCCCGTTAGTTTTCATAAGGATCTCCTGTTTTAAAATTTATGACATATACCCGAATATTTCACGAAACGAGTTTGTATCATTGATATTGGCGATAGTAGCAATATAATCAACCAGACTTTTTGGGGAATCTATTATAACACCTAATATCCTCATGAAATGTTCGGGTTAAAGTGATGACCTGGCCACCTTTGCCTCGTCAAAGGAGGCCATCTCACACATGATCTTGCATGCGGCATCGGCCATGTCAATGGCAAGTGCCGCACCGGTGCCTTCGCCAAGGCGCATATCAAAATCGATCAGCGGGGTAAGGCCCATAAACGTCAGGGCCGCTTCCTGTGATTTTTCAACGGATTTATGGCCGGATATGAGATATCCCTGGACATCCGGGTTGATTACATATGCAATCAGTCCTGCTGCCGTGGATATCACACCGTCCAGTACAATGGTGCATTTTTTCGATGCAGCGGCAAGGACTGCCCCGGCTATGCCGGCAATTTCATACCCGCCGATTTTCATTAAGATGTCAAACCCGTTGCCCGGATCAATATCATGGAAATCAAGCACCCGTTCAATGACCTCTATCTTATGCGCCAGCCCCTTGTTGTCCACGCCGGTGCCCCTGCCTGCAGCCTGTGCCGGAGTGATTTCTGTAATCGTGGAGATGATGGCAGAGGCAGATGTCGTGTTGCCGATCCCCATTTCACCGAGTCCCACAATATCTATTGGTTTTTTTTCAAAAGCGTTGAAAAAGACAGACATTCCGTTCTCAAGGGCCTTGAGCATCTGTTTTTTTGACATGGCCGTATCAATGGCAAAATTATTTGTGCCGTGGGCCACTTTTTTTGAAATCAGATTGTTGTGGGGCTTGAATTCGTAGTCAACCCCCATATCCACAACATTCATCTCAATGTCATGGTGACGGCACAATACATTGATGGCGGCGCCACCGTTTAAAAAGTTTTCAACCATCTGGGCGGTGACTTCAGACGGGTATGCAGACACCCCCTCTTCGGTAACCCCGTGATCCCCGGCAAAGACAAACAGCTGTTTGCGGCTGATTTTGGGGGTCAGGCTATCCTGTATGCAGCTGAGTTTTACGGCCAGTGCTTCAAGACGCCCCAGTGCTCCCAACGGCTTTGTCTTGTCATCAATTTTGGCTGTGGCACCTGCTAAAAGGATGTCGGGCAGGGGGGAAACAGCTTCAATGGTTTTGCGGCACAGGCTGTTTGAATCCAGATCCGGCAGCCGGGTGCGGGAGACGGCCTTTTCACTCACGTGTGCGTTATCCTGACGGCTGGGTGCCAGTGCAAAATCAAGGATATATTTCAGATGTTTTCCGGAAAGCACACGGGGCATAAGATTCACCGCACTTTCAGGAGTGACCGCATCTTCGATCAGCAGTGTCAGCACAGAACTGTGGGAGAGCATAAAGGGCACGGCCTTTTCCATGTGTGCCCGGGTCATGCCGTATACACCTGTTACAATCGCTTCCTTGTAATGCAGCAGGTTTAAAAGGTTGGTTTCAATATGTTCGTTTTTGGAGATACCGCTGAAAAACGAGATCTGGCTGCCTTTGCCGGCTTTGGCGATTCCCTGGCAAAAGGCAATATAATCGGCACAGGTATTGATCACCAGGTCAAATTCGCTTTTACGGGTCTCTTTTTTACAATCAATGCCGGTGGCTTTCAGAAACGGCTGGATGCGGTTGATCTTGGTCTGGCTTTTTTCAATGAGAAGCGGGATCAGTCCCCGGGATTTGGCATAGACGGCCGTGACAAGTCCCATGGTTCCGGCCCCGTAAATCAATATCCGGTCATTTTTGTTGATGATCAGTTTTTCAAAAGCATTAATAACGCATCCCACAGGTTCTGCAAAACAGGCAATGTGTGAATCAAGGGTGTCCGGGATGGGAATCAGGCTTTCTTTCGACAGCACTGCGGTGCTGGCAAACCCGCCATCTGTGTGAAAACCGGTGATTTTCATCTCCTCGCACAGGTTCTCCCGGCCGGCCCTGCAATATCTGCAATCCCCACAGCTTTTACCCGGCCAGACAACAAACCGGTTGCCCGCCGCATCTTGGATCACCATTTCATGCCCCAGAACCCGGGGGAAGACAAGATCACGGTGGCCCTGTTCCCACATTTTGGCATCGGTCCGGCAGATGGCACAGGCAAGCACCCGCGTTTTAACAAAGCCTTTTGGGACCTTAAACGAATCCGGATTCTCCGGCATGAGTTCAAGCCTGCCAAGACCGCTGAGTACCATTTTCATTTTTTACAGATCCTCTTCGGTTAATACCAGTTTTTTTATTTGGACATCCACAAATCCGGCGGCATTCAGATCTGCTTCATGCTCTCTTACCTGGTCCAGTTTTTCCATGGGAAATACACTGGCCTTATCCAGGTTCACAGTCAGGTATTTTCTCTCTTTTACCCGGATATACATACTCCCGGTTTTAATGCTCAAAAGTTCCATAGTCTCGACCTTTTTGGTTTCAGTCCACCAGCCGGTGAAGGGTGGCCAGTCCCTTTTCAGGGTCGGTATTCTGCGCCTTTACCCATGCCTGAAGCGTTTCAAATGCCTTTCCCGATTCAAGAATGCCGGCGGCAAGTTCAATGCCCTGTTCAACAGTGTCGGCTTTCTGGCTGGCAAAAAAGATCAGCCCGGCATTGAGCAGGGCGGCATCTTTTCTGGCACTCTGTTCTTTGTTGGACAAAAGGGCGGCAAATCGTTTTGATTCTGCGGCAATATCTTTTTCAGGGGAGAGCTCATACGGGTCCTGTACCGACAGCCCCAGCTTTTTGGGATCGATGGCAAATTCTTCTATATCAGCATCTTCAAGAACCCTGGCACAATGGGTGATCCCGCATACGGAAGCCTCATCCATGCCCTTGTCGGAATTGTCAATGGCGCCGTGGAGGACAATGGCACTGGTATACCCTATTTCCTGCATTACCTGGGCCACCGGCTGGATCATCTGCCGTGAGTAAACGCCTCTCACCCCGATGGCCGGCAGGGCCGGGTTGGCAAGGGAAGCGGCAATATTCAGTGTGGATCCAAAATAGATCTGGGACAGAATCCGGCCAAGGGCCATGGGATGGATATGGGGACTCATGCCGTTAAAAAGCCCAAGCCCTGTGGATTCGATGCTCTGGGCAACAATGTCGGCAGTACACTCCACATCAACGCCCAGGGCCTCGGCCATGTCCACGGTGCCGCAGACAGATGTGATGGCCCGGGCACCGTGACGGGCCATGGGAATACCGCCGGCAGCGGCGATAATGGATGCTGCCGTACTGATGTTAAATGTTTTAAAGGTATCCATGCCTGTACCGCTGTTTTCAACCAGGGCCAGGTCTTTGTTGATGTCAACCTTGGTAGTGTCCAGGTCATAGATGGCCTCCCAGGCACCGGCCACTTCCTGGCGTGTTTCGCCCTTGGCGGTCAGAGCTGCTAAAAATGCGCCCTGCTGCATATCGGTTGTCTCGTTATTTAAAACAGTGGTAAATGCCTGTTTGGCATCATTTCTGGACAGGTTTTCGTTCTGGATAAGACGGGTGATGACAAGACCAAAGTCTCTATTAATCTGCTCGGACATTCGAGGGCCTCCTGAATAATTAAATATTTATTCAAAAGGATCATGTTCCAGCAAGAAATCCTTCAATCATGCATTAAAAGGCAGGCTTTCCGGCTGACGGATCACTCTACTTGCTGCACCTTCCCCTTTAACAGAGTGGCGTGTTCGCAGCGTTCGTCCCCGTTCACGGCAACGGCTGGCATGCGGCGGAGTTTCACCGCCTTTCCTTTTAACCGGTAAGATCAAGTTACCGGCACCTTCATGCGTTGTACATGGTTATACTTTTTAATTCACGGCTTTGTCAAATACTAATCTAATACCGCCAGGAATTTTCAGGGGCTTTTTTTTGGAGGGGGAATATCAAGATCCGGGTATAATTTTTTAATGCAGTCAGGACAGATCCCATGGGACATCTGGGCGCCGTACTGCTCTTTTAAAAATCGCTCAATGCTCTCCCAGTAATCGTCGTCGTTTCTGATTTTTTTGCATGCAGAGCAGATGGGAATGAATTTTTTCAACAGCATCAACTCGGTGATGTCTTCCATGGAGAGAATGGACAGGGTTTCACCTTTGTGTGTGAATGGCGAGGCTGATATCAAAAATACACGAGCTTGTGTGGTCTGGCCTTTCTGGACCAGGAGTTCGGCCTTTTTTTTAACGATGATGTTGCCCTGGCAGCTGGCCAGAACAGATGACCGGATGATGCAGTCCGGGCAATACTCGGTAGTACCGCATCCTTTGGGGGCGTTTTGTGCATGAAAGCAGTGCAGCACGTCTCCACATAGTTTTCTTAGCGTGACATCCGATTCCTGGTTCGTCAGTTCGGTGGCATTGGTATTGATATCCAGAATTCTGGCCTCGTTATCCAGAATAAACAGGGCCGCAGGAACCGTATCGATAATGGTGCGATAGTTTAATTCGGAAAGTATTTTGGCTTTGTTCATGGGGACCTCGCTTTATCTCTAAAAAACATTAAGATAATCTTAAGACTACAGTAAAATGCAGTTTTTGACAAAAGGTTAAAAATTTAATGCCCATCTTTTTTGGGCAACGGCAGGGTTCTCATTGGCAACGGGTCGTTGTTTTGATATGCAGAAAAAGAAATTAAAAAATACGGTTTTAAAGGGAGTGCAGAAGACCATGACAAACAAACTGGTGACAAGAAAAATTCTGGCAGGTACCAAAGAATTTAAAACGTTCTGGCAGGAAAACGATCCGTTTAAGTATGCATTGACCAGCCTGGACTATCCGCCGGTGCTGCTTAAAGAAGAAGAGTGGCTGTTTTCAAATGATGTGGTCGCTCTTTTAAAAGAGTTAATGCAGTACGATGCGCAGAAAATGAAAATGGTTAAAGCCCCCTGGAATCCTGCGAATAAAGCCGTATTGCGCCCGGATGATTTAAGCGAGTGGAAAATTGCCAATTTCCCGGAACAATGGTATGGGGCAAGCTGTGATATTTTTGTCCCGGAAGGGCATCTTACCTGCGCTGCTTTGAACGAGGTTGCAGACCCAACCTGCAAGGTGGACGCGTTAATGGTTGAACACTCTTTTTTTGAGTCTCTTCAAAATCATATCGAGCAATTGGGGTATCTGCTTTTTAAACCTGTAAATGGGGCCAAAAGAGCCGGTGTTCAGTCGTATCTGAAAGAGTGGGAAACGGATGAGGCCGATGCAGGACTGCTTTGAATTCCCGGCCATCTGAGAATATCCAGGTTAAATTTCTTTTTTTATGATCAAATCCACCAGCATTTTTTTGTAATCAATATTGGCGGCCTTAAATCCCTTGGTGCCGTATTTCATATTGGCCTCAAGTACATAGAAACGGTTTTCAGACTCGATAATATCAATTCCCACATCATCCCAGCCGCAGCTTTTGGCCGTCAAAAGGGCAAGATCCAGCGCCTTTTGGGGTAAGGGATCGAAGCTGATGGCGCCTCCCTGGGACAGGTTGGTTTTAAAATTGTTTTCAGGGGCCACACGCCAGTAGGCCAGCCGGATTTTTTTTCCGATAACAATGACGCGCATATCTTTTTTAATGGGCAGGTATTCCTGGATATAGGCCGGTCCCGGCCTGTTAAGATAGCAGGCAAGATCCTGGGGATTTTCGATCATATAGACATTGTTGCCTTTGGCAGAGCCCCTTGCCTGTTTGGCAATAAAGGGGAAAACAAAGTGATCAAGGATTTTTGTTTTCTGCTTTTTCCCATAATAGACATGTGTTTTCGGGTGGGGGATGTCCAGCAGTTTAAAGGCAGCCGTCTGCTTTATTTTATCCAATGCGAATTTGTATGTGTGAAAGCTGGGGAAGGTTTTTTTTTCCATGGCATTAAACAGATCTGCATAAAACGCCGTTGGATAGTAGATTTTTTCAGCCTGTTGAATCGATTTTTTGTCAGACCTGGAGTAATCATTGAAATTGGGTTTAAATCCCAGGGTTCGAATCTGCGGGTATTTTTTTAACCGTGCACCAATGGCAATGGGCCTGTTATCCGGCGGTCTCATGAAAAGTACCCGAAAGTTTCAGCATCAGGGCCGCCACTGGAAAGATTGTCATGTCCGGTTGGCAGCATGACAGATTATTTTATCCAGGATTTGATCTGGCTGGTTTTTGCTGGAAATTCGCACAAAGTATTGACGCCGGCATCCTCCAGCTCCTTGTTTAATTGATCTTGATCCAGGCTTCTTTGCAGGGTGGAGATAATCACGGGCACCTGTTTTTTAGAATAAAGCTCTCTGACTTCACGGGCCAGGTCAATGCCGGACAAATCGGTCAGGAGCAAATCGCAGATGACAGCACTGGGTTTTTCAAAAACAATGGCCTCAAAGGCTTCCTGCGGCTGGCGGAACGTCAGGCAGGATAACCCGCAGGAAAAAATAAGCCGGCTGTATACATTCAGGATCGCATCACACGAACTGACAACGATAATGTGTTCTGTGATCTTCTTTTGCCGCTCCTTTTTGATGTCCATGTATTTTTTTGCCGTGGATTTTAAGTTTCGGCTTTTAAGAATATCGATAAATGTGTTCAGGGCCGGCATGGGTGCAGATTTTGAAAGATAGTTGGATGCCATGTAAGAAAAAGTATCTGAAATCATCAGATATTCGATGATATTCCTGGCATTGGCGTCCAGGATCGTCTGGGCCAGCATCTCGCCTTTTTTTGTTCCGGATTCGATCCTGTTTTTAAGGTCTGCACAAACAAAATCCGACAGATTTTTGTCCAAGGCCTTTATGGCTGCCAGGCGGACGAACATTGCCGATTCGTTCAGTCCCTGGATAACGGAAGCAGCGGATTCCAGTTCCGGGTAGGTTTCAAGAGCGCTATAGGCCAAAAATTTTATAGTGGGATCTAATTTGGGCCGGTCAATGATATCAAAAAGGGGGTTTACCGCCTCCAGCGGAATGGTGCGGGATACCAGCCGTAAAAGATTAATGGATAGATCATGATCCTTAAAAATATGATCCTGGCTCAAGGCATGGGCCAAGTCGATTTTCTCTTTTGAAAAATGGATCAGTGCTTCAAACCGTTTTTCCACAGAGGGTGATGTCAGGTTTCCGAAATCGGTTTTTGCGTCCGGTTTTGAAGGCGCAGGAGATGGTTTCTTCTCCTGGGTCGGTTTTGTGGTATGGGCGGCTTCTAAAACCTGGATGGCATCTAAAATATCCTGGTCACATTTTTCAGTTTCAGCCGCCTTTTTCAACACTTCCAACGCCTGTTCGGATCCGATACGTTCCAGTGCGTTGACAGCGTCCAGCTTCAATTTTAAGTCATCGTAGAAGATAAATTCGGCAAGCTCATTGATGAGCCCACTGGTTTTTAGTTTTCCCGCGGATCGGATAATGGCAGATAACAGATCTTTATCGGTTTCATTGGACAGGATATGCTTCATCAGGGGCAGCGCATGATTAATGATTTTTCTGTCCGCATTTTCAAAAAGGATAAGGATAAACCGGTAGTTCAGATGTGCACGGTCCACGGTCAACTGGATAAGGCGGTCATGAATGTCAGGATCCTTATGGGCCTTATCGGTTAAAAACAGAAGCAGCTCATAAGCGGTCTTCTCTGATGCAAGGGCAATCATTTGAAGGATCTCCTGCTTTTGGGCCGGGTGCCTGTCCTTGATCTCTGACAGCAATGTCTTGGCTTTTCCAAGCTTTCCTGTTTTGATACTGTTTTTCAGGGTTGGAAGATAATCACTCATACCGGGACTCCCGTTAATTTTGTCGATACCCTTTGGGGTTCTTTTGCTGCCAGTTCCAGGTGTCTTTGCACATATCGTCCAGTGTGCGGGATGTCTGCCAGTTAATTTGGGTAAGCGCTTTTGAAGGATCGGCATAGCAGGCGGCAATATCACCGGGCCGCCGGTCTGTGATTTTATGGGGAATCGACTTTTTGCATGCAGTTTCAAAGGCACTAATCATTTGAAGGACTGAATACCCCTGGCCGGTGCCAAGGTTATAGATGACCACGCCGGGATTGGTAAACAGTTTGGGCAGTGTTTTGATATGTCCGAGGGCCAGGTCGACCACGTGAATATAATCCCGGACACCGGTGCCATCCTGGGTGTCATAATCACCGCCAAATACGCTGAGCTGATCCAGTGTGCCGATGGCGACCTGTGAGATATAGGGAACAAGATTGTTCGGGATGCCAAAGGGATCTTCCCCGATGAGTCCTGACTCGTGGGCCCCTACCGGGTTGAAATATCTAAGGAGTGCTATATTCCATGCAGTGTCGGAAAGATGAAGGTCTTTAAGAATCTCTTCGATCATCAGTTTTGTCCGGCCGTAGGGATTGGTCACGGATAAAGGAAAATCTTCTTTAATGGGAAGAGATGCCGGATCCCCGTATACGGTTGCCGATGAGGAAAAGACAATGTTTTTGACATCAAATTCCTGCATGACATGAAGAAGATTCAGCGTACCGGTGACATTATTATGATAGTAGGCCAGGGGCATTTCTACAGATTCGCCCACTGCTTTTAGACCGGCAAAATGGATGACGGCATCAATCTTGTTCTCTTTAAAAATGTTTGTGATCTCGCCTTTGTTTAAAAGATCCGCTTTATAAAAAGTCACCGGCTTGCCAGTGATCGTCTTCACACGGTTCAAAGATTCTTTTGAGCTGTTTGAAAGATTATCAAGCACAATAACATCATAGTCTTCATTCAACAATTCTACACATGTATGGCTTCCGATATATCCGGCACCACCAGTAACCAGTATCTTCATAGAAAATCCTTGTAAGGTCTTATCGTCACTTTTTTCCGGGTTGCTGCACGCTCAAACAGATCACTGCATATCCTACACGTTTTACATGCCTTTGTACAGTTTGTTATCAGGTTGAAAAAGCCCGGGTCAAGGCTTTTGTTATCAATGTGGTAAACATCGGATAGCCAGTGGGAAGCATCCATTAATGTTGCCAGGTTACCGTCAAAGGAGTGTGTTTCATAAGCTTTGATCGCGGTGGTTAAAAAATAGGTGCCCAGGGTCCTGCCGCAGATCTTAACGGAATCTGCCAGATTCTCATAAAAACCGATATCTTCGGGCCGGATGAACGGGCTTTTAAAAATCCGGTCCGGTGTATTGTGGAAAAAGGCATGACATCCTACACGAGTGTTGATTGTATGGGTGCGATTTTTGCCTGGTTCTATGTTTGAATATGCAATCTGTGCATCATGGGAAAGTTTGAACGGGCATTGATAGATGCATCCCTCATTAGCAAGCAGCTCTATTTTGATTTCGGGATAGTTCGATTTCAGGGAGTGCCGGATCTGTTCCAGGCGTTTGAGATGCCGGTTCAAAGACCGGTCAAGGATGAGTTTGCCCGGCAGTTTAAAACCGGAAGGCTCAATGATGTCAAGCACTGCTTCTATTTTGCTTATGGAATCAATCATGCTGTTAATGCCCGGTACAGCTTCAAGACTGCCGAGGAATTGGGGTCCTGAAACAGACAGGGCATTGAGAAAATAGAAATCATTCAACACGATACCTGTCAGGCCGCTTTCGGATGTCAATTTTTCAAGCATCGTAAACAGGCCGGTTAGAAATGCCTTATCCTGATATAGCTTTGGATGGATAAACCGGGTATTTAAAAGACAATATTTTGGGGTGTTCTTTAACTGCGAAAGCCTTTTTACAAGCGTTTGCCGGGTGATTTTATCAAATCGCATCCGGGCATCCAGCACCGGTCCTGAATAAAGCGGGAAATATACAGATGACAGGATGGTAGCGTGGCTGCCGAGAAATTTGATATATTTTTCATCCGGAATAAACGGAACGGTTAGTTGCATAACATTAAGTTTACATGACTGCACACCTAAGATGCAAGCTTTGAATATGCCCTCTGTTTTAATATGGTCCGGATCTGTAATACGGCAATTTGGGGTGGGATGAACGATTTTTTTAAAAAACCTTTCTTTGCAGTGGGTAAATAATTTTAAAAAGGGATTTGATAATATTGACATGCTTTAAACCGGTGGTTAGAATTAGGCTATTCAGGAAAAAGGATCCCTGAATATTCAAATAAACGTATAAGGAGAGTTTACCAATGATTAAATTGACTGATCCTGCAAAATCGCAGATCGATGATTATTTCCAGGGGAAAGAACCGACTCCCATCAGGATTTTCCTCAACTCCGGCGGCTGAGGCGGCCCTTCACTTGCCATGGCTCTGGACGAGCCTAAAGACACAGACGATACTTTTGACGTTAAAGGTCATAAATTTGTTGTTGATAAAGAATTTATGGACAAAGCAGAAAATATTTCGATCGATTTTACCGGTATGGGATTTGCCCTTGACTCAAATATTGAGTTGGGCGGCGGCGGATGCTCCGGTTGCGGTGACACCGGCTCCTGCGGCGACTAAGGATCGGCTCCAAAATTACTTGGGGGCAAAGCTGTGCATTGCCTTACGTGAACTTCTGTTTTTAAAATACCCGTCTTTTAAGGGGTTTTGGAAACAACTTAGATCAAGTTATTTTGGTACGATTCCTAAACACCATGGGCAGCCCTGCTGTTTTTTTCACGGGTTTGCTCTCAGCAAAATATGAAAGTCCGCTTTTTTTTTTGAAAAGACTGTCATATAAGGCCGGCATAAATTTTGTTAAAAAAAAGGAAGGGGTTCAGATAACATAAGAAACCCTTCCTTTTTTTATTCCACTCTTTCATATCCAAAATTAAAGTTTCGTAAATTATTACCCGAAGGGGAATCTTAGGGCTCACTCAAAAATAACTTTACATTTTGAGAGCCGATTCATCCTGCACACCAGCGTTGTGAAAACACGACATATCTTGATATGTCTTAGTTTCCACGCCTTGCTGGGCAGGCGACTCAACTCGCAAAATTGGGTGTTAATTATTGAGTGAACCCTTAGGACCTTACAGACTCATGCTTGGCTTGACCATGATCAGCCATCATGATAGCTTAGAAGAATCGTGGTCATAACGCACTTAACTCGGGTAATGTCATGAAAAAAAATCGCTTTGTTTAGTACTTTTGGCTGTCACAATCTGTTTCTCGATTTTATTGGCCGGCTGCGGGGAAGAAGAAAAGACCCAGACGGACCTGGCAATCGGTAACTGGACGCAACTTCGGAACAGGGCGTATATTCTTTTGATCACCAATCCCAAGGGAGAGTGGAACTCTTCTGTCAGAATTGCGGATGTCACATCCAAGATCGTTAAATCCAAAGGTACGGCAAAGGGTATCTGGCATGTGGAAAAAGGCCAGATGATTTTTAGCGTCACTGAGTCGGATATTGAAAAAATCTGGGAGAAAAACGCCACGGTATTTTTTGACATTGTTGCAATAACCGAGACGGAAATGCACCTGAAAGATGAAAACGGACGTGTCGGGATCTGGAAAAAGACAAATGCCCAGAAAACCACAGCAGCCCAGGAGGAAATCCAGATTGTGATATCCATGGGGCCGGTTGTTGTAAATTTAAATAAAAACAGGTCCAATGACAAGGACCGCTACCTCTGCCTGAATTTAAACCTGATCCTTAAAGAATTGATGCCGGAACAGGAACCGCCGCCGATTCATCCGCGTGCCAGGGATGCGGCGATCATGTTTTTAAGCTCCCTTATTCAGAACGATGTAAAAGATTTTGACAGCTTAAAAGAACAGGGTAAAAAGCTTGTGCAGGTTATTAACCCTTATCTGGACGCCATGGTGAAAGAGGTCGAAATCGAACATGTCATCGTTGCCAATAATGTTGAAAAAGTAGAAGAATTTATCATTGAGCATACCATGACTGATGAGCCTGCCGCAGAAGAGGGCCAGGAAGGAGAAGAAAACGCTGAGGACAAAGATGCCAAAGATGAAAAATAGTCCGGTCTTATGCGTTTGTGCCAAAAAATTAAAGGACACTTAGGAATCGTTACAAAATAACTTGATCTAAATTGTTTCCCAAAAACCTTAAACTCGGTAATTTTACAAATGACCGTAACTGGATATTTTGAAAACAAAAGATCAAGTAGGCAATGCACAGCTTTGCCCCTAAGTAATTTTGGAGCCGATCCTTATCTAACCCGGTCCGTCCTTGGACTTTGTAACCATCAATACCCCGCTTTTAATAGTAACGGTGGCAGTTTTCTCTTTAAAACAATTGCTGATTCCCAGAGACGATCCCATTGTTAAGACGGCGTTGTTCAGGGGGTAGACAAGTCCTTTGAGTGTGACGCCTTCTACTTTTTGGGACACGGCAATCAAGGAGAGGGTGTCTCCGGGGTCCCCTTCAAGACAGATGGATTGTGTAATGATATGGATTTCATTGGTTGCGTTGATGATCCTGGCCGGGATTTGCTGCTGGGACAGTTTTTTTAAAAGAAATATATTGGCGATGGTATGATCCATGCGACTGCCGGTAAATCCGAGAAATGTGATGTCAGTGGCATTTTTTTCAAGGGCATGATCAAGGCACAGCTCAGAATCTGTTTTATCCTTTTGGGGAGAAAATGAGAAAATGGTCACACCTTTTTCTTCAAAGAATTGCCGGTCTTGCGGGTCAATGGAGTCAAAATCACCCATCAATACATGTGGAACCATGTCCATCTGCCGAAGATGCCTGGCGCCGCCGTCCGCACAGATGACCAGAGAACAGCCTGTTATCAGATCCAGGATGTCATCGGAATAATGAAGGTCACCGCCTGCTATAATTGCGCATTTCATGATGCAAATAGTATCATGAAAATTAAGACCAGGAAACATCATACCTTGACTAAATTTGAACGAGGCTATATTTTCCCTAAAAATGAGTCTATTTAATATCATAAACAGGTATATCTTTAAGGAGCTTATGTCTCCTTTTGTCATCAGTCTGT
Organism: uncultured Desulfobacula sp.; assembly: GCA_964562385.1. Taxonomy (GTDB): domain Bacteria; phylum Desulfobacterota; class Desulfobacteria; order Desulfobacterales; family Desulfobacteraceae; genus Desulfobacula. Next base: position 32,621 of record CAZLTD010000019.1, read on the forward strand.
TTTTTTTGACCTTTGTCTTTTTGATGACCCGGATACCGGAAATCACCAATATGGTCGTCAACTACAACGCAGACCTGTCAGTCGTAGTGATGATGATTGTTTATACCCTGCCTCGGTTTCTGGAGTTCACCGTTCCCATGTCTGTGATGATATCCATTCTTTTAACATTCATGCGCATGTCCGGTGAAAATGAAATTGTTGCTTTAAAAGGCGCGGGGGTCTCTTTATATAAACTGTTGCCGCCGGTACTTGTTTTCTGTTTTATGGGGGTGATGCTCTGTATGTGGATCACTGTTTTCGGCGTGTCCTGGGGCAAACTGTCCCAGAAACAGACGATCATTGAGATCGCCAGAACCAGTATTGATTCCCAGTTGCAGGAGCGGCAGTTTAATTCCGAAATGGATGATGTCATGATCTACGTCTCCCATGTTGACATGAAAACCCGGGAACTGACCGATGTCTTCATCGAGGACAGACAGGTGGAGGGGATGGTTAGAATTGCCGTAGCTCCCCACGGAAAATTGATCCGGCTTGAGGATGCGCAATTGTATACCATCCGGCTGCTCAACGGGGCGATCAATATGGTGGATGCGGAAGATAAGACCGTCAGTACGGTTCGATTTGAAGAGTATGATATGAATTTTGACCTGGCTGCCATGGCCGGTGGTAAGAAACAGATATCCAAGGAACTGGACGAGAGAAGCCTTATAGACCTGGTCCGGTTTATCCGGTCCGGAATTGAAGATAAGGCCCATTTAAGTGCAGCGCTCATGGAACTGCATGAAAAGTTTTCCATTCCATTTGCCTGTCTGACCCTGGGGCTTCTGGCATTTCCTTTAGGGGTTCAGGCAGCTTCACTGCGGCGCTCTTCCGGGTTCAGCCTGGGGGTCTTCTTTTTTCTTCTCTACTATTGCCTTCTGGCGGCTGGTTGGTCGGCCGGAGAAACCGGAAATTATCCGCCGATACTGGGGATGTGGCTGCCAAATGTTGTGATGGGAGCCATTGGTATCTTCTTTCTTGTTCGCAATGCAAAAGAGAAGCCTGTTCCCCTGCCCAAGTTTATTAAACAATTTATTGTGGTTGTGACCCGGAAAATTCAAAAAAGGAAAAATGATCGCCTGTCTGCATAAATACTGGTTAAAACAGTTTTTTAAATTCTTTTTGATCATTCAGATGATCATCCTGGTCCTGTTCGTGTTTATCGATTACCTGTCGCGGATGGATAAGTTCTTAAGTTCGGATATAACACTTATCGGAGCACTCGGTTATGTCATGCTGAAAATTCCGTTTATGTTTGTCCAGCTGACCCCGGCAAGTATTTTGCTGGCATCCATTACAGTGTTCGGATTGATGAACCGGAGCAATGAACTTTTGGCCATAAGGTCCAGCGGCATCAGTATCTATTTTCTGGTAAAGCCGGCTATCTTTGCGGGGATTTTCCTTGCCGGGCTTATGTTTTTTTTAGGAGAGACGCTTATCCCGATATCCATTACCAAGGCCAATTTCATCCGGTATAATGTCTTAAAAAAGCAGAATATATTGTCTGCGCGGGAGGATATCTGGATTAAATCGGAAAACAAACTGATCCACATTAATTATTATGACGCGGCCAGCCAGGCCATGGCCGGTGTGACTATTTCCGTCATGGGTGAGGGATTTGCCCTTGAATCCCGGTTAGACGCTGAAAAAGGAACCTGGGTTGACGGAAAATGGGTGTTTGAAAATGTGATTGAGCAGACCCATGCAAAAGACGGCGTGGACTATGATGTTAAACTGCTTGAAAAAAAGATCCTGTCACTGACGGTCGAACCCGAAGACCTGGGGGCTGTGGCTAAAAAATCTGAAGAAATGAGTTTTTCCGAACTTAGAAAATTTGTTAAGAAGGTACAACAGGAAGGGTATGACGCCACAACGTACAAGGTGGACTTAAATGCCAAGCTTGCCTTCCCGTTTATCTGTATCATTATGGTTCTGACCGGTGCTGCCACGGGCATGCGCTCTTTTGTTAAGGACAATATCCCCGTGGCCATTGCTATTGGCGTTGTGATTGCGTTCTTTTACTGGGTAATGTACGGACTGTGTCTGTCCATGGGGTATGGGGGCGTACTGCCGCCTGTTGTCAGCGCATGGACGGCAAATCTGTTTTTTCTTTGTACGGGCACATTGTATTTAATCAATACGGAATGATCATATCAAATGATGATCCTTATTTACAAAATACTGGTTTACATCCTGTTTTTTTTCAGTCTGCCGTTTCTGCCGTTTGTCTATGCCGCAAGTTCAAAAAGGCGGGCCACCCTTCTGCCCCGTCTGGGGTGGCAGCCAAAACCGCCATCCAGGCAGCCGGGGGAGAAACGTCTGTGGGTACATGCACTCTCTTTGGGAGAGGTGAAATCCTCCCTGCCTTTTGTGACCTCATTTAAGAAAAAGTACCCGGATTGGAAAATCATTTTCACGGCATCCACAAAAACCGGGTTTGAAACAGCGCAGCAGCATTTTTTTAAAGATGAACATCTTCTGCATCACCTGATGTATTTCCCCTTTGATATCGGTTTTTCCATCCATAAGACACTGCATGCCATTGACCCGGATGCTGTTGTCCTGGTTGAGACTGACCTGTGGCCCGGTTTTTTGTATGAGATGGAAAGCCGGTCTCTGCCCGTGGTGTTGATCAATGCCAGGGTGTCCAAAAGGACATTGGCCGGATACACCTGGTATAAAAGGCTTTTCTTCCCTTTTTATAAGCAATTGTCCCATGTCATGGCCCAGACAAAGAGGGATGCCCAAAGGTTTGCACAATTGGGCTTGCCGGATTCAAAGCTCACTGTTACCGGAAACATCAAATTCGATCAGCAGGTTCGTGTACCGGACAAGACGTTTTTTAATGATATCCGCACCCGGGCAGGGTTTAAAGAAACATCGCAGATTCTTCTGGCAGGCAGCACCCATGAGGGAGAAGAAAGCGTGCTGCTGAATGTATACAGCTCTTTGAAACTAAAAACAGCTGATTTGAGAATGATTATCGCTCCCAGGGACCCGAAGCGCAGTTCCGCCCTGGCAGAGATGTTTTTGTCACATCATGTCCAGGCCGGCCTGTTGTCGGAACTGCCGAAACCTGATATCAAGGAACCGGTAGTGTTTGTGGATTCAATCGGACTTCTGGCCGATCTTTATGCTCTCTGCGATGTGGCCTTTGTCGGCGGATCTCTGGTCCGCTGCGGCGGTCATAACCCTCTGGAGCCGGCAGCATTTTCAAAGCCGGTATTGTTTGGACCGGATATGTCTGATTTTGATCTGATATCACAGCTTTTGACGGAGCAGGGGGGAGCTGTTACAGTGTCTTCTCAAACGGATCTTGAAACCGTACTGACCCGTCTGTTTCAAAATTCCGGCCGGATCAACGACATGGGCGAGGCCTGCGGCAGGGTGTTTGCCCGGCACAGCGGTGCTGTGGGAAAAACCATTATGGCCATGGAGCAATTGCATATTGTTTAAAAAGATAGCCAACAGAATTGAAAAAAAGATCACCACGCTTTCCGGACAGGCCTCACCCGGGGATGGATCTTCTTTTTATGAACTGCTGAAAGGCATTTCATATGGCTATGGCATGGTCATGAAGATGCGGTTGTGGGGGTATGGGGCAGGGATCCTTGGTAAAAGAACTCTTCCCTGTATGGTTATTTCCATCGGGAACGCCGTGGCCGGCGGGGCCGGGAAAACACCCATGACCATCTGCCTTGCCGGGATTTTAAAGGAGCTTGGAAAAAGCGTTGTGGTGGTCAGCCGCGGGTACAAGGGCTATTTCAAAGGAGACAGCGCCATTGTCGGGGATGGTGAAAAGTTGTTCATGGATGCACATATGGCCGGGGACGAGCCGTTTATGATGGCCAGCTTGAAGCAATTTCCCGTGGTGATAGGGAAAAACAGGTATCAGGGGGGCGTAAGAGCTGTTCAGGCTTTTGATCCGGATGTAATTGTGCTGGACGATGCACTGCAGCACCTGAAATTGAACCGGGATCTGGATCTGCTGTTGATGGATTATCAAAGACCGCTTGGAAACAAAAAACTGCTGCCCGCAGGGAGGCTTCGCGAACCTTTTCAGGATGCCGCCAAAAGAGCGGGGGCAATCATTTTTACCCGAAGTCAAAAAGAGGGTACCCTGAATGCCAATGCCGCGGACATCGTTGGACAGGTACCCCGGATTCCCTGGTTTAAAAGTTTTCATACCCCTTTTATTGCCGATATTAAATCCCTTACAAAAAAGGAAAGGGCAGTCAAAGCGGATCTGAGTGAGTTAAAAGGAAAAAGGGCAATACTGTTTTCCGCACTGGCAGACAATTCATCTTTTTTTCAAACTGCGGCCACAGCGGGCATTAATATCCTGGATCATCTTGAATTCAAAGACCATTACAGGTATAAGGAAGCTGACATTTTAATGATTAATGAAACAGCGATAAAAAAAGGAGCCAACATTATCGTCACCACGCAAAAGGACTGGGTAAAATTAGAGTCTTGGTTTGACTGGAAGACGGATGTCGCGATTATCGGAATTGATATCCGGTTTGAACAAAAGGATGCCTTTGTCTCTTTTGTGAAGGAAAGATGTCTTAATTCATGAGTGACCGCCATCTATATAAGTTGATTAAGCTTTTTTTCCGATTGCTAAGTTTTCTGCCAAAATCCATTCTCCTGTTCTTTTCAGATGCATTGGGCCTGGTCTGGTATCATATGGACAAGCGTCACCGTAATGTGGTGCTGGACAATGTCAGCCGTGCATTTCCGGGCAGATACTCACAGGAACAACTGCACAGATTCGCCAAAGCTAATTTCAAGCATATTGCCGGTATTGCTTTTGAAGTAATCTGGTCAATTTCCTGGAAACCGGATGATCTGCCCCGGTTTTTTACGATCCGTGGTGATGAGCATTTGAAAAAAGCCATGGCAAAGGGAACAGGTGTGGTGGGGTTGCTCTGTCATATGGGTAATTTTGAATTTTTGCCATCAGCAATAAGTCTGTCCGGCATGAACGGACATGCGCTATACCGCAAACTTGATTTTCTGCCGCTGGAATGGCTTCTTAAGGAACTTCGGGAACGGTTCGGGACCCGGATGGTTCCGTTGCGGAAAGCATCGAAAAAGATAGAGTCGCTGCTGCGTGACGGCAAACTCATCGGAACCCTTCTGGACCAGAATGTGGATTGGTATAAAGGCGTGTTTGTTGATTATTTCGGTCGGCCTGCCTGCACAAACAACGGCCTTGCCAAGCTTGTATTAAGAACCGATGCACAGGTGGTTCCCATCTTTATCCGAAAAGAACATGAGAAATATATTCTTGAATTTTTACCGGCCCTGGTATTGAAAAAAACCAATGATCCCATTAAAGACATAGAAAAATATACCCAAGCGTTTGTCTCTTCAATAGAATCCATGGTCAGGCAAGCCCCTGAACAATACTTCTGGGTCCACAACCGGTGGAAAACAAGGCCCTACAGCCTGATAAAAAAAAGATAGGCACGGGCTGGAATTTTATGACAAGTATACGATTAAAAGACAGTCCTGATGCCACCATAATGATTCGGGCAGCCAACTGGGTCGGGGATGCCATCATGACCACGCCGGTTATCAGGGCCATCCGCAAAAACTATCCAAAAGCCAAGATTACCATTCTTGCAAAACCCTGGGTGATCCCCGTTTATGAGAACAATCCCTATATCGACGATATCATGGTCTATGAAAATGCCGGGCGTCATAAACTGGGGTGGGGAACTTTAAGGCTGGCCCGGGATCTGCGGGACCGGCGGTTTGATCTTGCCGTGTTAATGCAGAACGCCTTTGAAGCCGCCCTGATATCATTTTTAGGCCGGGCCAAAGAACGTCTTGGGTACAATACCGATGCCAGGGGATTATTATTAAACCGGCCGATCAAAATGGATGCAGCCTTAAAAAAAAGGCATCTGATTGATTACTATATTGCCATTTTGAAACGAGCGGGTCTCAAAGACGACGGCCAGCAACTGGAGCTGTTCCTGGCTGAAGCAGACCGGCGGTTTGCAGCCCAATTTCTGGCCCAAAAAGGTCTTGATTCCTCGCAGACAGTGATCGGCATAAACCCCGGGGCCACCGGAGGTACTGCCAAACGATGGTTTCCGGACCGGTATGCTGATCTTGCCCAAAAATTGTCACAAAAATACCGGGTCAAGGTGTTGATTTTCGGAGGGCCTGCTGACCGGAAGCTGGGAAAGTATATCGCCGGGAAATCCAGTGACAGCTGTATCAATATTGCAGGAGATACCAGCTTGGGTCAGGCATTTGCCCTGATTGAAGCTTGTTCTTTGTTTGTAACAAACGATTCCGGGCTGATGCATGCGGCCGCAGCACTGGATATCAACCAGGTGGCGGTGATCGGATCAACGGATTTTGTCGCCACAGCCCCTGCCAATGAGAACAGTGTCATGGTCCGGGTCCCTTTGGACTGCAGCCCCTGTCTGAAGGATACCTGTCCCACCGATCATGCATGCATGGATCGGATCAGTGTGGATATGGTTTATAATGCCTGCTTGTCTTTTTCGCAGGAAAACGCACCAAAGGCGACAGGATAGCAGATGTTTGAGAATATAAAAAAAATATTGATCATCAAACCCAGCGCGCTGGGGGATATTGTCCATTCCCTGCCGTTTCTGGCGGTCTTAAAAAAGAGATTCCCCACGGCAAAAATTGACTGGGTGGTGGCCGAAGGGCTTCACACCTTTCTTGAGGACCATCCCATGATAGACACGTTGTGGGTGATCAAAAAAGATAAGTGGAAGAAATTGAACCGTCTGGGCCGGACTATGACCGAAATATCGGCCCTGTCAAAGGGATTAAAGGCACAGAAATACGATGTGTCCATTGATCTTTCAGGACTTTTGCGGTCAGGTATTATCAGCTGGATGTCAAAAGCCAAAATAAAACTGGGTTTTAAAGAGTCAGATGAAGGCAGCCCTTTTTTCTACACCCATAAAATCCACGGGTCCATGGAAATTCATGCCATTGACCGGTATCTTGAAATCGCAAAATTTATGGGATGCAGTATTGACAGCATTGAGTACCCATTTGCACCCTATGACCGGTCACCTGACATTTTAAAGCCCTTGCCGGACAAGTATATTGCCATGAGCCCGTCGGCCGGGAAAGAGGCCAACCGCTGGCCGGCAGATAAGTTTGGAAGGCTTGCTGCGAAATTGCCATATAAAACAGTGGTGATTGCCGGAAAAGCTGAGGCCGATATTGCCCAAGAGGTGGTGGCCCATTCCAATGGCAATGCTGTCAGCATCGCTGGTGAGACGAATTTAAAACAGTTGATTGCGGTTATTGAAAACGCCACCTTTTTTATCTGTAATGATACCGGGCCCATGCATATTGCCGCTGCCTTGAATATCCCCGTGTTTGCCATATTCGGTCCTGCCAATCCCATTCGGACAGGCCCGTACGGGGCCATACACACGGTGATTCAAAAGAATCTGGACTGCACGCCCTGCTATGCCCATAAGCCATGTGTGCACAATGATTTTAAATGTATGAATGATCTGAGTGTTGAGGATGTGGTTCAAAAAATGGCATTGCAGGTGGAAAAATAGATGAAAGTATCCGTCATTGTCACGACATACAACCGGCCCGATGCCCTGAAAAAAGTGCTGGACGGGCTGTTGCACCAGACGCGGTTCCCATCGGAGATCCTGGTGGCTGATGACGGGTCAAATGATGCTACAAGACAGATGCTTGAGGTATACATTCGGTATCCTCAGATACGGATCCTGCATGTCCGGCAGGAGGACAAAGGATTTAGGGCGGCACGGATTCGCAATAAGGCGGTGGTGGCGTCCAAAGGTGATTATCTGATCCTGCTCGACGGGGACTGCATCCCGGAAAAACATTTTGTCCAGGATCATGAAAGCCTGGCCCAGAAGGGATGTTTTTTCCAAGGGAAGCGGGTGCTGGTCAACCGGTCGGCAGAGGATAAATTTGATCATACCGTGAGCGGATCAGGAACCAGGCGTGTGGTCCTGGCGTTTAAAAAAGGGCTTTCCAACCGGCATCATATTTTCAGGATTCCTTTTTTCCCTTCTCACACCACGACCCGGCTGTCCGGTGTCAGAAGCTGCAATATGGGGATATTCAAAGATAACCTTGTTGCCGTCAATGGATTCAACCACGCGTTTAAAGGATGGGGAAGAGAAGATTCCGAGCTGGTGGTACGTCTGTATAAGTATGGATTAAAAAGAAAAGAGAACCCGTTTAAAGCTATTTGTTATCATTTGTGGCATAAGGAAAACGACAGGGCCGGCCTTGAAAAAAATGACGCCCTGTTACAGCAGGTCATTGATTCACCGTCATACGAGTGCCGGGCGGGTTTAAACGAACTGGTTTGAAAAGGATAGGTTCATTGTGTCTAAATTATCAGTATATATCATTGCATTCAACGAAGAAGATAAAATAAAAAAAGCACTCAAAAGCGTATCCTGGGCCGATGAGATCATTGTTGCCGATTCATTTTCCACCGATAATACTGCAAAGATTGCTAAAGAGTTGGGGGCAAAAGTTGTCCAGGTGCCCTTTGACGGGTTCGGGAAATTAAGAAATTCGGCCATTGCCGCATGCAGCCATGACTGGATATTCAGCCTGGATTCCGATGAACGCTGCACCGGTGCTGCCAGACAGGAAATTGAAACTATTATCCGGGATGACCAGAGCCTGGATGCCTACTACGTGCCCCGCCGCAATTTTTTCATGGGCAAATGGATCCGCTACTCCGGGTTTTACCCCGATTACAGACAGCCCCAGTTGTTTAAAAAAGGAGCACTGGTATTTAAAGACGATGCCGTTCACGAGCGGTATGATGTCGTCAGTGAGAAGGAGTGCGGCTATCTTGAGTCCTTTATAAACCAGGTACCGTATAAAAATCTTGAAGAGGTGATCCACAAGGCCAACCGGTACTCAACCCTTGGGGCGCAGAAACTGTCTGAAACCAATAAGCAGCCCGGGATGAGCAAAGCGCTGCTGCACGGATTATGGGCGGCTTTTTCCATCTACGTGTTAAAAAGGGGCTTTTTAGATGGCTGGCCCGGGTTTATTATTGCACTGGGAAATTTTGAGGGGACGTTTTACAAATATACCAAACATTATTTAATGAAGACCGGTAAAGACACGTTCTGGGATATCGGGGAGGGTGATGACCAAGGCTTATGATGGGTCTGTTATTAAGCATCTGCTGTCTTTTCGGTTTTTTTATCACCGCGAACCGTGTTTTAAAAATTCCCGTTGGCCAGGCGCCCTTTTTCTGCGTTTCCGCCCTGGGCGTGGTTCTCTTTTTCTTTGCCCTGTTCAACCGGCTTGAACTGGGTGCCGGCCTTGTCCTCTGGGCAGGGCTGATACTGCTGGCCGGTGCAGGTATCTTTTTTGTCCGGTCCGGAAAAACAGCACACCAGGACAGGGCGATCCCTATGGTCCTGGTGTTCGCAGGCATGGTTGTCTTTTCCTTTGTCATTGCTTTGGGGATGACATTTACAACGGTTGACGATTATGTCTGGTGGGGAATTGTCGGCAAGTACCTGTTTCTATACGATCATCTTCCAACACCGGATACAACGATCATCAACCGGCATCTCGGGTATACGCCGGGCACCGCACTGATCCATTATTTTTTTCACCAGGGACTGGAACAGTACAGACCTGCCATCTCCTATTTTGCACAGAATCTTATCCTGATCAGTGCCCTGTTTGTGGTGATAAAAAAGGAGCAGTTCCGGCAGGGGCTCTTTTTGCTGGCTGTTATTGCAGTTGTGCTGGGGCTTTTTTGCGGCAGCATTTTTACAAAGATGCAGGTGGATTATCTCTTGTCAGCTTTCTTTTTTGCGATTCTATGGATTTACTATGACACAGAGCCTGCAACTCAAAAATTATGGGTGTTATCCGCTCCTCTTCTGTTTTTGTTTCTGATCAAAGAGATCGGCTTTGCCATGTCTGTTTTGTTAATTATTATCATTGTTTCAGACCTGCTGATACAAAAAGGGGCGGGGATGCGGCAAAAAGTTAAGTTTTTGGCTGTCACTGCGGTGACTATTGCCGGGCTTTTTTTGCTTAAAGGTTTATGGCAGTCCCATTGCCAGGCCATGGGATTTGTCAATTTCAGCGGGGCAATAAATCCTGCATCCATCAAGGCCTCATTGGATATTTTTGGTAATGAGGCTGCCAGAAAAGGCTTCTATATTTTTATTAAAGGTCTTTTCTTCGGTGAGGCCGACCGTCTGAACATGCCGTACATCCTATGGTTTGCCGCTGCCGGGTTCCTGTGGTACAAAAATATTTTGCTGGTACAAACAGCCCGTGCGCATCATATGCGCCGGCTTTTTAATATTTTGTTTGCCGCTTTTATACTCTGGGTGGTGATGAATTATTTCATGCAGCTGATTGTATTCCGGATCGGTGTAAGCTACCCGCATACCGTGGGGCTGGAGCGGTATTTAAATATCTATTTTGCACCGGTTCTTCTTTTCCTGCTGGCCTGTTACCTGAAACAGGGACCTTTAAAAAAGCGTGTTCCCAACAAAGCGCTGGCAAGTATTCTCATTGTGTTTTTTTTAATTACCACACTGTCCCGCATCGAAACCTCACTTCGCCGTGAACCCCACTTCATTGAGGCCCAGGCACTTGCAGAAAAAATAGAAAAAGCCATCGCGCCGGGCGGGCAGCAAAAAATAGCCGTGATACCCGGTAAAAACGACAATGAGCTGTGGATACAATTGCTGTATTACCTTTTGCCCCACGATATAAAAAAGGGGGCTTTCCCGGCCGCATCGCAAAAAGAGTTTGCCAATATCTTGAAAATATATGATTATGTCCTGTTTTATACGGTTAACGACAGTATTCTGAAATGGACGGCTCCGTTTTTTAACGGACAAATTGAGCCTGGCAGTTTTTATAAGGTCGTGAAGAAAAATGGGGAACAAGACTCCCACAAGGTCCCCGTAACGTTAAAAAGGATGTTTTAAGAACAATTTAAAAAAGAATGAAACCTGTTATAGTTATCCCGGCCTATAATCCGGAAATGGAAACCTTAAAAGCCCTGGTGGATGAGATCAGTGCTTTTGATGTTGAAAAAATAATTGTCATAAACGACGGAAGCCGCCAGGATCTGATGCCGGGGTTTGACACCCTTTCAAGACTGGACAATGTCAAAGTACTCTATCACAAGGAGAACCTTGGAAAAGGGTCTGCACTGAAAACCGGATTTTCCCATATTCTTAAATACAGGATACCCTGCAACAGTGTTATAACCATGGATGCCGACGGCCAGCATCTTCCTTTGGATGTGAAAAAAGTCATGGACCGGTCGGTCCGTGAACCAGAGGCTTTTGTTCTGGGGGTTAGAGAATTTACAGAACAGATACCGTTGAAAAGCCTTCTGGGGAACAAGATGACCTATCTTCTGTTTCGGGGGCTTGTGGGACAGAAGATCACAGATACCCAGACCGGTCTGCGGGCGATTCCACTCAGCCTGCTTGAAAGAGTTTGCACCCTGTCTTCGGACCGGTATGCCTATGAGCTTGAAATGCTGCTGACACTTATTCAGGACGGTGTTACAGTGATTGAAGTTCCCATTGAAACCGTTTATGTCGACAATAACGCCATGTCCAGTTTCCGGCCGCTGGCAGACTCTTTTCTTGTCTATCGAACACTTTTTTTATGGTGGTTTGCCTTCCGGTTTAAGCAGATTTTAAAATATTCATTGTCAGGCGGGTTCAGCACCATTGCAGATTTTGGCACCTATATACTGCTGATTAACCTTTCCTGCGGATTTGTGACCGCCTCGGTTTTGGCAAGAGTCTTATCCACCCTGGTCCATTTTTCATCAAATAAGTATTTCACCTTTGCCTATCGCGATGCTCCTAAGATGTCAGAGGTAATCAAGTACCTTTTTGTGGTGGCCTTTAACCTTACCTCTTCTATTTTTCTGATTTACCTGTTTATCCACTATTTTTCAATGGGCGAGGTAATTGCAAAGGTGGTGGCCCAACTGCTGCTGTTTTTTGCCACCTACACACTGCTTAACGGGTATGTGTTTTTGCGAGCCAAAAAACAACTTTCATCTGAAAAGAAAAAGAATCAGTAGGGAGTTCTTTCCAGTTTCACCTGGTGAAGGCGGTAGATGCGGATGATGTTTCTTCCCATGGCATCAATGGTATGGTGCTTTTCAACATTGCTTTTCGCCGCTGTGACCCGGGCTGCGGACGCATCCTTGTTTTTAAGGGTGCTGAACAGTTTTTCAGACAGGTCTGTGGCATCGTTGGGGTCAAAAAGCAGCCCTGTTTTTTCATGTTCGATAATATCGGGGATGCCGCCGCTGGTTGAACCGATCACGGGGCATTCACAGATCATGGCTTCCAGAAGCGACTGGGGAACGCCTTCAAAGGGAATTCCCCGGACATTTTTACTGGGCAGCACTTTACAGTCAAGCGCCCGGTAATAGGACCAGACATTTTCCTTGAAACCGGTGAAATGAATTCTATCTGTCATTCCCATCCCCGAGGCTGTCGAAGAGAGAAGATCCATATATTTTTGGATCCCGTCTCCTACGATAACGACATGATATTCAGGCAATTTGGCCTTTATTTTTGCAAATCCTTCAAGCAGATTTGCCACGCCCTTATCAGCAGATACCCTTCCCACAAATCCGACAAACCGTGTTTCGGGATCAAGACCAAAATCATGTGCCAGCTGTTTCCTGGCATCTTCTTTTTTGGGCAGATCCGTTGGGACAATGATACCGCTTGGCATGGAAAACACCCGCATATCTTTGAGCTTGAACACTTTTCGAAGATGCTGCGTCGTGTAATCAGCCGTGGTAAATATATAGTGGCACAGTTTTTTATAAATGATCCGGTTATACCAGGAGTTGCTTACATGGGCGCTGATATGGCGGGATAAAATTCTTAAAGGGATCTGTGCGCGTTTGGCTGCAAAAAGAGCCAGTTTGGAATCTTTGTTGCCATGGGTGTTAATTATCCAGGGTTTTTCATAGTAAAGAATGCGTTTGAGCTGTTTGTAATCTTTACGCATGGTAAGCCGTCTGAACGCAACCGGGTATACCTTGAAACCGTGTTGTTTGGCTTTTATAAACAGCGGGGTATCCTTGGGGGCGGCAATGACAACCTGGTGTCCGTTTTCCTCCATCCAGACCGATTCGTTGAAGATCCTTTTTTCAAGACCACCCCATGCTGTATGACAGGTGGTGTGAAGTATCTTATATAGTGATTTCATGTGGTTTCAACAGTTTAAACAAGTTTTGCCTCGATTCGTTCGATATCCTGCGGCAGGTCAATTTCAGGTGAGTCATGCCCGGTAATCACCACTTTAATCTTGTATCCGTATTCCAGGACCCTTAACTGCTCAAGCTTTTCAATGTCCTCGCATCTGCCGGTGGGCAGATCCACAAGCGTGTCTAAAAAACTTTTTTTATATGCATAAAAGCCCAGGTGCTTATAAAAGTCCACATTTTCCTGTCCGTCTCTGGGAAAGGGGATCTGGGCTCTGGAAAAATACAGGGCAAATCCGTTGTGGTCAAAGGTTACCTTGACATCTTTGGGATCGGTAATTTCTCTTTTATCCACAATTTTAAAGGCAAGGGTAGACATCAAAAGATCCGGGTCGTTGTCAAAGGGCCGGATCAAGTCGTCAATAACGCTTGGATGAAAGACAGGCTGGTCTCCCTGGATATTAATAACAATATCGTCGGGACCCAGATTCAGCATATCCGCAGTTTGGGCAACCCGGTCCGTACCGGACCGGCACAGATCGGATGTCATCACCGCTTTTCCGCCAAAGCCGGTCACGGCCGTGATGATCCGTTCATCGTCTGTCGCAACAATGGTTTGAGACACGGCTTTTGATTTGTCAGCCTGCTCAACCACCCGTTGTATCATGGGTTTGCCGGCAATAAGGGCCAGCGGTTTTCCTTCAAGCCTGCTTGATCCGTACCTGGAGGGGATAACAGCAATGGTCATTCTGTGTCACCTATTACATCTGAAGAAACAGGGATCGTGCTTTATCCCGTGTCATGATTGTTTTCCAGTCTTTTCCCAGGCAGTTTTCCCATAAAGGATCAAGGCCCAGTGCCACGGTGATCATTGTTTCAACCTGGTCTTCGGATAAATCGGATACCAGGTTGCGCGGCAGCTCGATATCACATTTTTCCATCATGGTGCGGAATTCTTTGACCCCTTTGGCATAGTACTCTTCAAGGTAATCAAACACGATGCAGCAGCCGATCCCATGGTGGGTGCCAAGAACATAGGAAAGCCCGTAGGACAAAGCGTGACACGCCCCAACCTGTGAGTAGGCAATGCTCATGCCGCCGAAAAAAGAGGCCATCATCAGCTTGTCCGCCCTGTCCGGGTGGTTGTCGATAAATACCTGCCGGCACAGATCCAGGGATTTTTCGCCATAGGATTTGGAAAACTCATTCAAATAGGTGCCTTCCAGGGACTCAATGCAGTGGATGTAACAGTCCATGCCGGTATAAAAGTGCTGGTCATTGGGAACGGTTTTTGTCAGTTCCGGATCAAGCACCACCTGGTCAAACACGGTATAGTCCGAGTTGAGCCCCAGTTTTTTTTCAGGGCCGGTTAACACGGCGGTTCTTGAGACCTCGGCACCGGTACCGGATAGGGTGGGTACGGCTGCGTGGTAAACCGCCGGGTTCTTGATCAGATCCCATCCCTGGTAAAGGGTGGAGGAGCCTTCATTTGTCAGCATCAAAGAGATAGCCTTGGCAAGGTCCATGGCACTTCCGCCGCCAATGCCGATGACAGCACAGGGAAGATTTTCGGCAAAGTCCATGACCTTAAGCGTCAGGTCATCCACGTACCCTGTTTTGGGTTCGTCATCCACGTTCACCCATAACAGCATGTCCCTGTCGTGGACCGGGAGGCGTTTCTCAAGCTCTTTTCCCTTGAATACATCATCCGTAACAAACACTGCCCAGGCATCCGGGTTTTTCCGCTGATTTTCAATAATTTCATCCAGCTGGTTGAAACACCCTCTGCCGAAAATAACATTGGGAACCAGTTTAAAATTTCTAAACATCTCTTTATCCTTTAAACGATTTCATAATGGCGTCAATCCGTTTTTCAATATCCTCCTGTGTCCAGGAGAGCATGATCTGCATGGAAAGGGTGCGTTTCATGATATTGTCTGACGCTTCAAGGTTCAAATTGGCGTAATCGGGCAGGTTGTCGCATAATTCAAGCGGCAGCTTGCCGGACCGTTTCATCTGCTGTAAATGGTGCCATTTTTTATAGTAATGCCAGTTGTTGTCATACCAGTAGGGGCATCCCACACCGTTTTCGGCAAGATTTTGTGCCACCTGCCGTGTCCTGCCTTCAGTGGGCAGGAAAAAACTTAAAAATGTGGCGGAATCGCCTTTGGCATCTGGGATATACCGGAAGGAGACATCACCGATATCTGCCATGGCATTTTTGATGGCATATTTGTTTTTTTGCTGGGTCTCTATGATCTGGTTCAGCTTGTTCAGCTGGGCCAGGCCCACGGCTGCATTCAGCTCACTGATTCTAAAGTTGGTGCCGATAATAGGGTGGTCATCCGCTCCCCGGTCCGGCCCGCCCAGGTGGTCATGCCCGTGATCGGCATACTGGTCAGCTTTTTTATAAACATCTTCGCTGTCGGTGATGAGTCCGCCGCCTTCGCCGCAGGTAACGGTTTTTACCGCATCAAAGGAAAAACATCCCGCAAGGCCGAAGGTGCCCAGTGCTTTGCCCTGGTAGGTGCCGCCAAGCGACTGGCAGGCATCTTCCAACAATATAATTCCTTTTTTATCACACACCGCTTTGATTTCGTCGATCCGGGCCATGGAACCGCACATGTGAACCGGGACAATGGCTTTTGTTTTGGGGGTGATAAATTTTTCAAGCAGGTCCGGGTCAAGACAGAGGGTTTCATCAATATCCGCAAACACGGGAACAGCCCCCACACTGATCACCGCCTCAAATGTGGCCACAAAGGTAAATGGCGGAATAATGATTTCGTCACCGGCTCCGATGCCGCAGGCACTAAGTGCTGTAACAAGTGCCGCTGTGCCGCTGGAACAGAGGTGACTGTGGGCGGAACCGGTAATTTCGCACAGTTTTTTTTCAAATTCAAGGGCTTTGAAATGACCATTTCTGGCGCCCTCAAATCCATATCTGAAAAGAACACCGGTTTCAAGAACATCGGTTACCTGTTTTCTTTCTTCATCCCCAAATATTTCAAAACCTGGCATGATTTCCTCCTTCAATTATATAACCGCTGCCGGCTCTTAAAACAGGCAGGTGTTTATGTGTTGCACCAGAAAGGCCCGCATAAAAAGGCAAAGGGCCATCCTTTATTAATTTCACGATTAATTTGCTGTAAATCACCGATAAGTACCACAATAACCTGTAATGTTTCAAGGCAATCCGTAATAAATAGACCGTGCAAATTCAAACAAATTGACTTTGCCTTTTCCGGTGTTAGAATATTTAAGTAACGAAACATTGAATTGAGATACCAGCACACAGATAAATCAGAATTTTTTACAAAGCAGGACATATGAAAAAACAAGATATCTATGAAGGATTTGAGCAGGGTCCGATCCGTCCGCCAAGCGAGGCAAACAGCTTTCTGATCAGGCTGACGCGAAATTGTCCTTGGAATAACTGCACCTTTTGCCGGGTGTACAAGAAAAGAAAATTCTCCCTGCGGTCCGTGGAAAATATACTAAAAGACATTGATCTGCTCCACAATTATATCGGGCGGATAAAACAGATTGTCAAACCCGGCGGGTTTGGCGACCATGAAGTGATAAACACCCTTTACAACAGCTTTGAAGAAAAAGACCGGGTGGCATTTAATGCGGCGGTGAACTGGTATGCCGCAGGCATGAAATCGATATTTTTACAGGATGCCAATTCATTGATCATGAAACCCAATGACCTGGTGTTTGTTCTGGACCATATTAAAAAATGTTTCCCCGATGTTGACCGTATAACGTCTTATGCCCGAAGCCATACCATTGCCCGGATTAAGCAGGTTGATCTTGAACGCATCGCCCGGGCAGGGTTGAACCGGATTCATATCGGCATGGAATCCGGCTCGGATATTGTATTGAAAAAAACCCGGAAAGGCACCACCAAAGAGGGCCATATCAAGGCCGGTCTCAAGGTGAAAGACGCCGGGATACAGCTTTCCGAATACGTCATGCCGGGTCTGGGCGGTATCGATTACTCCATTGATCATGCCCTTGAAACAGCATCTGCCTTAAACAGCATCAATCCTGATTTTATCCGCATACGAACCCTGGCGGTTACCAATGGCACTGCCCTGGCTGTGGAAGCCCGGCGCGGAGAGTTTGAAAAACCCACTGATGCCATGATGGCCAAGGAGCTGCGGCTGTTTCTTGAAAGCCTTGACGGTATTGAGTCCCATGTTAAAAGCGATCATATTCTCAACCTGTTTGAAAATATTAACGGGAAGATGCCGGAAGACAAGGCCGCCATGATCGGCATTATTGACAGCTTTTTTGACATGCCGAAGGAAAAACGGATTCTCTATCAGGTCGGCCGGAGAATGGGTTTTTTCAGGGGACCTGAGGATATGGAACAAAGCTCTGATCTGGAGCGGGTGGAAAAGGCCTGCCAGGCTTACGGTGTTACCCCGGAAAATGTGGATGATGTCATTGACCAGTTGATGAAACGTTTTGTCTAACCGTCGGGGCAGTCCCTGTCAGGGATGGGCATTGCCTGTCAGCCGGGACTGCGTGCAAGAAAATAAATGATTGAAAACTTGTCCTTCAAAGAGCTGCGTAAAAAACCGTCATCCGTTTATATCCATGTGCCGTTCTGTATTAAAAAATGCAGGTATTGTGATTTTTTTTCCGTCATTGACCTGTCACTTCTCCCGGACTATATCTCCTGTTTAAAAAGAGAAGTGGCATTGCGATCCGATCCCCAAAAAGAGATCGACACGATCTATTTTGGCGGCGGTACACCATCTGTCCTGTCCTGCCCGGATATTAAAAAAATCATACACACCGTGCACCGGTCCTTTTGTGTGCTGCCGGATACCGAGGTGACTGTGGAGATCAACCCGGGCACCTTGAAACCGGGGTATTTGGACGATCTTTTGTCCGCCGGCGTGAACCGGATCAGTATTGGTGTCCAGTCCTTTAATGAGGATAAATTGAATTTTCTGGGCCGCATTCATACGGCACAAGAGGCGGTTGACACCATAGACAGTGCCAGGAAAGCAGGGTTTGACAATATCAGTATCGATCTGATTTACGGACTGCCCTTTGAATCGAAACCCGTGTGGCGGGCAGATCTTGAAAAAGCAGTGCAAATGACACCTGAACATCTGTCCTGCTATATGCTCACCATTGAGCCGGGCACGCCTCTTAAAATCCGGCAAGACAAAGGCCGTTTCATTCCCATGGATGCCGACACCCGGTTCTATTTTTTTGAAAATACCGTCACCTTTCTTGAATCCTGCGGATACGAACACTATGAAATTTCCAACTTTGCAAAAGGAAAAACAAACCGATCCCGGCATAACTCAAAGTATTGGGATTATATCCCTTATATGGGATTTGGCCCGGCTGCCCATTCATTTACCGGCACCCACCGTTTCTGGAACCACCGGGATATGGAATTATATAGCCGGGATCTTGGAGCAAACAAATCACCCGTGGCAGAAAAAGAGCACCTTTCCTTAGAGCAGAAAATGCTTGAGATGATCATGCTCTGCCTTCGGACCGGGCAGGGAATTGACCTGGCTGTCTTTAAAGCGCGGTTTGAAATATCATTTGAACAGCAGTTTAAGACAATTATTCTTTCCACGCAGCAGGCGGGGTTGGCTGATTTTGATGAAAAAAGGTTTGTTTTAACACTTCAGGGTAAAATTCATCTGGACAGTATTATCGAGGCCTTTGCCCAAAAAATCCCAACCCATGGTTGACAATTAAGCAGTTCCTGTTTTAAGCTTACAGGTAAGTAAATTATGTAATAATTACTACTTGTTTCACTGATCTGATGTTCCATCCTGCTGCGAATAATCCGGTATCTACCCAATGGTTCTGAACAGACTTTGTACTTCTCAATCCGGAAGATAATCCTTATAACAGGGATGATTTTCCGGTTACGGCCACAATGGCCGACTGAATTTTTTTATCAGTTAGAGGAGAAAAAATGAAGATACCGGAATCCACCCATGAGGCATTGTCCCGCCAGATTAAAGAAAATAACTGGGCCAAAATTTTAGATACCCTGCCCGACGGTATCATGATTCTTGACAACCATCACAGAGTGGTCCACGTCAACAGGGCCATGGCAAGGCTTAAGGGTCTGGACCCGGGACTTATGGTAAACAAGTATTGCTATGAAATTGTTCATGGTACATCATACCCCCTAGAATGCTGTCCCCATTCAAAACTTATGGCAGACGGATGTGAACATCATGCAGAAGTCCATGAGCACTTGCTGGGCGGGTATTGCATGGTCAGTGTTTCCCCCATATGCTGCCCTGAAGACCGCCTTATCGGGTCTATCCATGTGATGCGGGATATCAATGCCAGTAAGCTGGCCCAAGAAGCTATCAAAAGAAGTGAAGAAAAATACCGGTTGCTGACCGAAAATGCCAAGGAGATGATACTCAGTGTCAATATGGAGGCGATAATCACTTACGCCAACCGTGCCGCGCTTGAGATCAGCGGGTATTCCTCAAAAGAGGTGATTGGCCGCAGTCTCATCGATATTATTCCCCAAGACCAGCTGGAATTGTATGAACAATTGAAACAGGAGCGGCTTTCCGGGAATAAGGAGATGTTTTTTTATGAAACGGCATTTAAAAACAAAAAGGGTGATATTGTGCCGGTGGAGGTCAGCTCCGGGCCGCTAACAAAGCACGACCAGCCGTGTGGTGTATTGATTTCAGCAAGAGATATTACCCAAAGAAAGCTAATTGAAGATAAACTGCGCGAGTCAGAGGACAAATACCGGCATCTTGTTGAAAATATCTCTGTGGGCATTCTCATGTCACAGGATATGAAAGTGGTTTTTGCCAATCAAAAGATCTGCGATTTCCTTGGATATTCATCCAAAGAGATGCTGGCCCATGAAAGCCCCTTTGATATTATCCACCCGGATGACCGGGATATGGTCCTTGAAAATTATATCAGACGGTTGAAAGGGGAAGAGTTCGAACAGACCTATCCGTTCAGGGTTATAGATAAACAGGGGGAAACAAAATGGGTGGAATCCACCAATACCACAACCCTTTGGCAGGACAGGCCCGCATCCCTGAATTTCTTTGTGGATATAACCGAGCGTGTCAAGTCCCGGGAGCGGCAGAAATATCTGGAGAAAAGGCTGGTTCAGGCGCAGAAACTGGAAGCTGTCGGTATTCTTGCCGGGGGCATTGCCCACGATTTTAATAACCTGTTGTCCATTATCCTTGGCAATATTGAACTGGCGCAGATCAAAAATAATATGGGTCAGGATGTCAGTGAATTATTCCGGACGGCCAAGGATATGTGCCAAAATGCCAGGGAATTGACCCTTCAGTTGATCACCTTTTCAAAGGGCGGTATCCCGGTAAGAAAGAAAGGGTCAGTGAAGGATTTTATCCCACTGATACTTAAAGAGCGGCATGATGACCCAAATATTGTTTACCGCGTATCCATTGATAAGGATCTTTGGACAACAGCGTTTGATAAAAGGCAGATGAAGCAGGCTTTTAACAACCTGATAGACAATGCCTCAGATGCTATGCCAGATGGCGGGATTATTGAAATTTGCGCCCGGAACATTGAAACCGAACGGGTGGCGGATGTCGGTTTTCCGGACCAGGCAGATGACTGCATGATTAAAATTGATATAAAAGATCATGGCAGGGGCATCCCGGAAGAGCACATGGGGAAAATATTTGATCCCTATTTTTCAACAAAACCCATGGGGGCACGCAAAGGAATCGGTCTTGGCCTCACCATTGCCTACTCCATTGTTAAACAGCACAAGGGATGTGTTTTTGTGAAATCCGTTGTGGGAAAGGGCAGTACATTTTCAGTGTATCTGCCGGTGGTTAAACAGGGATAGGCCGGATATCCTAAAAAGTCCTGAAACTATACTTTCCGCCTCAGCTGGCGCGTATCCCCCACCCGGATGGTCAGGTTAACAGAATCAAAGTACTCGATCAGCGGGATGACAAATTTTCTGGACACACCGATCATTTCCTTGAACTGCGGGGTGGTGATCGACTCATTTTCTTTTAAAAAGTCAATCAACTGCTGTTCAAGCACTTCGATCCTACGGGCATCAAAATAGAGATCATCCTTGGTTTTGATAACGGATTTTTCATCAATGAGCATGCGCAAAACATCGGTGGCATTTTTCTTGTCAATATCGATGTCCTGGCAGATGGTCCTGAAAAAGGGAGGGGTCAAGCCGGATGACTGGTAAATGGATTTGATCTTTTCCTTGACCTCGTGCTGATCCACCTGGAGCGCCACGGCAAAGTCTGCCAACCGGATGATGTTCTTGTCCAGGACAACCATGTTCTCTTTGGCCAGCTTGGTGAACAGCAGGTTAAAAAATTTGGTGTCATCAATATACTGGAATTTGGATTTCAGCTCCTGGGTCGGCATCCCCTCTTTTAAAGGGTTCTCTTTGTGATAAAGCGTGATTTTTTCAAGCAGCTTTTCCTTGAAGGTGTCGATAAAGGGGCCGTGAACATAAATCTGGCGCTCCTTGTCTGTCTGAACCACCTGCTGCTTGGCCAGCATCTTCTGCAATGCTGCGGCCAGTTTCCTGTCAGCGATATTGGTCATGACGCGAAGCTGCGAAAAAGAGAGCCCTTCATACCCTTTCAGGGAGAGGAAAAATGAGATGGTCTGCTCCGGGTCATCTAAAAGCAGGTCCTCAAGCCCCTGGGTAACAACGTTGTCAAATAATTTGTGTTTCTGGGACACCGGGTTGAGGATCGAACCGCCGCCAATGGTTTTCACCGGGGAGTAACTTCGAATGACATACCGGTCGTCTTTGATGCAGCAGACCGGTGCTTCAAGCCGGAACTGGACACAGGCGTCATCGCCGGGCAGCAGCTCTTTGCGGTCCAGTAAAATCATATATCCCAGGATCTCACTGGTCCCAGAATGAAACCGTACCCGGGTCCTGTTTTTGGCTGGCTTGCCATTGCTTTTCAGATAATGGAAATGGGCGTCCACCATATAACTTTCAATCAGGGTGTCAGGCGTGGACAAAATATCACCGCGGTCCACGGAGTCTTTGTCAAGTCCCTGGAAGTTGATGGCTGTCCGGGTACCGGCACCGGCATGATCCACACCTTCGCTGTGGACCTGTATTCCTCTTACCTTGGAGACAATGCGTTTGGGAAAGACCATGATGTCATCCCCCACATTAATGGCACCGGAGGCCAGGGTCCCGGTGATAACGGTGCCAAAGCCCTTCATGGAGAAGACCCGGTCAACCGGCAGCCTGAAGATTGAGGAGAATTTGCGTTCCGGGATTTTGCTGCAGATATCTTCCAGAGTGGCTGAAAAATATTCAATCCCCTGTCCCGTGACAGAGGAAACCGGGATGATCGGTTTGTCTTCTAAAAAGGTGCCTTCGACAAAATCACTGATATCGTCCAGGGCAAGTTCCATCAGGTCCTCATCCACCATATCGGTTTTGGTCAGGGCCACAAGACCGTGTTCAACACCCATCAGGTTGCATATTTCCATGTGCTCCCGCGTCTGGGGCATCACACCCTCATCTGCCGCGATCACCATGGTGACCACATCAATGCCGCTGGACCCGGCTACCATATTTTTAACAAATTTCTCATGCCCGGGCATGTCCACGATACCGATATGCTGGCCGCCGGGCAGATCCAGGGAGGCAAACCCAAGCTCAATGGTAATCCCTCGTTCTTTTTCTTCCTTGAGCCTGTCGGTTTCAATCCCGGTGAGAGCTTTTACAAGGCTGGTTTTGCCATGGTCAATGTGTCCTGCGGTGCCTAAAATGATATTTTTCAATGGTCGTTTATGTCCTGATAGGTTGATTTTTATTTTTTTGTTCTAACCGCCGACATCCCGTAAGCTAGAGCAACAAGGATGACGCCGATGAGCATGCCGTGGTAGATTTCCCAGTCCGGTTTGAACAGCCGGGTAAACATAATACCGAAAACAAGCCCCAAAAGGAGTCTGACAACAAATATAAGCAGTGCATTCATAACTGATTTCCTGTATAAAATTAAATAATACCCAAGGATAATAGTCAAACAGGACTTTAAGGTCAATGTTAAACCCGGATATTTTATCAGAAAAAACCGGGGAGGGTTATACAAAAAAGTATTGAAAAACAGTCCGGGTTCTGATAATTAAGGAGAGTTTTTTGCGGTGGGTGTAGCTCAGTTGGTAGAGCACTAGGTTGTGGCCCTGGTTGCCGCGGGTTCAAATCCCGTCACTCACCCCATTTTTTACAAGTAAATTCAATAAGTTGAATTGATTTTGGCGGCCTGAAAGCTTTATCAGAAGTTTATCAGGCCGCTTTTGTATTTTCTGGACAGCTTTCGTTGCGGTAAGTGCTTCATTTACATCTGGCAGCATATATCTTTTAAATGCATCGGATACATGACCGGTTGCACCACGCTGGATTTGTTCCGGGGTTAATTCTTTGCCAAGTGCGGTGACAGTTGAATGTTTTGTGCCGCCGTATAAATCAACACCCTTAATCCCCAAATTCTTACAAGCACGATTCCACCATAGTCTAAATTGTTTTTGCCCGAATCGAGTTCCGGTTTTTACGCCTGATTTTGCTTTTACATGTCTGAAAAAATACATATTGGGAACACCCTTAGGTCCACGGATTTCGCGTATCAGTTCAACATGTTCATCTAAAAGATGTATAAATTTGGGGATTCCCTCTTTAGGATCTGGAAATAAAATCCATTTTTCAGCTAAATTTATATGACCTTCTTTTACATCAAGCATTTCCCCAGGTCGTACTTTGGGATACATAGATAATAATTTTATGCCCAACCATAATCTTGGATTAATATGGTAAGTGAGGCGTTTGACTTCATCTAATATGTCTGCCTGATCTTCCATTGATACAATATTTCGCCAAGCAAGTTTAAAGCTGATTTCTGGGAATTCCGGCATCTCTAAACCAGATCGTCGTTCCTCTCTGCGTACAACCCAAGTCCAAAAATTGTGCAATACGGTATTTTTCTTTCAATTTTTATATAAGAGACTTTATAAGTGTTCATTAGAATGGGACTCCTTCGTTTAACGTGATATCTATGCCGATTGACATTAAAAATCTTAAAAGGACATCGTCGTTGGCAAAAAGAAAAGTAGCTGCACCGCTAACTATATTGCTGGTGTGGCTAATGGCCTTGGATATCAGGGCCAGAATGATTCAAAAGACAATTCTCTTAAAAAAACAAGTTAGATAATCTAATAGTTTTTAAAGACTATCTGTCAAAATTAAGAATTTAGTTCTATTTTCCTCGAAAAATATAAATACTCCCGGTATAATTTATTTTCCATAAAGATGATTTTGGGCCAATTTTATTGACCCAAGATATTGTGGTTGGATAACTTACCAGAAAAACGATGACTTATGGAAGACACATTGAACAGCTTTGAGTTAAAAAGTTGTTTTCGAGAAAAAGGAAAGCCAGGCTCGATATCCCACTCTCTTTTATTCTATTCTTAATTTTGTTATATTAAACAATAAGTTAGCAATGATCTATTGCGATTAACTCAAGACCCAACCACTTTACAGGAGGCCAGCCAAAATGCTTTCAAAACTAAAAGAATATGTTCTAAACCATGAAGATTGGTTGATGGAAAGAATTTTGAGCTATGCAAAGCAAAGAGATTATACAAAATATACTTCTACTTTAAAAGAAGCATGGAGGCTTTCAATATCCGGCTTATCAAAATCATTAATTGATGCTTTGAATGCGAAAGGTCGAGACCTTGAACTGGGGCCAGACGAAGAATATACTTCTGATCCAGCATCATATTTTGGTATAATTGAAGCAGAAAGGCACAGACAAAGAGGTATCAGTTTAGACATGTTTTTAGGGCTGATGAAATATTACCGTCAATCCTATTCTGATCTAATTCGAGAATCGAATTTTGAGCGTGATATTAAATTTAAATATGAGCAAATCATCAAAAGATTCTTTGATCGTGTGGAAATTGGATTTTGCACAAAATGGGCATCCGCAGAAGATGAAGAAATAGTTAAAGAATTGCAAAGTAGCAATCGGAATATGACCTGTCAATCAGCGTCGAAAAATGACCCCCTGTCAGCGCCCAATTTTGACCCCTCT